>NZ_KV804410.1:0-96789 GCF_001811315.1 Bacteroides sp. HMSC067B03 | reverse complement strand
ACACATCTTTATATATCCCAAGGCTGTCTCTGATTGCAAATCGAAAGAGTCTGTATCCAGCTTGTCCCATAAAGAGGTAAATACATCCGAAACGATGTCTTCGCGGGTTTCCTTATCATCTACAAATCTTTTTGCATACAGACAGAAAGGGGCGTAATACTCCTCATAAAGCTGCTTGAAGGCCCTTTCTTTCGTCTGTTTGGAAAAAGATATTTTCATTATATTGAGATTCTGTAGTTTTTCATTTTGCTGCAAATATATAATAAGATAATCATCATTACCTAAAATATCCTTTCTTTTTTTGTTTTTGGTATGAAGCTGTAGAAAATAAGTTAGCTTGAAAAATAAAATAAAAAAAACTTTGTTTTGCCTGTCCCTTTTCGATTGCTTCAGTTGTACTATTAGTGTAATTGCAATTAAAAGATAAGATTTTGAAAGAGAATATGGAAAATATGAATCCGGAATCATTGCTCCGTAAAGCACAGGCATTAGGAGAAGACATTAAAGAAATGGAGTCCATTGATGTGCTGGGCGCCTATCAACAGGCACAAACCAAAATAAAGATCAACAGAAGAAGGAGTATGTATAATCAGTTGATGCGTTATGCTGCATTCTTGACTATACCTTTGTTGCTTTCTTCTTTGGTTTTGGGATATTTATATTGGGGAGCGACAGATGCCGAAGAAAAATATGCGGAAGTTGTGGCAGCTACAGGCTCGATTATTCGCTACGAACTTCCTGACCATTCGGTGGTCTGGTTAAACTCCGGTAGTACTCTCCGTTATCCTACCGTTTTTAAGAAAGATAACCGTAATGTAGAATTGAAGGGTGAAGCCTATTTTGAGGTAGAGGCAGACCGGGAACGGCCCTTTTACGTAAATACTCCTGCCGGTTTAAGCGTGTATGTTTACGGAACAAAATTTAATGTAAATGCTTACGAAGATGATAATAGTATAGAGACGGTATTGGAGAAAGGTAAAGTAAACGTTATTTCACCTGATGGAAAGACGACTGTTCAGTTGGCTCCGGGAGAACGATTACTTTATAACAAGGCGGATCAGAAGTTGATGAAAGGAAAAGTGGATGTGTATGAAAAGGTGGCGTGGAAAGACGGTAAACTGATATTCCGAAATGCTGAGTTGGATGAGATATTCAAACGGCTGGCACGGCATTTCAATGTAGATATTCAGTTTAATAATATATCAGGGAAGGAGTATAAATACCGCGCTACTTTCCGTAATGAAACACTGCCGCAAATATTGGATTATCTGGCTAAGTCTGCTGCCTTGAAATGGAGAACTGAGGAAGCGGTACAACAGGCAGATGATACATTTACAAAGAAAAAAATAATTGTAGATTTATATTAGTAACCATAAAAATGAGAGTAGCCTATGAGATAACACAAAGATCGTAAAAAAAGGAAGAAAGCTGCTACCAACAGCTGTCTTCCCTCCAAATTTTCAGATTCGCGGTAAGGAGTCTTGCAAACGCTAACCGGAATCAAACCATAGTTCATTATAGTAATAAACTTTAGTTAACCGCAAATGTATGAAAAAAAATCATTCATTTATTGCATTATGTCCTAAATATGCTTTAAATCTAAAACTACCTTTAGTTATGAGGATTAGTCTGGCACTACTTTTTGCAGTCGTTTTACAACTTCCTGCAGAGAATGGCTATGCTCAACGAACGCATGTTGCCATTTCTATGAACAATGTATCTGTAGAACAGATACTGAATAAAATAGAAGAAACTTCCGATTATGTTTTCCTTTACAATGACAAAACTATTCAGAAGAATCGCATTGTTTCTGTGAGAAATAAATCCGGTAAGATTCTGGATATTCTGGATGATATTTTTAAGGGAACCGATATCACGTATACCGTAGTTGACAAACAGATTATTTTGTCGACCAATAAGATGCAACTTGTTCAGCAGGAAGGACAAATCCAGGTAAAAGGAGTTGTGAAGGATGCTGGCGGAGATCCGTTGATTGGTGTGAATGTTAAAGTGAAAGATTCTACGGTCGGTACTATTACTGACATAAACGGAAATTTCTCGTTGCAAGCTAAAAAGGGAGATGTTCTGGAAGTATCCTATGTGGGATATGCCACGAAAACTGTAAGGGTTCAGAATGCGCAGGTTTTGAATATTGTGCTGACTGAGGATACGGAAGTACTGAATGAAGTCGTTGTTACTGCACTGGGCATCAAGAAGGAAGCCAAATCATTGTCTTACAATGTACAGCAAGTGAGTAATGATGAGATTACACGCATTGCCGATGCCAACTTCGTCAACAACCTGAATGGTAAGGTTGCCGGTGTTACGATCAACTCATCTTCAGCCGGTGTAGGCGGTTCTTCACGTGTTGTGATGCGTGGTACCAAATCCTTGAATGGTAATAACAATGCTCTTTATGTAGTCGATGGTATTCCGATGAGTGATATGAGTGCAGCTTCTACGCAGCCTACGGATTCATACGAAGGTGCCGGTCAGTCCGGTGATCCTATTTCCGGTCTGAATCCCGAGGATATCGAGAGCATATCCGTTTTGAGCGGACCGTCAGCTGCTGCTCTTTACGGTAGTGCCGCTGCCAATGGTGTAGTAATGATTACTACTAAAAAAGGAAGAGAAGGGCGTACTTCGGTCAGCATATCCAATAATACGACTTTCTCAGCTCCTCTTGTTTTGCCTGAGTTCCAGAATACTTATGGGCAGACCGAAGTAGGTAGTTACTACAGTTGGGGCAGCAAATTGAATACACCGAGCAGCTATGATCCTAAAGATTTCTTTCAGACGGGCGTAAATGTAACCAATGCGGCCAGTCTTTCTACAGGTACTGACAAGAATCAGACTTACTTATCTTTAGGTACTACGAATGCCAACGGTATTATTCATAATAATGACTACGAGCGTTATAATGTTACCGTCCGTAATGTTGCCAAGATGTTGAAAGATAAGCTGACTCTCGACCTGAGTTTTATGCTTAGCTCTGTAAAAGAGCAGAACATGACCTCTCAGGGACTTTATTATAACCCGCTGGTTCCTCTTTATCTGTTTCCCGCGGGAGATGATTTCTCGAAGGTTCAGGCATATCAGCGTTACGATTCAGAGCGAAACTTACTGACCCAGTATTGGCCTTACAGTACCAGTCTGGCTTTGCAGAACCCGTATTGGATTACCGAGCATATCAAAATACCTAATCATAAGAACCGTTATATGGCTACTGCATCGGCAAAATATGATTTTGCTGACTGGATTAATGTGACAGCCCGTGCCAAGATGGACCGCAACAACGAGCGCCGTGAACGTATGTATGATGCAGGAACGAACACCTTGTTTGCTTCAAAATATGGTTACTACTCCAAGAGTAATATTGAAAATCAGCAGATATACGGCGAACTGTTACTGAATATCAATAAGTACTTTGTTGACAATACCCTTAATTTAACGGCCAATGTGGGAGCAAACTTCGAAAACAATGATTATCAGTCCGATTATTTCGGAGGTAAGCTGAAGTCAGTGGCCAACCTCTTTACTTTTGGAAACGTGGACACTTCGGAGAAGAACCTGGCTAATCAATATGGCTATCATTTGAAGAAACGTGCTATATTCGGCAGCGCGCAAATCGGCTATAAATCTATGGCTTATCTGGATGTGACGGCTCGTAATGACTGGTCGTCTACCTTCAAAGGCACGAATACCGGTTCTTTCTTCTATCCGTCTATCGGTCTTTCGGGGATTATCACAGACATATTCCGTTGCAGTACGGATATCATGCCGTACATGAAAGTACGTGTATCCTATTCGGAAGTCGGTAATTCTCCGGACGTATTTCTGGCCATTCCGACTTATGCATTGGTCGATGGAGTTCCTGTTACCCAGTCCCGCCGTCCTAACCCCAATCTGAAGCCGGAACGTACCAAATCATGGGAAGCCGGATTTAACTTTGTGTTCTTCAAGAACCGTTTGAGGCTGGACGGATCTATTTATCAGTCACGCACTTATAATCAGTTCTTCGAGCGTACCCTTTCTTCCACTACCGGTTATAAGTCGGAAGTTGTCAACGGTGGTCGTGTAGATAATAAAGGTATTGAATTGTCTTTGCGCTTTGAAGATAAATGGGGAGATTTTGGCTGGAGTTCTTATCTGACATATTCATTAAACAAGAATAAGGTAGTGGAATTGCTGCGCAACTATGAAGATCCTTATACACATGAACTCACTTCTCTGGACAGAATCGATATGGGAGGAACCAGTATGTATAAGATGATACTGACAGAAGGCGGATCTATCGGTGATATTTATGTGAATACGCTTCGCACGGACGAACATGGAGCTATCTATGTCCATCCTTCGGACCAGGTCGTAGTCACTCAGCCCGACGAGTTTGTAAAAGCCGGTAACAGTGCTCCTAAATACAACCTCGGCTGGGGCAATACATTCAGTTATAAAGGTCTTTCATTAGGATTCCTGTTTACGGCACGTGTCGGTGGCGTAGTGGTATCGCAGACACAGGCAACAATGGATGCATACGGCTCTTCAAAGGCTACAGCCGATGCCCGTGATAATGGCGGAGCTATTGTCAACGGTCGTCCTATCGGCGCGGAAGATTACTATACGAAGATTGGAGGCTCCGGTGCTCAGGGGGGAATTGGCTCTATGTATACGTATAGTGCGACTAATGTCCGTCTGGCTGAGTTATCATTAGGCTATGATATTCCTATCAACAAGTATGTGGACTGGATTAAGGGGTTGAACGTATCCTTCATCGGTAAGAATCTCTTCTTCCTTTATAGAAAAGCTCCGTTCGATCCGGAACTGACAGCAAGTACAGGTACTTACTTTCAAGGTATTGACATGTTTATGTCACCAAGTCTGCGTAATTTGGGATTCTCTGTGAAAGTTAATTTCTAATCAAACTTATAAATTGTAGAAGATATGATATTAAATAAAATACGGTCATGGAACAAACTTTCCATTCTCGGGATATCTTTGATGCTATTGAATAACATTTCGTGTATCGACTATGAGGATAATGTAAATCCGAATGAAGTCACCGAGGAAATGATGGAAGCAGACAACCTGAAGACAGGTGCTTTCTTTTCGCAAATGCTGCGCCGGGTTGTTATCGTAAATGATGGCGACAAGCTCGATTCTGACTATCAGATTGCCCAGAACTTATCGCACGATCTCTATTCGGGCTACATAGCCGCTACTTTAGGGTCTACCAACCATAACGGACAGTATAACTTTCAGGAACAATGGGTAAATGCCACTTTTGATTATGCCTATACTGGCATTATGGCGCCGTGGCAAAGTATTCACAAGATAGCTACCGAGCAAGAGTTGCCGGAAGTTGACGCATTGGCTACTATCGTAAAAGTGGAAGGGATGCATCGTATTGCTGATACTTTCGGCCCTATTCCGTATGTAAACTATGGCTCTTCCAGCTTATACGACGCATTGGACTTGGTTTATAATAAGTTCTTTGAGGAACTGGATAATGCTATCGAAGTATTGAGCAATTATGTGAACGGAAATGTGGATGCCAAGCTGATGAGCGATTATGACTGTGTATATGGGGGTGATGTAGAGAAGTGGGTGAAGTTTGCCAATACACTGCGTTTGCGTCTTGCTATACGTGTCTCTTATGCGAATCCTACTTTGGCAGAAGCACAGGCAAAGAAATCGATGGAAAATATGTTTGGCTTTATCGAAAGTAAAGCGGAACGTGCCGAGCTTTCGCATAACTCATTGGAATATCATCATCCGTTGCACGAGATCGCCTATAACTTCAATTCGGGCGACTGTCGTCCGGGTGCTACCATCGTAGCCTACTTGAACGGACTGAATGATTCACGAATCAGCTCTTATTTTACAACAGCCGGCGACGGTGAATATCATGGCGTACGTATCGGTATCACCACAAGCAACATGAGCAACTATCAGGGTAATAAGATCTCTAACCTGAATATCAACCGTGCTTCCACTCCGGTAGTATGGATGACTGCTGCCGAATCGTTCTTCCTGCGTGCCGAAGGTGCATTACGTGGCTGGACGATGGGTGGTACAGCCAAATCATTCTATGAACAAGGTGTACGTATGTCGTTCGAAGAGAACAATGCTGCCGGTGTAGACGATTATCTGGCCGACAACACCTCGACTCCGGGTGCTTTTGCAGATAATGTAGGTAGTGATAATTATACTTTCAGCAGCAAGGTTACTCCTGCATGGGATGATAATGCCGATTTTGAGGGACAGTTGGAACGTATCATCACACAGAAGTGGATTGCCATTTATCCCGACGGTCCTGAAGGATGGAGTGAATATCGTCGTACAGGCTATCCGGAAGTTATTCCTGTAGTGAGAAATAGCAGTAATGGAACGATTGATACCGAATTGCAAGTCCGCCGTCTGCCTTATACACGTGACGAGAAGATCAACAATGCCAGCGGCGTTGCCAGTGGTATATCGGCTTTGGGTGGTCAGGATACGGGTGGAACTAAACTCTGGTGGGACAAAAGATCCCGATAACAGGAAAATGGACATTGTTTAATTTTAAAAACACTAATTACAATGAAAACAAAAATAACAGGTTTACTGACTTTCCTTATCGGAACATTCTTTTTCTATAGTTGTGATACCGATGTGGAAGCGTTAGAAATTCAGAAGCTGAAGACATACGACGAGCAGTATTTTGAGAATCTGCGTGCCTTCAAGAAAAGCGATCATGAGATAAGTTATGCTTATTACGAAGCGTGGTCACCAATTGAAGGTGTGACAGGCTATAAAGATCCCGCATCGTGGGGTGAACGTATGGTAGGACTGCCAGACAGTATAGACATCGTAAACCTATGGATGGGAATACCGACAGCAGAGACACATCCGGTAGCATATGCGGATATGCAATACTGTCAGCAGAAACTGGGTACACGTTTTGTCATGCATGCCGATGCTTCTCATTACAGACACCAGTTTACCATTGATGGTGTTGATTATGATCTGAGTCAAAATAAGGATGATGAAGCGATGGCTGCATACGCCAAATGGATTGTAAATCAAGTGTTGGAGCCGGGACTTGATGGAGTAGACGTCGACTGGGAAGGATGGAGCAGCTCCGATCTGGTAAGGTTGATAAAGGAACTTGGCAAGTATTTTGGTCCCGAAGGCGAACAACCGGACAAGTTGCTTATCGTTGACTATTTCAGTGGAACACCACCGACAGACATCATACCTTATTGTGATTATATCGTTCAACAAGCTTATAGTAATCAGGTCGGGTTCTTGACTCAACCCAGCAACTTTCCACCCGAGAAGATGATTTATTGTGAATCATTCGGAGTGTTCTATGCAGACGGAGGCCAACTGATGAACTATGCACGTTGGGAGCCATCGAAAGGTCGTAAAGGCGGCTGTGGAGTTTTCTTCTTGGGAAGAAACTATTACTCATCGTCAGGTATACCTTACAATGAGTTCAGGGAAGCCATTCAGATAATGAATCCTGCAATAAGTGAATAAATAATGAATAAATAAGAATCATGATGAAAACATATATATTTAAACATTCCTTATTGGGAGTAATAGTAGGTTTATCCATTCTGGGTTGTACGGAGGGTGATAAATTTGATTATAATAAAAATGTAGCTTTTATCACAGGAACGGAAACTACACCCGTAACAAAGTTTGTAGTGGAGGATACCCCTTCTTCGTATGCAATTACTGCCTCTACCACAGACAAAGTAGATAAGGATGTGAATGTGAAATTTGCTATTGACAGATCGTTGGTAGAGTCCTATAATCAAGAACATAATACTAAGTATTATGCAATACCGGATGGTGCCGCGGTTCTCGAAAATGCCGATGCCGTGATTCAGGCAGGCAAAGCCTTCTCTACACCGGTTACAGTCAAGGTTACTTCTACGGAAGATTTTGCCGAAGGGCGTGTATATGTCATTCCTGTCACTATGACGCAAGTGGAGGGGCTTGACATATTGAAACCATCGAAAACTATTTTCCTGCAGATATCCCGTGTGATTCATTTCACCTCATTGAATATCAGTAACACGAATCTTTATAGTAACTTTATTTTCTCGGATGATAAGAAGCAGGAATTATCCAACTTCACCTATGAGATCAAATGTTATTCTCAGGAGTGGCATCGTATAGCTCGTCTGTGTAGTTTCACTTCTGCGGACGAACAGCGTTCAAGCATGCTGCGATTTGGAGAGAATGGATTAGATATCAATGCTTTGCAGTGGGTAAGCCCCAGTGGCAGTATTGTGTCCAGCACCCGTTTTAGTACCGACCGCTGGTATATGATTTCTTTGACTTATGATGGCAGTAAACTGACTATGTATGTAGACGGAGTGAAAGATGCGCAAGGTGATGGTGACGGTAAACCGGTCGATTTCCAGCGTTTTGAACTGGGAATGTCGTGGACAGGATATCGCGGATCTCAGTATTTCCGTGGCCGTATTGCCGAAGTTCGTGTCTGGAACCGTGCTTTGAGTACAGGCGAACTACAGATGAATCTTTGTGGCGTTGATTCACAATCGGAAGGTCTGGTTGCATACTGGAAGATGAATGAAGGCGAAGGACACATCTTTAAAGATGCAACAGGACATGGCTATGATATGGACTGGACCAATACAGCCCGTGAAATAAATGAAGGGGCCGGACTGACTTATAACTTAAATTATAGCAGTGCCATTGCATGGGATAGTGACGATAATAATAGGTGTAACGAGTAATAAAATATGGAATAGCTATGAAAATAAATACATATATCTTAGGATTGCTGGCGGTAGCCGGACTATTTAGCTTTCAATCATGCGATGATGAGAGTTATGATGTTGTGGGTAATCCTGATAATCTAATTTATTTCCCTCCGAAAGGCCAGTTTAATAATACTTCAGCAGCTGTCGAAACCTTTACGGTGGTTTCTACGCCTGTCGGATATTTTGGTGATGAAGTTTACGCCAAGTTTGGAGTATCTGCTACTCGTCCCATGGATGGGAGTGCAACGGTGACTGCTGTTATTGATAATGGTTTGGTGGAAGCTTTCAATACGGAAAATGGTACGGAGTATAAAACGACCTCTGTAGCTGTTTTGCAGAGGGCATCTGTCAGTGTCGGTAATGGTTCTTATTTATCATCTGACTCTATAGAAGTCGTCATACCGGAAGAAAAGTATTCCGGTATGGCAGAAAAGGGAGCTTACTTGATACCTGTACGTCTTGAGTCGACAACAAAGGGAAAGGTGACCGTTACTAAAAACCTGGCTTATGTGGTAGTAAATCTGGAGGAAAGGCTGATTAAGGAAGATGCCGGCTCCGATGATATAAAAGGCGCAAAAGTGAGTGACCGCTCTGCATGGACGGCTACAACTACCGATTCTTCGGTAGATGCGAATTCGATAGCCCGCATTTTCGATGGAAATACCGGTTCTGGCGCGTCATTCTCCAATGAAGAGAATCCTACTTTTACGCTTGATATGAACGCTACAAATAATGTAACTGCTCTTTATTTTAAAAATTCATCCTCGAGTTGGGGTTCTTACTATAACTTTAGCAGAATTGGAGTAGAGTTGAGTACTGATGGAAACAACTGGACAGATGCGGGAGCTGCTGCTCCCGTAGTGGAGAACAATACAGATCAGTATATCATACTTTATGGTGCGGTTCCGGCACGGTATGTGAGGTTATCTTTGCAATGGAGCAATGGTAGCGGTTCATGGGGGGGATATTACCGTACCTTCAACGAGCTGGACGTTTATGCTGAATAAACGGAATTTTCGTATCTGATAGAGGAGGGGACAAAGTCAAATGGAGAAAAGAGAATTATTTGTCCCCTCTTATCTTTGGAAAATATTATGTTTGTACCATACTTGTAGATTATGAAAATATTGATTCTATCCATTACCTTTTTATTCCTTGTGCTCTTTCCTTCGATGGCGCAAGAGCCCCGGCTTTCTGACGAACTGGTGTTTGAAGAGCGCGTCTTTGATTTTGGAGAAATAAAGGAAGAAGACGGATTGGTTTCACATGAATTTGAGTTTAGGAATGTCAGTCAGAAAGTTCTTTCTATCAATGGGGTAACGAGTGGTTGTGGTTGTGTACAGTTTGAATATCCTAAAGAACCGCTTCGCCCCAATGCCACAGGGAAAGTGAAAGTGACTTACAATCCGGCTTACCGACCGGGATTCTTCAGTAAGGAAGTCGTTGTTTTGAGCAATAACAATGCGAACTACAACCGCATCTGGGTAAAGGGTACTGTCATTCCCTGCCAACATCCGGTATCGGAGAACTATCCGTATGAGTATGGTAGCGGACTTTGGATGAACTTTGAAGTAATGGCATTCGGCACGATAGGCAAAGGTGGCACGAAAACGATGAAATTGAAATATGTAAATGATACCGATCATGATATGCAACTGATGTTTGTGGTGATAGGTGGAAATACGGATATTAAGTTTACCAGTCCCCGCATGGTGAAAGCCCGTGAAGAAGGTGTGATGCCTGTTGAATATCAATATTCCGGCAGGTTTCCGGCTGTAACACGTGTCTATCCCGTGATCAACGGACGGGCACTCGTGAAACCGTTGGTGATAACATGTGCCGATCCGGTTGATTAGTAATATAATATTTCCTATCTTAGCACCGACAAATAAAATCATCTGAAAAGATAAAACTATAAATGAATCAAATACCATGAAGAAACCCCCAATCGTAACCAGCATTTCTACAGCAGTCTTTAGTCTATTTTTGGCAGGATGTCAGAGTGTTCCCGTACCGGAAGCTATTTTACCTGTTCCTCAGGAAAAGCAAGTAAATTGGCAGAAGATGGAAACTTATGCCTTTGTGCATTTCGGTCTCAATACTTTCAATGACCGGGAATGGGGCTATGGCGACTCCGATCCGAAAACGTTTAATCCGGCTCGTCTGGACTGTGAGCAATGGGTGCAGACCTTTGTCAACTCCGGTATGAAAGGAGTGATCCTGACAGCCAAACATCATGACGGCTTCTGCCTGTGGCCTACACAACTGACAGAATATTGCATCCGGAATACTCCTTACAAAGACGGTAAAGGTGATATTGTACGCGAACTTTCTGATGCCTGCAAGAAGTACGGTATCAAGTTTGCCGTTTATCTTTCTCCATGGGACAGGCATCAGGCAAATTATGGTACGCCGGAGTATGTGGATTATTTCTATAAGCAGTTGAATGAATTGCTCACTAATTATGGAGACGTCTTTGAAATCTGGTTCGATGGAGCCAATGGAGGCGACGGTTGGTACGGAGGAGCAAAAGATGTACGTACCATCGACCGTAAAACGTACTATGATTATCCGCGTGCTTACAAGATGATTGATGAATTGCAACCGCAGGCGGTGATCTTCTCGGATGGCGGACCGGGGTGCCGTTGGGTAGGAAATGAGAGTGGATTTGCCGGAGCTACCAACTGGTCTTTCCTTCGGGCAGGCGAGGTATATCCGGGATATCCCAAATATCGAGAACTGCAGTATGGGCATGCCGACGGTAATCAATGGGTAGCAGCGGAATGTGATGTTTCCATCCGTCCGGGATGGTTCTATCATCCTGAAGAAGATGATAAAGTAAAAACAGTCGATCAACTGACGGACTTGTACTATCGTAGTGTGGGGCATAATGCGACTTTATTATTGAACTTCCCGGTAGATCGTAACGGTTTGATTCATCCGACCGATTCATTGAATGCAGTTTCTTTCCATCAAAGAGTTCAGAAAGAGTTGGCAGATAATTTGTTGAGCAGTGCAAAAGTCGTAGCTTCCGATGAGCGTGGAGGAAAATTCAAGGTTCGTGCCGCAACGGATGGACAGTATGAAACTTATTGGGCGACCAACGACGGAGTGACTTCCGCTGATCTGACTTTTACTTTCACTCAGCCGACGAAGATGAACCGGGTGATGATTCAAGAGTACATACCTTTGGGGCAACGGGTGAAGTCTTTTGTTGTAGAATACAAGGAGGGAGACCAATGGCTGCCGGTTAAATGTAACGAGGATACTACCACCGTAGGCTACAAACGTCTGTTGCGCTTTGAAACGGTCGAAACGGAAGAACTGCGCATAAGGTTTACCGATGCCCGCGGATGCTTGTGTATCAGTGAGGCAGGAGCTTATTATGCACCCGATGTAACGGAGAATTATACATCGGCAACTTCAGAATTGAGGACTTTCCCCTTTGCGATTTTAGGGGTGGATGCAGAAGAAGCAAAGAAATGCAGTGACAAAAACGATCAGACTACCGCTCTTATCTCAGGGAAAGAAATCGTGATTGACCTTGGCGAAAATCGTACCATTCATTCATTTTACTATTTGCCCGACCAAAGTGAATACAGTAAAGGGCTGATTTCATCGTACGAACTGTCTGCCGGTACTACCGAAGAGACGATGAAAGTCGTAGCTCAGGGAGAATTTTCGAATATCCGTAATAATCCGATTCTTCAGAATGTGTACTTTAGTCCGGTTGAGGCTCGCTATCTTAGGTTAAAAGCGACTCGAATGGTGGATGAAAGCGATTCTTTGGGAATAGCGGAGATAGGATGTCAATAATCTCTCTCTAGAATACTTTTTGTTTTATCTGCACCATCTGTCACCAGCCTTTTTATTGGTTTGATTTAATGTGGTGTATAGTGTTGCAGATGTGTTGCAGATAAATTATCTGCAACATAAGGGATTGTTATATCTCAGTGCGGTCTCTTGGTGCATTCTTTTTGAATGAATAGTACCTTTGATTTGTTTCAACCGGAGGAACATTTAGTTTCATGCCTTGAAACTAATAGTTTCAAGCGTTGAAACCAAAAGTTTCAAGTAATGAAACTAAATGTTTCTTCCCAATGAAACTAAAGTTTCTCCTGCTTGGAAACTAAAGTTCCATCGCATGAAACAACAATGGAACCTGCAGGAAGTTATTTTTATATTATATCATATAGCATTATGACACAGCGATTATCTATTTTAATCATAGGATTGATAATGAATATCGGGGCTTTTGCCCAATCCTCTCTGCCACTTTATAAAAATCCGCTCCTGTCTGTTGACGAACGGGTGAAAGATTTGCTTTCACGCATGACTTTAGAGGAAAAGGTCGGACAACTATTATCTCCTCTTGGCTGGGAAATGTACGAAATAAAGGACGATGAAGTGTACCCTTCTGAAAAGTTTAAAAGACTAATAAAAGAAAAGAACGCAGGTATGCTGTGGGCGACTTATCGTGCTGATCCCTGGACTAGGAAGACCCTGGAGAACGGACTTCGCCCCGAACTGGCAGCCAAAGCCGGTAATGCATTGCAGAAATATGCAATAGAAAATACCCGTTTGGGTATTCCCGTATTTTTGGCTGAAGAAGCACCTCACGGACATATGGCGATTGGGACAACTGTCTTTCCTACCGGCATAGGGATGGCGGCAACTTGGTCGCCGACATTGATAGAAGAAGTGGGAAAGGCGATTGCTAAAGAGATTCGTTCACAGGGTGCGCATATAAGTTATGGGCCTGTACTGGATTTGTCTCGCGACCCTCGCTGGTCGCGTGTAGAGGAAACCTTCGGCGAAGATCCCGTATTGAGTGGACGCTTGGGAGCTGCGATGGTCACGGGATTAGGAAGCGGAGATTTATCCCGGGAGCATGCTACCATAGCTACTTTGAAGCATTTTCTGGCTTATGCGGTGCCGGAAGGCGGACAAAACGGAAACTATGCATCAGTAGGGGCCCGGGACCTGCATGAGAACTTCCTTCCTCCTTTTCGGGAAGCGATAGAGGCAGGAGCACTCTCTGTGATGACTTCTTACAATTCAATAGATGGTATTCCCTGTACGGCAAATCATTATTTGCTGACACAATTATTACGTAATGAGTGGAAATTTCGTGGATTTGTTGTTTCCGACTTATATAGTATCGAAGGTATTCACGAAAGTCATTTCGTTGCTTCCACTATGGAAGAAGCGGCTGTACAGGCACTATCTGCCGGAGTCGATATAGATTTGGGTGGTGATGCGTTTATGAATCTGTTGCAAGCTGTCCGGTCTGGAAAACTGGATGAAACGCAGATTAATGCAGCTGTAGACCGGATATTGCGGATGAAGTTTGAAATGGGATTGTTTGAACATCCTTATGTAAATCCGAAAACGACTACGAAAATGGTGCGTAATAAGGAGCACGTCAAACTGGCACGCAAAGTAGCGCAATCGTCTGTAGTATTGTTGGAGAATAAGAATTTTATTCTTCCTTTAAGTAAGAAAATAAAAAGAGTGGCGGTCGTCGGACCGAATGCAGACAATCGTTATAACATGCTGGGAGACTATACAGCACCACAAGAAGATAAGGACATAAGAACCGTATTGGATGGAGTTATCTCTAAACTCTCTCCCTCCAGAGTGGAGTACGTGCGTGGATGTGCTATCCGTGATACTACTGTGAATGAGATAGCGGAGGCAGTTGAAGCAGCACACCGTTCGGAAGTCATAATAGCGGTAGTAGGAGGCTCCAGCGCACGTGATTTCAAGACGAGCTATCAAGAAACGGGCGCGGCAATCGCAGACGAAAAGAGCATCAGCGATATGGAATGTGGTGAGGGCTTTGACAGGGCTACTCTGACCTTACTGGGAAAACAGCAGGACTTGCTGAATGCACTGAAAACCACCGGAAAACCATTAATCGTTGTCTATATAGAAGGGCGCCCGTTAGACAAAGTCTGGGCATCCGAGTGTGCCGATGCATTGCTGACCGCTTCTTATCCGGGGCAGGCAGGAGGGGATGCAATAGCCGATGTCTTGTTTGGTGACTATAATCCTGCCGGGCGATTACCGGTTTCTGTTCCCCGTTCTGTTGGACAGATACCTGTTTATTATAATAAAAAAGCTCCTCGCAATCATGATTATGTCGAAATGGCCGCTTCTCCGCTCTATGGTTTTGGCTATGGTTTGAGTTATACCACTTTCGAATATTCGGATTTGCAAATAACACAGAAATCCCCTTGTCATTTCGAAGTCTCATTTAAGGTAAAAAATACCGGGAACTATGACGGTGAAGAAGTTGCGCAACTTTATCTGAAAGATGAGTACGCTTCGGTAGTCCAGCCCCTGAAGCAATTAAAGCATTTTGAACGTTTCTTTCTGAGAAAAGGAGAGGAGAAAGAAATTCTTTTCACCCTAACCGAAAAAGATTTGTCCATTATCGACCGGAGTATGAAGCGTGTGGTGGAAACTGGAGATTTCCGGATAATGATTGGTGCTTCTTCTGATGACATAAGACTAACAACTCATATTTCGGTGAAGTCTGTGTCCGGAAGTAAGAACCTGAGATAAGGTTATAAATTAAAAGCGAGTGTATCAGATATAACTCTGAGGCACCCGCTTTTTCACTTAAAATCTAAACCTTATATTTACTTGCTGTTATAAGCCGTCAGCATCCAAACCATCTTTTCCTGTTCTTTCAGATAATCACTCATCATCGAAACTGTCACTTCGTCTCCGGCTTGCGAAGCGATAGACAAAATCTTACGTTCTTCACCAATCAGATAGCTGATAGACTGCAGAATGTTATTCAATGCTTGTTCGCCGTTGCTTACCTTATCCACTTCATTGATGTTTGCCACTTTCAGATAGTCGCTGAACTTGTTAGCCGGAGTTCCTCCCAGCATTAAGATACGTTCTGCGATTTCGTCCACCTTTTCAGCGGTGTCGTCATACATCTTTTCGAATTGGCTGTGAAGTACGAAGAAGTCATGTCCTTTGATATTCCAGTGGAAACCGCGGAGGTTGGTGTAATACACTTGGAAGTCTGCCAGTAATTGCTGCAAAGATGCTACTACGTTGTTTGCTCCCGATTCATTCAATTTGATAAATTCTAAAGTTTTCATATTCTATTTGTTTTTAATGATTTATATTCGTTTTCTTTTTTTCTGTACTGCAAAGATAAGGCGGAAAATGCTTGTTGTCAAACTGAAAATTTCTATCTTTGCATAGAAGAAATCTATAACTTAATCTGATTTGATAGATGACAATACAACAATTGGAGTATATTTTAGCAGTGGACCAGTTTCGTCATTTTGCCCGGGCAGCCGAATATTGCCGGGTGACACAGCCTACGTTGAGTGCAATGATTCAGAAATTGGAAGAGGAATTAGGAGTAAAGTTATTCGACCGTACCGTACAGCCTGTCTGTCCCACAGCGATTGGAGAAAAGATAATTGATCAGGCACGTGTTATTTTGGCGCAGACTGCACAGGTGAAAGAAATAATCAGTGAAGAAAAGCAGTCGCTGGCAGGTGTATTCCGTTTGGGAGTATTGCCAACCATAGCTCCTTATTTACTACCTCGTTTCTTTCCTCAACTGATGGAAAAGCATCCGGAACTGGACATCCGTGTCACGGAAATGAAAACACAGGATATTCAGCAGGCGTTGCATGCCGGAGAACTTGATGCCGCAATCATAGCAAGCAAACTGGAGGATACCTTCCTGAAAGAAGAAACTCTTTTCTATGAAACATTCTTCGGGTATGTATCTTGCAAGGAACCTCTGTTCAAGCATGAGATGATCCGTACTTCCGATATAACAGGCGAACGCCTTTGGCTGTTGGACGAGGGGCATTGTTTCCGTGACCAGCTGGTACGTTTCTGTCAGATGGAAACGGTAAAAGTCAATCAGATGGCCTACCATTTGGGAAGCATGGAAACGTTTATGCGTATGGTGGAAAGTGGAAAAGGGATTACTTTTATTCCCGAGTTGGCTGTTTCACAACTGACAGAAGAACAAAAGAAATTAGTACGCCCATTTGCTATTCCCCGTCCTACACGGCAGATTGTACTGGCAACCAGCAGGGATTTTATCAGGCATAGCTTGCTGAATGTTCTGAAAGAAGAGATTCTGGCAGCTATACCCAAAGAAATGCAGTCTTTGCAATCCATTCAATATTTATTGTAAGATTCCTTATCCCTGTATGTCGCTTTTGGCTCTATTGTGCTTCAGCCATTGAGCTATTTCGGCTCCCTTAAAATAAATAATGAGGGAGCTGACTATAATAATCATTCCGGCAACGGTACTGAATGTCGGATATTCTCCCGGAAGCATTATCCAGCTCAGTACGGCACCCAATATCGGGTTGATTAACCTGCACATATTGATATCACTAACTTTAGCTCCTTTACTTTGCAAAGCGATAAACCAGAAACTGAACGCAAAAACCGAGATAAATACCAGAATGGAAAGGCTGATATAGAATCCGGCAGGTTTCCCGATAAAGGAGTGATATCCTTCCGTACCTAGTCCTACCATGTAGATAAGCAGTCCCCCGAAGAACATCTGTACAGCATTCAGGAAAATAGGGTTTACCTTACCTTTGTCTTCTGATACGGAAATCGCGGAATACCCCTGAAAAATGATACTAAGCAGTAAAAGTACAATACCCGTGATCCCTTTCCAGTCCAGTGGTGCGCCATTGCTGCCCATACCTACGATAAGTAACAGGCCGATGAGGCTGATAATAAGACTAATGATTTTGTGAATATTCAGCCGGTCATTGCTTGCCAGCAGATGAGCTAACAGTACATTGATCAGTGGCGTCATTCCCATAATAATGGAAGAAATAGCTCCGCTTACGAAATCGACACCAAAATAGAAAGCTGTGTACCCCATAAACATATTAATCAGAATCAAATTCAGAAACAATTTACTGTGTTGCCGAATCTCCTTCCACATACCCTTGTGCCAGGTATAAGCGAAAAGAATGATACCTACGGTAGTAAATCGGATACCTGCAAAGTTCATAGGAGAAAAGTCATAGCTCAACCCTTGTTTGATGAACGGATTGACGATAGCCCATAGTACAGAGGCCAATATAGCATAAAATAGTCCTTTTTTCATTGGATCGTTTGGATGGTTTTATTCAAAAATGTCGCAAAGATAGTAATAATTAGGCATATACGTTTTGAATTCTGGTCTTAATTCTTTATATTTGAGGAATCAACCATTTTTATTTAGTAATATGAAAAAATACATTGCAGAAATGATTGGGACGATGGTGCTCGTTCTGATGGGATGTGGAAGTGCTGTTTTTGCCGGTAGTATGGCCGGTACTGTAGGAGCCGGAGTAGGAACAGTCGGTGTTGCTTTGGCATTTGGACTTTCAGTAGTGGCGATGGCGTATGCTATCGGAGGTATCTCGGGATGTCACATCAATCCTGCTATTACGTTAGGGGTATTCCTTTCGGGACGTATGAATGGAAAAGATGCAGGCATGTATATGCTTTTCCAGGTGATAGGAGCGATTATCGGTTCGGCTATTCTTTACGCATTAGTGACTACCGGTGGGCACGACGGACCGACAGCTACCGGTTCCAATGGTTTCGGTGATGGCGAAATGTTACAGGCATTCATTGCAGAAGTCGTGTTTACTTTCATTTTCGTATTAGTGGTGCTGGGATCTACCGATCCGAAGAAAGGGGCGGGCGCTTTCGCAGGGCTTGCTATCGGGCTTTCGCTGGTATTGGTACATATCGTATGTATCCCTATTACGGGTACTTCCGTCAATCCGGCACGTAGTATCGGTCCGGCATTGTTCCAGGGTGGAGAAGCGTTGTCGCAGTTGTGGCTGTTTATTGTAGCACCGTTTGTAGGAGCGGCTGTCAGTGCACTCGTCTGGAATTATTTCGGTGACAAAAATGAAAAGAAATAATAAGAAGAAATAAACGGATCACTTCATGATAAAATTAAGGGCGAGAGTTTCACAACTGTCGCCCTCTTTTGCGTAATTATATATTATAATAAAAAGAGTGTTTCTATAATTACTAGATTTAATTAGATGAGGGGAATTTCACTTCATAGAATTTTTCCCCGTTATATAAGGTTTTGACACGTATTCTGAGTCCTTTCTTACCTTTCATCTGATCTTGAATCTTGTCCAGTTTGAAAGATATATACCCTTCGCCCAGACGGTCGGCGGTATCGCCTTCGTCGTTATGCCGGAATTCAAGATTGATATACTCATCGTTGGCATCATCGGCAGCAGGTTCAGCTTCCTTGTTGTTGATGACCAGATTCAGGAAATGTTTCTTATCCTCGCTATGCGTACCGTAATATTGGAATTCGATTGTCAGATATTTCTTGTCTTGGGTAATCCACATATAAGTGGAATTGATTTTATCGTCTCCGATCTTCTCTTCCGTATTTTCTCCTTCTCCCATAGTTACGATTTCTTTGGTCAGGATCTCTTTTATTTCTCTTACCTGAATATTATAGTCATATCCCTTCACCGGTTCTTCCAGTTCTTTGAATATGACAAAGGCGCGTTGCCCGTCTTTACTCTTGTCACTGATCCATCCATTTCCATTACTCGGGAACATTGTTTTTCCATCGTCCAGGGTGAAATAGAAATCCTTGCTATCCGGGCTGATCAGATTAATAGTGCTGATGACCAGCGAATCGGATGGAGAGTCATCATCCAGACAAGACTGAAATATCGGCATGGTGGTCATAACAGCAATTATAAATGCAATGAATTTAAATTTCTTCATATACTATAAAAATGATTTTTAATTGATACTATTTAGTTGCTTTGTATTTTGAAAATGCAGAAGGGGAGAAAATATTGCATTTGGATCTGTTAAAGAAACAAAAGTTGCAAAAGAGTTGTTCTCTCTGTGCAGTATTTCTATCTTTGCTGCATTTATAAGGTAAACACGTGTATAAGCAAATGGAAGAATTTGAGTTGTCGGAACAATGCAGGCTGGGAAATAATCGAGCCCGCAAAGAATTGTATGAGCACTATGGAGGGCGTTTGCTTGGCGTCTGTCTGCGCTATACAGGCGACCGTGATACAGCTCAGGACCTGCTTCACGATGGTTTTATAAAAATATTCAGTTCTTTCGACAAGTTCACCTGGCGGGGTGAAGGCTCATTACGGGCTTGGATGGAACGGGTGATGGTCAATACTGCTTTACAGTATCTTCGCAAAAGTGATGTAATCAGTCAGTCGACACCTTTGGAGGAAGTTCCCGAAGACTACGAGGAACCCGACGCTTCGGCTGTTGAGATGATTCCGCAAGCAGTATTGATGCGATTTATCGAAGAGTTGCCGGCTGGATACCGTACCGTGTTCAACCTTTATACCTTCGAGGAAAAGTCGCATAAGGAAATAGCACAGTTATTAGGTATTAATGAAAAGTCCTCGGCTTCGCAATTATTTCGGGCGAAGAGCGTGTTGGCTAAGAGAGTAAAAGAATGGATAATGAATAACGGATAGGTAGAGATATGGAAGAGAAAGAATTATGGATGAATAAGTTGAAGGAGAAGCTCGGAGATTACTCGGAGCCGCTGCCTGCTTCCGGTTGGGAACAACTGGAAAAAGAACTTATGCCTCCTGTGGAGAGGAAGATATATCCTTATCGTAAATGGACAGTAGCTGCTGCGGCTGTCATTTTATTGGCTTTAGTGTCATCACTCAGTTTGTATTTCTTGGGAACTCCTGCTGCCGATGATATTCGTCATGCCAAGACTCCGGCGTTAGCCTCTGTTCCGGATATTTTGCCGGATGCACAGCAACCGGATGCGACCGGAACAACGGTAGAGCCGGTAGTACGTCCGGTAGTGAAGGATCGCATAGCGAAGGCGGAACGGAATATTCCACAACCGACAGCAAATGCAGATGCACCTGTTCAGAAAGAAAAACAGGCTCCTTTGGAAGTGGGAGCTAAGGCGGGTGACCGGAAAGCAGAAGTGGAACAGGTGGAAGAAACGAAGGTTGCTCAGCAGAAGCAGACGGATACAGAACAACCGGGAAATAAACCACGCCGTCCTTCCAGCAGAGATAAGCTGCATATTCCGACTGAGAAGGCATCTTCACAGAAAGGCACATGGTCGATGGGACTTTCGGTAGGTAACTCCGGTGGTGCTTCTACAGAGTTGGGATCGGGCATTCCTTCTTATATGTCCCGTGTGAGCATGGTATCGGTTTCGAATGGTTTGCTGAGCATACCAAGTGACCAGACGTTGGTCTTTGAAGATGGAGTGCCTTATTTGCGTCAGGCCAATCAGGTGGTTGATATGAAACACCATCAGCCTATCTCTTTTGGATTATCCGTCCGTAAGAGTCTGGCGAAAGGTTTTTCTGTTGAGACAGGGTTGACTTACACTTTGCTTTCTTCGGATGCAAAGTTTGCGGACAGCGACCAGAAGACAGAACAGAAACTGCATTATCTGGGTATTCCGTTAAAAGCAAACTGGAACTTCCTTGATAAGAAACTGTTTACTCTTTATGTATCCGGTGGAGGTATGATTGAGAAATGTGTTTATGGTAAGCTGGGCACAGAGAAGGAAACTGTGAAACCTTTGCAATTCTCCGTCTCCGGTGCAGTCGGCGCACAGTTTAATGCCACCAAACGGGTAGGTATATACGTAGAACCCGGTGTTGCTTATTTCTTTGATGACGGTTCTGATGTACAGACCATCCGTAAGGAAAATCCGTTCAACTTCAATATTCAGGCGGGTATCCGACTTACTTATTAGTCAATATAGTTGAGCTATATATTTTAAAAGCGATATTTTACCAATAACGGTTAAAATATCGCTTTTAAAGTTTTATATGCAGAAACTCTGCTGAAAAATCGGAAATCTGAGAAAATATTAATATCATTGTCATCTGTAACTTTATACCTTTGTTTCAAAATACGACACTATGGTTGATTTTTCAGATGAAAAGTTCTTATTAGACGAGATCAGAAAAGGTAATAATCAGGCATTTGAATATCTTTTTAAGGCTTATTATCCCCGTTTGTGCGGCTATGCTATTCGTTTCGTGGAAGATGAAGAGACGGCTCGTGATATTATTCAGGAGTGTTTTCTGCGTTTTTGGGAGAAGCGGGAGTTGTTGTCGGCTGTATCGGTCACCTCCTTACTTTTTGCAATGGTACGCAATGGATGCCTGAATTATTTGAAGCATCTTTCCATTGTCGAGAAACATCAGATAGAATATCTTGCATCCATTGATGGTGAAGAAAGGCTCTATTATGCCGACTTCACACTAGATGCAGAGCACAAACTACTATATGACGAATTACAGGAACAAATCAACCTTGTCATCGGGCAGCTGCCCGAGCGTTCGCGGGAAATCTTCCTGATGAGCCGTTTCAAAGGACTGAAGAATCGTGAAATTGCAGACAAACTTCAGATATCGACTACGGCAGTCGAGAAGCACATTGCGAAAGCATTGAAAAGCTTCTCCAAACACTTCAAAGACAAGTATCCGGTAGACATTTATATTATGATTGTTGCTTGGGTGATTATGAATAATAAATAAAAGAGGAAAATATAAACCATTGATAATTAGATTGGAAGAGCAGGAACTGAAAAATTCCTGCTTTTTTCTTTGTATGGGTGGTTGGGTAAAAGAAATAATAGTTGTTACATCTTATAGAAAGTGAAATTATGGAAGAAAAGAAAAACATTCGTGAGTTGGCCGTTCAGTATTTCGAAGGAAGAATCCGGCGAAAAGACGAAAAACTATTGTTTGAGTATGTCGGACAAAGTGAAGCAAATCGCACGGCATTCAGACAGTGGGAAAAGGAGTGGATTGCCTCGGGCATTACCGATTCCAATACCACGAAGGAGTGGGAGACATTACAACGCAAAATCCGCACGCAGGAAGCCATTATCCCGATGCTGGGTATTTCGAAAACGAGATTTTCCGTCTGGCGGAAAGTGGCTGCTGTTGCAGCCATCGTACTTCTGACTGTAGGAGGAACCCTCGGTGTCCGGCAACTCTCTTCCTCATTGCAACCGGAAACGTACTTTGTATGCGAAACTCCTTATGGTGAGAAGAGTAAAGTCGTTCTGTCTGACGGTACAGTCGTTTGGCTTAATGCAGGTTCTACACTGAAGTATTCGAACAAGTTTAATACCGACAATCGCAGAGTCGAACTGAACGGTGAGGGGTATTTTGAAGTCACCAAGAAAGCGGGAGTTACTTTCATCGTGCAGACACATGGATATGACGTCGTTGTGAAAGGAACGAAGTTCGACGTATCCGCCTATGATGACGATCCGTTCATTTCCACCACTTTACTCGAAGGCTCGGTCGAACTGAATTATAAAGGCAGTCCGATAAGGATGTCTCCTGGAGAGTCCATGAGATTGAACGTAGAAACAGGAAAATTCATCCGTACCCAAGTAAACGCTTCACAATCAAAAGCGTGGGCGGAGAACCGTATAGAATTTGATCACATTACATTGAAGGAACTGGTCGCAAAACTATCCCGACAATATGATGTGAATATTCGGCTGGAATCGGAAGCTGTAGGAGACAAGACATTCCGTATTTCTCTGCGCAACAGAGAAACAATCGGAGAGGTGATGACAGCTTTGCAAGAGATTATCCCGATAACCGTCGAACGTAAAGGCAAGGATATATATATCAGAGAATAATTTCCATTTCGTAACAACTATTATTAAATTAAATCGAGAAAAACTATGAACAACCGAAAGAGCTTATTACAGCTGCTTCTTTTAGTTTCATTCTGTCTGGCGACAGTGACTTTGCACGCCCAGGTCATCAACAAGACATTCAAGAATGAAACTTTGAAGACAGTATTGAAAGAAGTTGAGCAACAAACAGGTTTATCTGTCATCTATAAGACAGATGAAGTGAATGAGAATAAAAGAATTACGGCAACTTTCAAAAATGCATCATTGGATGAGGTGCTGAATAAAGTCTTGGATAAGGATTTGACTTATAAGTTGCAAAACAAGATGATAGTCATCTTGAAAAAGACGCAGAAACCTCATGACGGCAGTACAAAGAAGAACATAAAAGGAACAGTCGTGGATGATAAGGGCGAACCGATCATTGGGGCCAGTGTGGTAGTGAAAGGAACTTCAACCGGAATAATTACGGACCTTGACGGAAACTACACTATAAATGAAGTATCGGAAGATGCCTGGATTTCAGTCTCCTATATCGGTTATCAGAGTGTGGAACTTCGAGCTGCCGATAGTAAGAATCTGCTTCGGATTGTCCTGAAGGAAGACACTAAAGTATTGGATGAAGTAGTTGTCGTGGGGTATGGTGTACAAAAGAAAAGTGATATCACCGGTTCCGTTTCTTCCGTAAAGTCAGCAGAGCTATTGTCAGCTCCTAATGCCAGTACTGCGCAGGCCTTGCAAGGACGTGTGGCAGGTGTTGTTGTGCAGAATTCCAATGGTGCTCCTTCGGGATCGGCAACGATCCGCATCCGTGGAGCCAACTCGCTGACTTATGGAAATGATCCTTTGATCATAATCGATGGTGTTCAAGATGGGAATATCGGGAGCTTGAATCCTAACCAGATAGAATCCATAGAAGTATTGAAAGATGCTGCAGCCCTTTCTGTCTATGGTTCGAAAGGTGCGAACGGTGTTATTCTGGTGACAACTAAAAATGGGAAAACCGGAAAGCCGCAGGTGTCTTACAACGGTTTTGTTTCATTTGATGAAGTGCGGAAAACCTTGCCTGCATTGAATGCGAAAGAATATGCCCTGCTGATGAATGAGGCTCAGGAGGAGAATGGGCTCAATCCTGCTTTTGGTCCGGATGAGATTCCGTTGGAAGGAAACAGTACGGACTGGCAGGATAAGATTTTTCGGAATGCGGTTTCCCAATCACATAACATCAGTATCAGTGGAGCGAAAGAAAGCATTTCTTATTTCATAGCTGGAGGATATACCAATAAAGATGGCATTGTGCAGAATACCAATTTTAAACAATATACTTTTCGTGCAAACTTTAAAGTTCAGGCTACATCCCGTTTGAATTTATCGCTGAATACGTTTGCCTCTTATGACGAGACGCATAATGGAGATTATGAACAGGCTATTAATGCGGCACTTCAATGGTCGCCTACGAAACGCATCTATGACCCCGATAGCGAAGGAGGATATACACAGCCGGGTGGAGGAATAGGACCGGTTTCATTGTACAATCCGGTGGGGTATGCTTTGGAGATAGTGGACGATAAATCCGTCGCTTCTTTTAATGCTTCTTTGATGGGAGAATATAAATTCTGGGATTTCCTCAAATTATCTTCTTTGTTTTCATATAAGACTCATAGCGATACCAATGGGTATTTTGATAATCAGCGTGTCAATAATGGCGATATTAGAGATATTAACGGAAGTAAGGCCCAATCACGCTATATTGCTTTGCAAAGTACCAGTATTCTGACTTTTGATAAGGCTTTTGGCGATCATACCGTTCAGGCTACCGGAGTATACGAAGTATTGAAGGATAATTATCAGAGCACATCTGCTTCTTCCAGAGGAATTCCGGTGGGAATGGGATATAATGGAGTGCAATTCGGCTCTATTTTGCAGGCCCCTTGGGTGGAATATTCTACTACAGTGATGCAGTCTTTTATGGGTCGTGTGAATTATAGTTATAAGAATAAATACATGTTTTCCGGATCGGTTCGTTATGATGGAGCCAGCCAGTTGGCAGAAGGAAACAAATACGACAATTTTACAGCATTTTCATTAGGATGGAATCTTATGGAAGAGAAGTTTATGAAAAGACTGAAAGATATAGTACCGGAGTTTAAAATTCGCGGGAGTTACGGTACGGTAGGCAATGCGGCAGTGCCCGCTTACTCTTCTCATTTAAAGTTTTATCCGGGCATGGACGATAGCGGAAATCCGACTTTGGCAATATCGGATTTAGGCAATGAAAATCTGAAATGGGAACGCACCCGTGAGTTGAACATCGGTATAGACAGTCGATGGTGGGGAGGGCGTTTGAGTTTCTCAGCCGAATATTATAACAAGAAAACCAAAGACCTGTTGATGTGGCAGAAAGTACCTTCGGTATTGGGTGTCAGTTCCATCCTTACCAATGTCGGTTCCGTGTCCAATAAAGGATTTGATATCATGTTGGGTGGCATTCCTGTCTCTACCAAACATTTTAAATGGGACATAAATTATACATTGAATATCAATAAAAATAAGATTCTCGAACTGGACGGGCTGTCCAATACGCTTATTACAACCGGTGCCGATTATCCGGGATTGGTGGGTTCTTATGTCCAGATGGTGGGACAGCCGATGGGCACATTCCTCGGATATACCTTTGCCGGTGTTTGGCAGAAATCAGAAGTTTCGACGGCTGCGCTTTACGGAGCAAAGCCCGGAGACGCTAAGTATGTAGATATCAACCGCGACGGAAAAATAGATAAGGATGATATAGGTATTATCGGTAATGCCCAACCGAAGTTGAGTTTCGGATTCAACAATACATTTACGATTTTTGATTTCGACCTGAATATTTTCTGGCAGGGAGTGGCCGGTAATGACATTTATAATCAGAATCGTGTCCGGCGTGAGACTTATTCGTCGGATGCATTCCCGACCAGTACGGTTATGAAAGACCATTGGACACCGGAAAATCCGACAAATATTCCTGCTTTTTCGGGAGCAGAGTATGTTAATTCTTCTCGTTGGGTGGAGAAGGGAGACTATTTGCGCCTGAAAAATATCACATTAGGCTACCGCATTCCGCGTAAGATATTGTCAAAAATAGGATGTTCTTCCGCCCGTATCTATGTCAGTGCCAATAATCTATGGACAATAACCAATTATTCGGGATTTGATCCGGAAGCAAGTATGGGAGCAGACTCGGATGCGGCAGGCGTGGACCGTGGTGTGTATCCCTCGTCAAAGAGTTTCCTTGTAGGGTTGGATATTTCGTTTTAATGATCATTTAATAATAACAGACTATGAATTGTACACTTATAAAAAAGAGCTGCGTCGGATTATTGGCGATAATATTAAGTACGAGTTGCGCTGATTTGACAGAGAATCTTACCGGACAGCCAACTGTCGATAAGTTCTTCCAGACACTGACCGACTTCAATAGCTATATCACAGGAGCCTATACCCCCTTAATCCTTTTATATGGTACCGATATGCCCTATGCGGCCAGTGCAGGTGCCGAAGATGTAAATACCCCCGTCATCAGATGGAAAGGATTCGAACAGGTTAACATTAACACAGTAGGAAATCCGGACGAAGTGACGGATGAGTTATGGAACTCATATTACACAAGTATTAGCGCGTGCAATACATTGATAAAGATTATCGGTGAGAACACGAAATTATCTCCCGACGAATTGTCCCCGATTGGCGGGGAAGCCCATTTCTTGCGTGCTTTTAATTACTTCCAGTTGGTGCGTTGGTTTGGCGAAGTGCCATTGTTGACGGAGGAAAATCAGGATAATGCGGCAAAAGAGCCTCAGGCGAGTGTTGCCCGGATTTACGAGCAGATAGTTTCTGATTTGAAGAATGCAGAGTTGACATTGCCTCTTTCACAGGATGATCCGAGCCGTCCCAGCCGTTGGGCGGCAAAAGCGTTGCTGGCAAAAGTCTATTTGACAATGGCGGGATTTCCGTTGAATGAGACTTCCTGTTATGCGCTGGCACGTGATAAGGCAAATGAAGTAATTAGTGAAAAGGTCTATACCTTAGAAAAAGTATATCCCCAATTGTGGTTATGGAGCAACCGTAAAATAAACTCCGAATTTATCTTTGCGCTTTATGCCAGTTCGGACAATGCAACAGGCAGTTATATCCATCAGGCCGTGCGTCCTACGGATCACGGAGAAAACGGTTGGGCAGATTGGACCAGTGACAAACGCTTTCTGGAAACTTTTCCCGTAGGAGATGGCAGCCGTTTGAGCGGGACTTTTTATACTCGGATGAGAGACGGTGCTTCGTGGGAAGATACCAATGTGGCACAGCCTTATGTGGGAAAGTACCGGGATGCGGGTCCAAAGAGCGGAGGATATTCAGGGATAGCTACAGCTAATAAAGCGGACGGATTTTTCTGTATGTTACGCTATGCCGATGTGTTGCTGATATACGCGGAAGCCGCTAATCAGGCAGAAGGCAGCCCTTCAAAGGCAGCATACGATGCTATCAATGAAGTCCGCGAACGGGCAGGACTGACTAAACTATCGGGACTGACTCCGGCACAGTTTGACAAGGCGGTATTGGACGAACGTAACTGGGAATTGGCTTTTGAATGTAATCGTTGGTTCGATTTGTGCCGTCGTCATATTCTGAAGGAGACTTTGGAAGCTTATTATCCGGAGGCAAAGATTGACGACCACAATTATCTTCTACCGAAACCGAGCGACCAGATGACCATCATGACCGGTATTGTTCAAAATCCCGGATACAATTAAATGTCAATAACATAATCGAAAAGAACGAATGATATGAAAAGAAATATAACTTTGATTTTAACCACTTTGTGTCTGGCGATAGGAGTCGCTTCTTGCAGTGAAGATTCTTATCCGGAGAATCCTACCCTTGTTTCGCCTATTTCGGGATTAGTCTTGGAAGTGAACGGAACGGACTATGTGGCTACCCCTCTGTTGCAGGAAGATGGCTTGTTGAGTGAAACATTGTTGGTGGCAGTCAATCAGCCTTCCACTACTGCCATAGTGAAACAGATAGACATTTCCGACCCTTCGGCTACGGTCAATATAAGTGTGGGAGATGTGATTACTTTCAGGAATAACCAATTTGTGTTGGAATGGACGAAGGGTGTACAAACCGAGACTTTTCTACTGGAGATGAGTTATAATCCTCCTCCGGTAATGTATTTGGTAATGTCGGGTGAGAAAGGAGATTACTATGGCCTGAATACAGAAACGGCACAGACCATTGCTTCCATTACCTATAATAATCTGTTTGAAGGATATATAGACTTGACAAATACGAGCTGGAACAACATCGGCTTGGTGCAATCCGACCAGTCCGCCTATTTTGATGTTAGCGCCGGATTGGGCAGCGGACAATCTTATGGCACTTTAGCGATGGTGGAGAAATCCTCTCCGGGAACCGGCTATTATCCGTGTGACGGTCCCTGGGGAGATTGGACAACTGATGGAGGTAATGCCTCGATTGTTTCTCCCGGCATTTGGAAAGTTAATTTTGACCTCACTACCCGTCAGATCGTTTTACTGGAGACACAATGGGCTGTTACGGGGACAGCCGCAGGAACGGTGAAAGCAATGGTCTACAATTCTGACACCCGCAAGTGGTCTTTGACGACAGAACTTGCAGCCGGAAAATTGAAATTTACCACTATTCCGGTCTCTGCCGGTGATCCGACTGTAACGTATGGGGCGTCCGATGGTATTGTCAGACTGTCGGAGACAGGGACGGATATTACTATCGACGAAGCTGGTACATACCGGATAGAATTAGACTTGAGTACACCTTTTTATGATTATACTATAACGAGATAAATCAACAATTATGAAGAAATTCTTATTAAGCAGTATATTTTTGTTTTCACTGGCTTATGGAGTAATAGCCTGTACCGAGGGGTTGCCAACCGACAACTGGGAAGAACCTGTCGTTCCCGTAGATCCTGCCGTTACTACCCTGCGGGGTTCGTTCGAAAGTAAGTTTGTGAGATACTCCAAAGGTCAGCAACACGAAGCTCAGACGGAAGAAGCGAAGATCGTCACCCTTTGGAAAGACACCCTTTGGCAGAACGACCGTACACACAAACAGATAGTGTTATGGTCAGGAGATAAAAAATATGACGACCTCACTTATGAAGTTTCGGATCTGGTGAGCGACGCGAACAGCATCTCTGCCTCCAATATCCGACTTCGTTTCCCTTCCTATATAAAGGGAGACGATCAGGCACTCGATTGTGGAAATTATGAGAGCCGCACCACTACCTTGATTGCCGATGCCCTTTCCCAAGTACCCGTCACAACGCTCACCACTCAAGATCCCGTTAAGATATGGGTGACCATAAACACGCCGGCAGATGCCGTACCGGGCATATATACCGGAACCATTCAGGTGAAATCAGCCAATGAAGTGAAGCAGAAGTTTAATCTGGAATTGCTTGTCGTAGATCATCAGTTGCCTGCGGTAGCCGATTGGAGTTTCCATCTTGATTTATGGCAGTTCCCTTTCCAATTGACAACTCTGTGTCGGGACAACGGAGAAAATGTCGTTCCTTTCTCCGACGAATATTTTGCGATGATGAAGCCGTTTTATCAACTGTTGGCAGATGCCGGGCAGAAGGTAATCACCACGTATATCAAGGACGGTGCTTTCAATAGCGGACAAACGATGGTGAAGTGGTCGAAAAACAGTTCCGACGAGTGGATATTCGACTATACCGATTTTGATAAATATGTCGGGAAAATGATGGAATGGGGAATCAATAAACAGATCAGCTGTTTTTCTTTGGCCGGATGGAAGACGTCTGTCGGATATAAAGACGCGTCGGGCACGGACCGGACATTGGAACTCACCATCGGTACGGAAGAATACAAGACAGTGTGGTCTGCTTTCCTGACTTCTTTCAAGACGCATCTGCAAGAAAAAGGCTGGTTTGACAAAACCGTGCTTTATATGGATGAGATTAAAGAAGACGGTATGAAGTCAATCATAGCTTTAATCAAAGAGAACGATGCGAACTGGAAAATAGGACTGTCGGGAGGAAATGTCGACAGCGGGATAGAGAACAGCCTGTATGATTATTCGACCATTTTAGGCTACGAGCGCCAGTCGGACAATGCCGTTTCTACCTTCTACACCAGTTGCTCGCAGCAATACCCGAACAACTACGTTACGGCGCAAACCAATCCGGCAGAAATGTCGTGGATGGCGTGGTATGCGCTGGCAAAAGGATTTGACGGATATCTGCGCTGGGCATACGATTACTGGACACAGTCTGACCCTACCAGTGCACAGGATAGAAGTAATGCGTCCGGCGACTTCAATATGATTTATCGCAGCGAAAATACCGCCGCCGCTGTTCCCATCTCCAGCATCCGTCTGGAACTGCTGCGGGAAGGCATTCAGGATTTTGAGAAGGCACGTATACTGAACAACGGACAACTGGACGCAGCTATCCGCAATTTCACCTCTGCTTCGGGGCGTGAAGCCGCCAAGTGGGTAGGAATAGCCGAAGGAACATTGAAAGAACTATCTGCAAATGATTAAACAGAAATAGATAATGAAGAAATTAAAGAATAAAATAGCTTTCGTACTGCTGTTTATACTTGTCTCCGCCATGTCGCAGGCAAAGGGATTGGACCCACGTTTTCAGATACTCCCTTTACCCCAGAACATAGAGATATTGAAAGGGCAGGGGATAGCAGGTAGTGAACTGGGATATATCGTATCGAAAGGCGAAAGTAAAATCCCCGTTTTAGGAACATTGCTGGACGCTTTACCCCGCATTGAAAAACAAGGAGCAGGTATTACACTTTCCCTGTCGGAACAGAACACACCCGAATCTCCGGAAGGATATACGCTGGAAATCACATCCCGGGGAGTAACGATCCAATCGCGTGGACAAGCAGGATTGTTCTACGGTTGTCAGACCTTGGAACAACTAATGGAGGATAGTCGTGACCTTCGTATCCCTATTCCATGTCTCCGAATGACGGATTATCCCGAAATCTCTTACCGTGCCGTTCACTTTGATACGAAGCATCATCTGGACCGGGCGGAATACTACTATCGGACCATTGATAAACTGGCCCGCTATAAGGTAAATGCCATCATTTGGGAAGTGGAAGACAAGCTGCGCTATACCCGCCGTCCCGAAGTGGGCGCCCCCAATGCCATCAGCAAACAAGAGATGCAGGCTATCAGTCGCTATGCCAAAGAACGTAATATTGAAATCAGTCCCTTAGTACAAGGATTGGGACACGCCGGCTTTATCCTGAAACGCCATTGGGAACTGCGGGAAAATCCGTATAGTGACTGGGAGTTCTGTCCTTCCGACCCGCGTACCTATGAGTTACAGTTTGATCTTTACCGGGATGCGATGGAAGCCATGCCTGATGGCAAGTATCTTCATATCGGTGGAGATGAAATAACGGCTATCGGCATAGACGAACGTTGTAAAGCGACCGGAAAAACAGCTTTTGAATTGCAGATGATCTGGCTCAAAAAGGTCTGTGACTTTGCTGTGGAACATGGCAGAACTCCCATCTTCTGGGATGATATGCCTTTGAAATATGCCGACCTTTGGTGGTTGTTGCATCGCCCGCTCACCGATGATGAAATTCGTAAGAACTGGAATACCTCCCGGCTGGACGAAGCTATCAAGATGTTCCCGAAGAATTGCATCTATATGCGTTGGCATTACGAAGACCCTACCGTCTTGTCCCATCAGATGCTCCTGGAATGGTATCATAAGAATGGACTGAATGTAATGGGAGCTACCGCCGCAGCGACCGGCGAGACCCCATTCATGCCCAGAAACAACTCCAGGGCACAATATATTAAAGATTTCTGCAAACTTGTTTCTCAGAATCAGTTGAAGGGCATCCTTGCCACGGCTTGGGATGATGCCTCTGCCCATTGGGAAACGGTGATGCGCGGACTTATAGCACAGGGCGAATATAGTTGGCATCCGGACGGGCGGACTGTGGATGAGTTTATCCGGGCGCACGCCCGGAGGGAGTTCGGATTGTCCGGTCAGCAAATGGAGTTTCTGACGGAAATGGAGAAAGCTGCTTTCTTCTTTGATCAGGCATTAGTCGTTTCCGGCACGCGAAATCCTGCTTGGGGAGTATCGGAAACATTCCGGTTGCTGGATTTGCCGGATTCGGAGAAACCGGGAGAATGGAAGCGGAAATATCAGGGAAGACTGGATACCGTCCGCATTGAATCGGCGCGTTATGAGAAGATTTGTAAAGGCTTGAAAGTAGCTGAACAGGCAGCTTTACGCAATCGCTACACGTTGGATATTTATAAGCAGACGAACGAACTGTTTCACTATCCGGTGAAATTGTTGGAAATTTTAGAGGTTTATGACAGTACAAAAAACGATGAAGAACGTCTTCAAGCATTAGTAAGGATAGGTGACGTTTGTAACTCCTTCAAAAGTATGCGTGCTGAATTTGAAAAGACTTATTCGCAAACTCGTTTTATGGAGAGTCCGGAGGGGTATATTGCCGACCAGAACCACCATCATCACTTGTCTGCTTTAAGTAACAACAGTGACTGGATATTTCTGTATGAAATGCCGATGGTAGAAAAAGTGGAAAGATGGTTGAAGGAACAGAAAGATAACTAACCTTAGATTTTAAATATCGTATTGTTCCGTGGAGAGCAATACAGCGTAGTGTTTTGGAGGTATTAGTCACCATTTCGGGAAGCAGGCAGTAGCTGTGCTTTCCGGAATGGCTTTTTTATAATCAATAAAAATAGTTTTATGGAAAATTCATTGAATGATGAATTGTTTTGTTCATTGAAAAATGAACTTCGTGAAGTAAACGCGCAAATCGATGTGCATAGTGAAAAACTGATGGATCTGCTTGACCAAAAAAAAGAATTGTCATCCAACTGATTCGGGAAGGAGAACATATGACGCCCCCCATTATCGAATATCGGGGAGATCCGAAACGGTACATTTCTGTAGTCTTGGGCGCTATTGACAGGGGCCGGTTGACTTATAATGGAGATGCAAACTGCGAGCAGACATTCCGCTCTTTGTCGGGTGTAATAGATGTTATAAGTCCTAAGAACGGGAAAGCACTAAGTGTGGAAACGTTGGTCTCGTATGAGAAGAAAGAACGTGCCGGAGAGTTTTCGGACTATTCGAAAGGAAATTCCGAATAGCCTGCTTTTATTGATGGGCTGATAAAAAATGTGGCGGAAATCTGAATGAATACTTGTGCAGATTGCCGCCACTTAGGTTTCATTACTCAATGGTCTCTATTAACCAACGATTTAAGTTCCGGCTTTCTGCACTAAATTCCACTCCGATCTTTATAATCTCTCTATGATCTGCCTGATAAGGAATCAAATATCCTTTTTCATCAATTTGTTTTAGTGCTTCTTCGACTGTTCCATTCAGCTTAAACTCAAATACATAGATATATTTCGGTGTTTTTACTACAGCGTCGGCACGTCCACGGGCACTGCGTACTTCGGCTTCGGTAAATTGTCCCATTAATTTGAATACCAAGTAGAAGATCACTTGATAATGCCGTTCGGTCTGGTCATTTAATTCGTATGGAATGTCTCCAAAGAAAGCTTCAAGGCGGGTAAGGAAAGAGTCGTAGTCGCCTGTCCGTAAATCCTGAACAAATTTGCCTATGTAAAATCCTTGGTCATTGTTCTTCATTGGTGTATAGAACGGCACAAGAAAATTGATGAATCCATAGCGCACTTCATCATTAGGAAAGGCAAGCAGATAATTTTGGAATTCTCTGTCGTAGTCCTTAATTGTTAAATATCCGCTTTGGTAAATCAATGGAATAGGGTTATTCGCGTCTACCCTATATTCTGCAAAAGAAGAAACAGGAGCTTCGATGCCATTAAGCAAAGTACGCAGATCATAGTCACTTTTTTGCAAAAGTTCGATCAAGAAAGTAGGTGTACCTGTTTGAAACCAGTAATTTCCCAATTCCAGTTTGCTGAAAGCATTCAATACACTAAATGGATTGAATACCCCATCGCCATCCGGGTGAAAATGGTAACCGTCATAATTGCGTTCCATCGCAGTTACTACTTCTTCCGGACTCTGATGATTTTTCCGCCCGAAAGTTTCTATTTCGGGTTTAAATGTTGCAATCAGTTCCTCACGGGTGATGCCGCAAAGTGTTGCATAAGAGTAGTCCAGGCTAATATCATTCAGTTGATTCAGATCGCTGAATACGCTGACTTGTGAGAACTTTGTAACTCCGGTCAGGAATACAAATCTCAGATAACGGTCCGTACTTTTTAGTACTCCGTAAAAAGCTTTCAGCGATTGACGATATTCTTCAAGCAGTTCGAGGTTGGTGATGGCTTGCAGTAGTGGCTTATCGTATTCATCAACCAGCACGACTACTTGATGCCCGGTCTGTTCGCATGCTCTGCGAATGACGCCTCCGAAACGTGCGGAAGGAGTCTTTTCGTCAAGACCTTTTCCATATTGAAGTTCCCATTGGGTGAGATGATTGCTGAGAATATCATTTAGTTTCTCCGGCTTATCATACTTTTCTGCATTTAGGTCAAGATGGAGTACCGGATATTCTGTCCATTCTGTTTCCATTTGTTCGATAGCAAGACCTTCGAATAGTTCTTTTTTACCTAGAAAATAGGATTCGAAGGTAGATAACAGCAGGCTTTTGCCAAATCGGCGCGGTCTGCTCAGGAAGTAAGGTTTTCCTAAATTAGCCATCCGCCATACCAATGCAGTCTTATCTACATAAAGATAATTCTTCCTTCGTATATCTTCAAAGGTTTGTATTCCAATAGGAAGTTTACGCATCAAGTTGTCCATATCTGATTCTTTTGATCTTTTGCACATCAAAGATAACAAATATTTCCTGAAGTCTGCTTCAATTGACAGGCTGATTTGAAAATGCGGTGAGAAATCGAAAAAAGACAGTTGTGTTTTTCTGATTTCCCGCCGTCTTTTTGGAGGAAGAAAAGGCAAAAAGTGAGAGGAGTGAGAGAGGATTTCTAACATTCGTATTTTTTTTAGAGAAATATAGAAAGTAGAAATAAAGAAATAAAATAGAAAAAGTTTCAATTCCTCTCTCACTCCTCTCACTTTTGTAGGTGAAGATGATGAAAAATAATATAAAACGAAAAAATGTGTTGTATAGTTGAACAACATTTCGTATATTTGCGTTATGGAAAGAGAAATAATAGCATCTAAAGGGTACTTCAAAGAATTCTTTAATGTCAGTGCATTAATAGATGAGCGTTTTGGTAAGGAAGGAACTGCTTCTCGTGCAGAGGCAGAAGAAAAGGCATACGCCTTTTACACAGGGCAGATTATCGGAGACGCGAGGAAAAAGGCTAAAATCACTCAGGCTGAATTAGCCCGGCGTATCGGTTCTGACCGTTCTTATATTTCAAGAGTAGAAAGTGGTCAGACGGAACCTAAAGTATCTACTTTCTATCGCATAATGAATGCGTTAGGCTGTAAAATAGAATTTTCAAAGATTTTGTAAAAACAATAAATGCAGAGTATCCGTCAAGATGACTCTGCATTTTGCTATATTCATAATTCATAGGTCTTTCCCGCTTCTACTCATACAGTCTGTTTGATTTTACCTGTTCGATATCTATAATAAACACAGCATAGCGGCGTCCGTTATTTCCTTTTTTTGACTCAAAGTGGTGTTTGGTCATCACCTTTCCCAACTGTATTTTTGACCCGATGGAATACTGGTAACCGGTACGCTCACGTATCAGTTCCGCAATCTCACTGACAGTCAGATAATGAATCTTCTCGAAACGGTCCGGCTTGCGGATATGCGTAAGTACCAATTCTTCTTCCGGTGAATGGAAGACGAAAGCCTCGTTATTCTCTTCAAGACGTTCATTTTCCGCCTGCGTGAACCAGTACTGATATCCCGGTTTGTTCAGCAGATATTTGATCTGAGCATAGAGCTGCGGATAATTGATGGTAATAAATTGGATGGAATTGGGATGAAAACAAAGGAAACGACGATTACCTGTCGTGTCGTGAAGCACTTCCTGATAATTACATGTTCCTGCAAAAGAAGCCGTATGAGGAAAATTTTGCGAACGGCGTGCATAAGGCAGACGGAAACTGATGACTTTGCGTGTTACCAAATCTTTGAATGCATTCAGTTCGCGACCACTCATGCCTTCAAACTCGTCGAGATTGATCAGCATAGCCTGTGTTATTTTTGCCAAATCATCTTTATTGTTCGAATTGATTAGTCCGGTAGAAAGATAAGCACGCAGTTCGGGAGGCAGGAGGTTGTTGATAAAAGTCGTTTTCCCTATGTTCTGTATCTCGCTGCATAGCAAAAGTACCGTGTGATTGACAATGTTCTCCTGAGTAGCGGCTGCGCACATTGCTACCAGATAACGCTCCAGACATTCTGCCCAGAACTCCTGATGATTCGTCTGGACACTATCTGCAAGGATACGGATATAGTCGGTTCCGTCCCATTCGGGCAATAATTCAAAATATTCGCGAATAGGGTGGTACGTCTGGCTGAAATCGGAGTAGATCAGATTCTCGATTGTTTTGACAGTGCAGGAATATCCCAGCTCATTAATTTCTATCCAGATACTGTTTTCCATCATTTCATCCAGAATGCGGAAAGGTTCCGGTTGTTCTGAGGCGGGATGCCTTCTGCGATATTCCATAATATGCAGCACTTCGTTGTAGCGTGTCTCGTAGTTTTCGCTGATATGCTGCTCTATCCGTAATATCCGTTTCTGTGTACTATTCAACTTATAGGTCTTAAATTCATCGGTGTGAGAGTAGGCACTATTTATCAAAGAGTCTGTTTCGTCCGCCGGAAAGTCTGTAAACTGGCTTTTGATGAAAGCGGACGCTTCTTCCTGCGGAATGCCGTAACGGTTGAATATGCATGAGAGATGATGCAGGTAATTGTTCCGGTTTCCTGCTGTGTATTTTTCGGACTTGTTGTGATAGTAGGTTAAAGTCAATACCAGAGAAGCGTTGTCGGAATGGGAGTTGAGCGCTGTTTCCTCATTCATCGGGTTGTCCTTCGGATGATTCTGTTGTTTGGGGGTGGAGGCACTTTTATTCTTTGAAGGCTTGTAGGACATAGGAGGTTGTGCCATGAGGAAAGCCTCGGCATCCGGATTGAAATAAATGTCCGGGTCGTAGGAGAACAAACAGGTACGCGCCACATCCTGACCGGAGGTATCGATTTCTATCTGACAGAGCTGGGCATACAGAGAGGCAAGCTTGGTGTAAACTGCATGGTGGAAGTTTGCTATTTCCTGAAGGGTTTCGGGCAAGGTTTCATCCGGATGGCATGCACGCACTACAATTTTCACTCCCATCCCTTTGGGACTGATGAAAACGATGCGGGTGTACCTGCATCCTCTGATTATAGGGAGAATCCGCGCTAATTCTTCTTCACTGAGATGGTCGATATCTATCACAATATGTCCCAGATATTTGACGAGATTCTCTTTGGTACGCCTGCCTCTGTAACAGGCAGAAAAGGCGATGGCCGGCAACTCTTTTTTCTTTTCATTGGCAGCCTTTTCTCCTTGCTCTGCAAAGATGTGACGTATCTCTTCGACTCTTTTCCGGTAGGTGGAACTGGCGATGGCCGATACTATTTCTTCTTCAGTCATTTCTGCTATTACATAATAGAAGTTTTGGAATATGGTGAAATGTTTCATATTGATTGTAGTTGTTATTTGTCGGTGCAAAAGAACTTGTTTTTGAAAAGTTGTAAAGGAACTTTGTCTGTAATGGCAATAAGTTACTATGGTTCGCCTAAATAGTGTACGATGGTCGCCACTTGTTTCGGAGAGAGCAGGCGGTTTCGTGCACGATAGCCTTCATGTTCGAGTTCATTCAGCAGCGGGAGGTTACAGACAATCCAGCGGCGCAGAATTTGTAAGGCGACTTTGAGGCAAACATTGGGGTTGTAGAGATGGGCCAATTCCGCTTTGGTATACGTGCGGATAATAAAATAATTTTCGTTGTAGTTCATGATTCTTTTTTCTTGTTTTATGCTATAAAGTTACTGAAAAAAGAGGACTTGACAAAGAAATAACTTCACTTTTATTCGCTGAAAATCAGTGAACTTCGTTGGAGAATGTGGACTGTTGATAGTTGTGTATCTTTGTACTGTTAACAAGAGAGGAATGCATTCTTAATGTTTATAACTTTAAAATTATTTTATTATGGCAATGACAGTTTCTTATTCAGTAGTGCCGCGTAAGAACCCGGCAAAGAAGAGTGAACCGGCAAAGTACTATGCGCAAGCGCAAGCATCGGGTGAATTGGATTTTGAAGAGTTATGTGAGGCGATTACGAGTCGTTCCACTTGTACGGAGACAGATGTGCGTGCTGCTATTTCAGGTATTCTTTATGAGGTAAAACGTGCGTTGAAAGCCGGACGCATTGTTCGCTTGGGCGATTTGGGCAGTTTGCAGATCGGGTTGAATAGTGAGGGGGCTACATCGGTGAAGGAATTTACCGGTTCATTGATCAAGGGGGCGCATATCATTTTCCGTCCGGGGAAAACTTTGGCGGAGCTGATGAAGATTTTGAGTTATCAGCAGGTTTTGACCCGCGCTGTGGCACAGTCCGGTGCAGGAGGCGACAGCGGGGATGATCCGGACAAAGGTTCCGGTGGCAGCGGATCGGATGACGATGAGGCTCCGGACCCTACAGTGTGATTTTTTTAGTGGTAAGCAATTAAATGAAGATGTGAAATGAAAGAATTAGTAAGCAAGATTTTGGATGTGATCATGTATCTTATACCTTTCTTCGGTAAGAGGAAACGGAATAGGGTGGTGAGAGAGGTACGTTATAATGCTTCCTGTAAGGAGGTATGTGAAGTGAAAACTACTGAAAGGGAGAAAGACGATGAGAAAGATTAGTTTGATTGTGATTCATTGTTCGGCTACTCGTGTTGACCGTGACTTTACGGCGAAAGATGTGGATACTGCGCATCGGTATCGTGGATTCTCGTGCTGGGGGTATCATTATTATATATGCAAGTCGGGAGAAGTGGAACCGATGCGGGATGAGGATACAACGGGAGCGCATGCGAGAGGCTATAATGCGATTAGTCTGGGAGTGTGCTACGAAGGCGGACTGGATGAGAACGGTAAGGCTGCGGATACACGTACACCCCTTCAGAAAGAGGCGTTACATCATCTGGTAAAGGAATTGTTGCAGCGTTATCCGGAAGCAAAGGTGGTAGGGCACCGCGATTTGAGTCCGGATACTAACTACAACGGGATTGTAGATCCTTGGGAACGGATCAAGGAATGTCCCTGTTTTGAAGTAAGTGACGAATTTCCGTTCTAATTGACTACTACAGTAGTGAAATACTCCTTGAATACCTCCGCAGCTTGTTCTACTTGCTCGGGGGTATTTTCTTTTGCATCTTTCAGTTTGTAATCCTGCTCCATGGCTTCGTACTTGTGTACTCCTAAGGTGTGATAGGGCAGAAGCTCTACACGCTGAATCATTTTATACGTTCCCAATGCTTTTCCCAATGCGCGGATATCTTCTTCAAAACTACTGTATCCGGGTACTAGTACATAGCGTAGCCAGAAAGGTTTCCCATGTTCTTCCAGCCAGGCAGCGGTGCGTAGTGTCTGTTCGTTGTTTCTTCCGGTCAGCGCTTGATGCCGGTTGGGATTGAACTCCTTTATGTCCAGCAGTACGAGATCGGTCAGCTTGAACAGTTCTTCCACTTCTTCGTTCCAGATTCCTCCATTACTGTCCAGACAAACATGGATTCCCTTTTCTTTCAGTTCGCGAACCAATGGTACCAGTGCCTTTGCCTGAAAGGTCGGTTCTCCTCCCGAAAAAGTGATCCCCCCGCGTTTGCCAAAGAAGGGACGCTGGCTCATTGCCATGCGGACAATTTCTTCCGGTGGGGTAGGCGTACCTCCCTTTCCTGCTATCGTATCCGGGTTGGCACAATACAGGCAACGGAAATTGCATCCTTGAAGAAAAACGACGAGCCGTAAGCCCGGCCCGTCGAATGTTCCCATACTTTCGTATGAATGTACGTTTATCATCATAAGAGTATATAAGATTACATACGTTCGTGGAAGCTACGGCTGATAACTTCCAGTTGGTGTTCGCGGCTCAGTTTCACGAAGTTTACGGCGTAACCGGAAACACGGATTGTCAGCTGCGGATATTTTTCAGGATGCTCCATTGCATCGTATAGCATGTCACGGTTCAGCACGTTCACGTTCAGGTGGTGTGCACCTTTGGTGAAGTAGCCGTCCATCATCGTTATGAGGTTTTCGATACGGTCTTCGTCGGTAGCTCCCAGTGATTTCGGAACGATAGAGAAGGTGTTGCTGATACCGTCTTGTGAGTCACGGTAACGAAGTTTCGCTACAGAGCTCAAAGAGGCGATGGCACCATTCTTGTCACGTCCGTGCATCGGGTTGGCACCCGGAGCAAAGGCGACACCTTTGGCACGTCCGTCAGGAGTAGCGCCGGTCTTCTTTCCGTACATGACGTTCGAGGTGATGGTCAGCAATGAAAGGGTAGGACGCGCATTCTTGTAAACCGGCAGTTTCTTCAATTCTTCGCTGAAGAAGTATACCAGGTCAACACCCAAGTGGTCTACCTTATCATTGTCATTACCGAAGCATGGGAATTCGCCTTCGATATCGAAACCTTCTGTCAGGCCGATGTCGTTGCGGCGGGCAGTAACTTTTGCATACTTGATAGCCGATAATGAGTCGAGTGCAATGGAAAGTCCGGCTACACCGTAAGCCAGGTTGATGCGCGGGTTGGTATCTACAAGAGCCATCTGGGCTTTCTCGTAGTAATACTTATCGTGCATGTAGTGGATGATGTTCATTGCTTCGTTATATACGCGGGCAATTTCTGTCAGCACTTTCTTATAGTTGTCCATTACTTCTTCAAACTTCAGCGTGTCGCTTGTCAGCACAGGAATGTTTTTCACCATCACGGTGCCTGTATTCTCGCAACGTCCGCCGTTGATGGCAAGCAACAAGGCTTTTGCGAGGTTGCAACGTGCGCCGAAGAACTGGATCTGTTTTCCGATTTCCTGATAAGATACGCAGCAAGCGATTCCGTAGTCGTCAGACTGGCGTACTTCGCGCATCAAGTCGTCATTTTCATATTGGATAGATGAAGTGTCGATAGAAACCTTGGCACAGAATTCCTTGAATCCTTCCGGCAGTTCCGGGCTCCACAGTACAGTCAGGTTCGGTTCTGGTGAAGGACCGAGGTTGTACAGTGTTTGCAGGAAGCGGAAAGAAGTCTTTGTCACTTTGGTACGTCCGTCGTTGAGACGTCCGCCCAGAGATTCGGTCACCCAAGTCGGGTCGCCGGCAAAGATGTCGTTGTATGATTGCATACGCAGGTGGCGTACCATACGCAGTTTGATGACAAACTGGTCGATCAGTTCTTGTGCGTAAGATTCTGTAATGGTTCCCTTGCTCAATTCATATTCCATATAGATATCGAGGAAAGAAGAAACGTTGCCCAGTGACATGGCAGCACCGTCTTGTTCTTTTACGGCAGCGAGGTAAGCCATGTATACCCATTGCACAGCTTCCTGCGCAGTGTAGGCAGGACGGCTCAGGTCGAGTCCGTAGTATTCGCCCATTACCTTCATGTCTTTCAGTGCCTTGATTTGCTCTGCTACTTCCTCGCGCAGGCGGATACGGGCATCAGTCATCGGACCAGTCAGGTTGCGGAGGTCTTCTTTTTTAGCTTCAATCAGTCGGTCGATACCATAAAGAGCCATACGGCGGTAGTCACCGATGATACGTCCGCGAGCGTAGTTGTCGGGAAGTCCCGTGAGGAATCCCAGTGAACGGAACGAGCGGATTTCTTCGGTATATACGTCGAATACTCCGTCATTATGGGTTTTACGATAATGAGTGAAGATATCTTTTACACGATCGTCTACTTCTACGCCATTCTCGTGGCAAGCCTTGCTTACTACGTTGATACCTCCGAAAGGTTTGATGGCACGTCTCAAAAGTTCGTCTGTCTGCAGACCAACGATCAGTTCGTTTTCCTTGTCGATATATCCGGCTTTGTGAGATGTGATAGTAGATACGGTAACATTATCTAGCGAGCGGACACCGTTGTTGGCTCTTTCTTCTGCCAATGCTTCGAGGCAGCGGTTCCATACGGCTTTTGTACGTTCAGTAGGTCCTTCGAGGAAAGAAGCATCTCCGTAATACGGAGTGATATTGTGACTTACGAAATCTCTAACGTTGATTTCGCTGCTCCAAAGACCGTCTTTAAAGATCTTGTTTAATTCCATAAAATGATAAAATTAGAGGTTGTAGTTATCCTTTTCTTTAGAGCGCACAAAGTTACAATCATTTTTCATATAATCAGCATAAATATGCTCTCTTTTATGCTTTTCAACATAAAATACCTATTAATTGCTATCCTTAGGAAAAGATTCGATTATTTTTTGAGAGAAAACTCTTGCAAGTTTAAAATATCTTTGTACCTTTGCACCGCTTTTAACGAAAAGCACTTCTGATAAGGAAGTTCTGGAGAGGTGGCAGAGTGGTCGATTGCGGCGGTCTTGAAAACCGTTGTACTGCGAGGTACCCGGGGTTCGAATCCCTGTCTCTCCGCTGGAAAGCAGCTGTTCGGCTGCTTTTTTGTTTTTATGGAGGGTGATGACTCCGATATTTTGAAACGGAAACGGGGTGTTTCCAATGTTTTTATTGAGTTTTGAAAGGAGAGATGCTCGAGTGGTTGAAGAGGCACGCCTGGAAAGCGTGTATACGCCAAAAGTGTATCGCGGGTTCGAATCCCGCTCTCTCCGCAGAATATGAAACCATTTTATGCTATGCGGGGTTCTTTTCGTTTGTTTTTCAATTATGTACTTATCTGAATTTTAGTCAAAACTTCTCGGTCTTTAGCCAAAAGTTCTTTTCATAAGTAAAAGAGACTGGTATTTTTAGTAATCCTTTCTTGTATATCATTCTCTTTTCTGTATATTTGCGCCCGATATTTTTGAGATATCACATTTTTGTAATTCTGAAAATAGACTTGATGGATAAAATAAATGCGGTAATTACTGGAGTCGGAGGATATGTGCCCGATTATGTGCTGACTAATGATGAAATTTCTAAAATGGTCGATACCACTGACGAATGGATTATGGGGCGTATTGGTATCAAAGAACGACACATTTTGAATGAGGAAGGACTCGGGACTTCTTACATGGCTCGTAAGGCTGTAAAGCAGTTGATACAACGCACGAATACCAATCCGGATGATATTGACCTGATTATTGTTGCCACTACTACTTCTGATTATCGTTTTCCTTCTACAGCATCTATCCTCTGCGAAAGACTGGGATTAAAACATGCTTTTGCCTTTGATATGCAGGCTGTTTGCAGTGGTTTCTTGTATGCAATGGAGACAGGAGCGAATTTTGTCCGTTCGGGGAAGTATAAAAAGGTAATCATAGTGGGGGCTGATAAGATGTCTTCTATCATTGATTATACAGACCGCGCAACTTGTCCTATCTTCGGTGACGGTGCGGCTGCTTTCATGCTGGAACCAACGACAGAAGATGTAGGAATCATTGATTCCGTTTTGCGGACGGATGGTAAAGGGCTACCTTTCCTGCATATAAAAGCCGGAGGGTCTGTATGTCCGCATTCGTATTATACTTTGGATAATCATATGCAGTATATTTATCAGGAAGGCCGTACTGTATTTAAGTATGCTGTAGCCAATATGTCGGATGCATGCGAGGCCATTATTGCAAGAAATCATTTGACGAAGGAAGATATTGACTGGGTGATTCCTCATCAGGCCAACCAACGTATAATCACTGCTGTAACACAGCGTCTGGAAGTGCCATCGGAAAAGGTTATGGTCAACATTGAGCGTTATGGCAATACGAGTGCCGGCACGCTTCCGCTTTGTATCTGGGATTTTGAAAATAAACTGAAAAAAGGCGATAAGCTGATTTTCACTGCGTTCGGAGCAGGATTTGCCTGGGGAGCCGTTTACGTGAAGTGGGGATATGACGGAAAAAAGCTGAGCTAAAAAAGTCCGGTTTTAGATAGATGATATAGATAAAAAGCAAAGGGTCATCTCAAGATAAAATTTTCAAAGTGAGAGCTTTATCTTGAGATGACCTTCTTTTTGTTTTATTCCAGTTTCTCAATGATTTTCTTTACGTCTACCGGTTGTAACCGTCCGTACACCTTTTCACCGATCATCACTACCGGAGCTAATCCGCAGGCGCCTACGCAGCGCAGGCAGTCTAATGAATATTTTCCGTCGGGAGTGGTTTCTCCGACTTCGATGCCAAGTACCCGTTTGAATTCTTCCAATAATTTCTCTGACCCCCGTACGTAGCATGCCGTGCCCATACAGACGGAAATAGGATGCTTTCCTTTCGGAGTCATAGTGAAGAAGGTATAGAATGTCACTACCCCGTAGACTTTGGATACGGGAATTCTGAGTTTCGAGGCTATGATACGCTGCATCTCTTCAGGCAAATAGCCGTGCAGATGTTGCGCTTCATGCAAAATATTTATTAATTCGCCCGGATTGTTTCCATGCTTGTCGCAAATCGTTTTGACTTGTTCCACCACATCACAGGCTAGCTTTATATCTGACATAATACTACTTGTTTAAAGTTAATCGATCGATTTATTGAAATAATGCGTATGTAACAGCATTTCCGATTTCTCGCCCAGTGGTTTGCCGAGATATTCTTCATACAGTTTTTGAATATACGGATTTTCGTGAGATTTGCGTAAAGGTTTGTTGGCATCTTCACGGTAAAGGGCGTTGGCACGTGCATAAAGAACGTCTGAATTGCCGTGATGCAACGGTTGTCCGCCACCTCCGATACAGCCGCCGGGGCATGCCATGATTTCGATTACATGATATTCATTCTGTCCGTTTCGTATATCTTCCAGCAAATGCCGTGCGTTGCCTAGTCCGTGGGCGATGCCTACTTTCAGTTCAAATCCGTTTAGATGGATGGTAGCACGCCGCACACCGCTCAGTCCGCGTACCTGTTCAAAATTTACATTTTTCAGCGGTTCTCCGGTATAGATTTCGTAAACGGAGCGCAGGGCGGCTTCCATTACACCACCTGTCGTACCGAAGATGACACCGGCACCGGTAGATTCTCCCATAGGATTGTCGAACGGGCTGTCCAGTACGAGGGTAAAACCGATGTTGGCACGCTTTATCAGTCGTGCCAGTTCGCGGGTGGAGATGGAATAATCAACGTCGGGGATGCCGTTCACTTTAAATTCGTCACGGTCACATTCATATTTCTTAGCCAGACAGGGCATGATGGAGACGACTACCAGTTTCTCGCGGGGGATTCCCATTTTCTCTGCCCAGTAAGACTTGGCGATGGAGCCGAACATCTGTTGGGGAGAACGTGCGGTAGAAGGGATATCCAGCATATCCGGGAAATGATGTTCGAAGAAATTCACCCATGCCGGACAGCAGGAAGTCAAGATTGGAAGCCGAACGGATTTGTCGCCATCCAAGTAGCGTGTCAGTCGGTTCAGAATCTCAGAACCTTCTTCCATGATGGTCAGGTCAGCGGCAAAGTCTGTATCAAATACGTAGTCGAAGCCCAGTTCGCGCAAGGCGTAAACCATTTTTCCGGTTACCAACGTGCCGGGAGGTAACCCGAATTCCTCTCCCAAGGCGGCACGTACGGCGGGAGCTGTCTGAACAATTACGACTTTATCGGGATTGGCCAGGTCATCCAATAGGCGGTTGGTGTAGTCGCGTTCGGTCAATGCGCCTACAGGGCATACGGCTACACACTGTCCGCAGTAGGTACATTCACTGTCTTTCATCATTCTGTCGAATGCCGGTGCTATCGTTGTGTTGAATCCACGACGGATAGCTCCCAGTGCTCCGACTGTCTGTACATCATTGCAGACGCTTTCGCATCGGCGGCAGAAGATGCATTTGTCCATATTGCGTACAATGGAGGAGGTCACTTCCCGTTTGCGGGGAGAAAGTTCGCCACCGTTGAATGGCATCTCACGGATGTTGAAGCGCAGTGCCAGTGTCTGGAGTTCACAGTTTCCGCATTTGGGACAGGTGAGACAGTCGTTGGGATGATCGGACAGGATAAGTTCGGCTACTACTTTCCGGGCGTTCATCACACGCAGCGTACTGGTTTTTACTACCATCCCTTCCGTGCAACGGGTAGCGCAGGCGGGAGCCAGATTGCGACGCCCTATTACTTCGACTACGCAGATGCGGCAGGAAGCGGGATTGTTTTTGATACAAGTGCCTTTCAAGTCGATGTGACACAGTGTGGGTATGTTGATGCCGATTTTACAAGCGGCTTCGAGGATCGTGCTTCCTTCGGGTACGGTAATAAAGTGACCGTCTATCTGGAGGGTGATTTGTTTTTCTTCCATAGCAATAGATTTTAGCAGACAAGAATAGCTTTGAATTTACAGCGTGCCATGCACATGCCGCACTTGATACATTTCTCTGGATTGATAACGTGAGGCTTGCGTACTAAACCACTGATGGCATCTGCCGGACAGTTCTTGGCACACAGATGACATCCGATACAAAGTTCCGGATTAATGGTGTAGGTCAGCAACGACTTGCATTGTTTGGCGCGGCAGGTCTTGTCTCTGACATGTTCCAGATATTCGTCGTAAAAGTTGTCCAGTGTGGATAAAACCGGATTCGGGGAAGTCTGTCCCAATCCGCAGAGTGCCGTATCCTTTATCACCTTTCCGAGAGTGGAAAGCGTGTCCAGGTCTTTTTCTGTACCTCGCCCTTCCGTTATCTTATTCAGCAGTTCCAGCAGACGTTTATTACCGATACGGCAGGGCGTACATTTGCCACAGGATTCTTCGACCGTAAAGTCGAGATAGAAACGGGCAACGGATACCATGCAGTCATCTTCGTCCATGACGATCATCCCTCCCGATCCCATCATGGAGCCGGCTGCCAGTAGGTTGTCGAAATCGATAGGAGTATCCAGATGTTTCTCCGTCAGGCACCCACCCGACGGACCACCTGTTTGTACGGCTTTGAATTTTTTTCCACCTTTGATGCCTCCGCCTATTTCGTAAATAACTTCCCGCAAAGTGGTTCCCATTGGCACTTCGATGAGTCCGACATTGTTGATCTTCCCTGCAAGAGCGAATACTTTCGTTCCTTTAGAACGTTCCGTTCCGATAGAGGCGAACCATTCGGCTCCTTTCGTCAGTATAATAGGAATATTGGCAAGAGTCTCTACATTGTTCACGTTGGTTGGTTTGCCCAGATAACCGGATTCTGCGGGGAAAGGAGGTTTTAAGGTCGGTTCACCCCGTTTTCCTTCCATCGAGTGTATGAGGGCGGTTTCTTCACCGCAGACGAAAGCCCCTGCTCCATAACGTATCTCTATATCGAAACAGAAATCTGTTCCTAAAATGTGATCTCCCAATAATCCGTACTCACGAGCTTGCTCAATCGCTTTTTTAAGACGGTTGATGGCAAGCGGATATTCGGCGCGGATATAGACCAATCCTTTGGAGGAGCCGATGGAATAACCACAAATGCACATTGCCTCTACAATAGAGTGAGGGTCACCTTCCATGATGGAGCGGTCCATGAATGCGCCGGGGTCACCTTCGTCGGCGTTACAGACAACGTATTTTACATTTGATACTTGTTTTCCGGCAAATTCCCATTTCAATCCTGTAGGGAATCCGCCACCACCGCGTCCCCGTAGTCCGGAACGTTTGATAACGTCGATGACGTCGGCAGGCTGTTTGCAGAGCAGGCAGTCGGCTAATGCGAAGTATCCTTCCCGGGCGATGTATTCTTCTATATTTTCGGAGTCGATAAATCCGCAGTTGCGCAATGCGATACGAAGTTGCTTCCGATAGAAGTCCATGTGTTTGGAGTCACTGACGGTCTGGTCGGTTTTCGGGTCTGTGTAAAGCAGCCGTTCGATTCTTTGTCCTCCGATGATGTGTTCACTGATGATTTCCTCCGCATCTTCGGGAGTGACTTGGATGTAAAATGTATTGTCCGGAATGATTTTTACGATGGGACCTTTTTCGCAGAAGCCGAAGCAACCCACTGTGATGACATCTACTTTGTCAGTAATCCCGTTTCTTTCAATGGCTTTTTGAAGATTTTCCGTGATGCCTTGACTGGAAGAAGCTTTACAACCGGTACCTCCGCATATAAGAATCTGGAGATGTTCTGTTCCGGACGCCAGGCCGCAACATTTCTCGGAAACTTTTTCATTACTTTCTTCGCGCAATGAAAGATTGTGCTCCGCTCTCTTCCTGATTATTTGTAAATCATGGATAGATAGTATTTTCATAAGTATCAGAATTGTTAGATTTCTGCAAATATAATTCTTTGTTTGGAATTGGAGCTTTGTTTGGCGAAAATAAATATTCCTGTTTGGTGTAAGCTTGCGGAAGTGTGGTATGAAAATTTTATTTTTAACATTTTTAGTTGGCTGTATTAACAATAATAATGATACAAAAAAATTATCTTCGTATCGAAAAAGGGCGAATACCCATATGAATCCGACAATAGTTGGGGAGATTCGCAAGAATATTGTAAGAAACCGAATGTAGGAAGAACATATCCGGTAGCGACCCCTCCGGAGAGCGATGAATTCAATACCCGCCATCTGGGGTTGCAATGGCAATGGCATGCCAATAAGAAAGATACTTATGGCTTTACCACCGGCTTGGGATATATCCGGCTATACGCAGGCAGCCTTTCCAAAGAATTCGTAAACTTCTGGGAAGTCCCCAATCTGTTGATGCAGAAGTTTCCGGCGGAGGAGTTTACAGCTACTGCCAAGCTGACGTTTACAGCTAAGCAGGATGGGGAACAGGCAGGTATTATCGTGATGGGATGGGATTATAGTTATTTGTCTGTCCGTAAGGCCGGCGATAAATTTATCCTGCAGCAAGCCGTATGCAAAGATGCGGAACAACAGAATCCCGAACAAGTAAAAGAACTGGCGAGCTTTCCGGTAGAATATCTGAAGATGCCGGGTGTTGCCGATAATGAATGGAAGACCGTTTATCTGAGGGTGAAAGTAACCAAAGGGGCCGTTTGTACCTTTGCTTATAGCCTGAACGGAAAGAAATATACCACAGTAGGCGATGCTTTCACAGCCCGGCAGGGAAAATGGATTGGAGCCAAGGTCGGATTGTTCTGTGTCACTCCTAATGACGGAAACAGAGGCTGGGCAGATGTCGACTGGTTCCGGATGACGAACGAATAAATGAGAATAGAAAATAAGAACTAACACGAAGATATAGAACGAAAAATGAAGAAGATTGTAGCAGGGTTGGTTGTAGTGCTAGGCTTTTATGCTTGTGCCCATCGGACTTCCGGTACTTTGGATGTGAATAAGGCTTTAGGCTATTGCGCAGAACAGACCCAACGTACATTGGTCGAACTGAAAGGAGATTCAGGGATAGACTATACGATGATGCCGCGTAACATCATGGCGGATGAGCATCATTGGAACTGTCGGAAAGCAACGAAGGAAGAATGGTGTGCCGGTTTCTGGCCCGGTGTCTTGTGGTATGACTACGAGTACACACAAGATAAGCACATTCTGGAAGAAGCCGAGAAATTCACAGCTTCACTGGAATTCCTTTCCCGTATTCCGGCTTATGACCATGATTTGGGATTTCTCGTTTTCTGCAGCTATGGCAACGGATATCGTCTGACCAAGAATCCCGCTTATAAACAGGTAATTCTGGATACGGCTGACTCATTGGCTACTTTATTTAATCCGGTAGTCGGCACCATGCTGTCATGGCCTCGCGAAGTGGAACCGCGCAACTGGCCCCACAATACTATCATGGACAACATGATCAACCTTGAAATGCTTTTCTGGGCATCCAAGAACGGGGGCAATCCTTACCTGTATGATATTGCGGTATCCCACGCCGATAAGACTATGAAATGCCAGTTCCGACCGGATTATACCTCCTATCACGTAGCGGTATACGATACCATTACAGGAAATCTGATCAAGGGAGTCACCCATCAGGGATATGCAGACAGCACCATGTGGGCACGCGGACAGGCATGGGCTGTTTATGGTTATACGGTAGTCTACCGTGAAACCAAAGATCCTAAATATCTGGACTTTGCACAGAAAGTGACGGATGTCTATCTGGAACGCCTGCCGGAGGATAAGATACCCTATTGGGACTTCAGCGCACCGGGGATTCCGGATGCTCCCCGCGACGCTTCGGCAGCTTCGGTAGTTGCTTCCGCATTGCTCGAACTATCCACCTATCTTCCGAACGGTAAAGGAAAAAGATATAAAGATGCCGCCATAGAAATGCTGGCAAGCTTAAGCTCTGACCGTTATCAGAGTGGTAAGAGCAATCCCGCTTTCCTGCTTCATAGCACGGGACACTGGCCGGCGCATTCGGAAATAGATGCTTCTATTATTTATGCGGATTATTATTATATCGAAGCGTTGCTTCGTCTGAAACGCCTGCAGGAAGGGAAAGGAGTGCTGGGATAGAAATAAAGATGCTCTGCGAAGACCGGTCATTCGCAGAGCATTTTATTTACTGGTTAGGGTTTAGGTTATTTATTTCTTTACCTTGATGATATCATAATTCAGATCGCTGACAGCTTCCTGCAAACTATCGTTTACCAGACGCAGGGTAGTGTCATTGACGATTACGAAGTACATTGGAGCTTCGCCGTCATTCGGAGTCAGCTTAACAGCCTTGGTAGGTTTTTTGTTCACTACTTTTTGGACAGTCTGTTGTTTTCCTTTCGAAGAGAAGGTTTTGTTCTTACCCTGACCTTCTGCATCGAGGTAAGTCATATCCAGAGTATACGTGGTATCTACACCATCAGTTGCAGCATTCAGTGTTAATACGTAGTCGATACCCGGGCCGTCGGCTGCAGGAAGTGTTCCTTCATAAACTTCGGTCACTTCTGTGATCGGAGCCATTTCTATGGAAAGACTGTCTGCTTCTGCCTCTGCGGCTTTGTTGGCTTTTGATTGGCAAGATGCCAAAGCAGCTACGACTGCTGCTAACATAATTACTTTTTTCATCGTTAAGTGCTTTAAGTTAATATAAATATAGTGAGCTAATATTGCTCGGGTTATTATTTTCTTTATGCTTCTTCGTCCCGTTTGATGACCAGCAGTTTGTCTACTCGTCCACGGTCCATGTCCACCACTTCGAACTGCAGGTTCTTGTAGGTGAAGATATCTCCGGCTTTCGGGATACCGCCCAACAGGAACATTGCCAATCCTCCGAGGGTAGTGAAGTCTTCGTCTTCCAGATCTTCATAAGATAAGATTCCCATCTCTTCCATAAAGTCCTTGATGTTCATCGAGGCTTCTACGAGCATCGAACCATCCTGCCTTCTGACGATATCTTCTTCTTCCATTTCATCCTCTTCAAGGATGTCTCCGAAGATACTTTCGGTCAAGTCGTGCAGGGTGATGATACCCTCTGTACTACCATACTCGTTAACAACAACTCCGAACTTGTTTTTGTTCTTCTTGAATAGCTCTAATATTTTATTTGCATATAAACTTTCCGGAATAAACAGTGGCGGACGGGCTATTTCACGCAGGTTGAACTCCTTTTTGTTGCCTACCATCAGAATAATATCTTTTACGGATACCACACCGATAATCTCATCTTTTCGCTCGTCTACCAACAGATATTTGCTGTAGTGTTCCTCTTCGATGGTCTTCATCACCTTGTCTTTCGTATCGTCGGGATGGAAGATGACAAGATCTCTGCGATGCGTCATCAGTTCGTTGGCGCGTTTGTCCGAGAAGCGGAATACGTCACGCAGCATTTCCGTTTCTTCTTTGTCGATCACTCCCTGTTCCGAACTTTGGTGGAGAATCATCTTGATTTCTTCCTGTGTCATCGGGCGTTCTTCATTCTTCACGCCGATGATTCTGTTCAGCAGACGAGTGGAGATACTAAGCAGCCAGACGAACGGGTAGGAAACTTTCGTCAATAAAATCATAATCGGACTGAACAGAGTTGCGTACCGTTCCGGATTGCTGAGGGCAATGGATTTGGGTACCAGCTCGCCGATGATAAGAGAGAGGTAGGTGATGATTACTACTGTGGTAATCATTGCCAGATTGCGGGCATAGGCTTCTGCTCCCGGTATGAGAGAGAAGAACGGAACAAGATCGTCTGCGATGGCAACCCCACCATAGGCACCGGATACGATACCGATAAGGGTGATACCGATTTGGATAGTGGACAAGAACTTTTCCGGTTCTTCCAATTGTTTCAGTACTCCACGTGCAGATTTATTGCCTTTTCCGGCGAGAGTTTCAAGACGTGCTTTGCTGGAAGATACCAGCGCAATTTCGTACATGGCAAAGATGCCATTCAGTACAAGTAAGAAAAGTATAATAAGAAATTCCATAAATGGATTAAAATGATTATTGCTTCGAAATTACATGAAATCACGACGTCATGCAAATATGTACTGTATATTAATGATTTTTTAATAAACAATTGGTGCGGAATAGTAATGTATGCTTTGAAATGAAGGGTGTTTAATAAGCAAAGAACATATTCCGGGATTGCAAAGTAAATGCTCCCGGAATATGTTCTTTAGTTATTTCTGATTTTGAGTCTTTCTTATTGTTTGTATTTATCAGCCAGTTCTTTAGCACGGGCTACACGTTTGGCTGTGTCGGGGTGTGAAGAAAACATTCTCTGCATGTAGGAAGATGCGGGAGCTCCGTTGGACAATTCGAGAAGTTTATTCAGTGATTTGTACATGCCATAAGGGTCGATGTTGTTTTTTACGCAGAACTCTACCCCATAGGCATCGGCTTCGTACTCTTGTTTTTGTGAGTATTGCGCACCGGCAAGTGCTTCTGCCATTGCTCCCAGTTCAGAGTCGGTCAGTTTGGCGATTTGGCTGCTGGCTGCTCCTGCCGCATTCTTTACTGCCGAGCGGAGATAGGCATTCTTCATGGCATCTTTAGAATCGGTATGGATAACGTGTCCGATTTCATGACCGATGACTGCCATTACTTCCTCGTCGTTCATGACGTCCATCAGTCCGGCACAGATACGCACACTGCCGTCGCCGCAGGCGAAAGCGTTTACGTCCACTACTTCATACACGCCAAAGTTTACTTTCATGCCATCCACTTCTTTGATGTTGCCGGTCAGTCTTTCCAGACGTTTTCCGTATTCGCTGTCCGGTTTGGCCAGTGGATTATGCTTGTCCATCCATTCCATGTATTCTTTGCTCATGGCAGCGATGTCGGCATCCGATAAGGTGATTGCCTGCACGGCATCCTTGCCTGCTTGAAGAGCTTTTCCTACATTGAATTTTTTTCCGAATTGTGCCGAAGCGTTGAAACAGCTCATGCCCAGAAATAACAGGGTCACTAATGCAATTTGTTTTTTCATCATAGTGAATTTTAGTTCGTTATTATTATAATAGTGTTAGTATTCGAATGTGATTCCTAAAGTCGGCAGCAGTGTACCGCTTTCCTGTTTGACGGACTTCATGACATACCGCTGCCCGGCTATGGGTGCGTCCGGATTCTTAATTACCCCTGTGCTCATCAACACATCCGCCTGTTTCAGTTTGCTGCCTGCAATATTCTGCAAATCGATATAGAAGCCCAGCATACAGCGTTTCAGGTAAAATGTTTTATCTATGCGTATATCTACCTGAGTAAAGGCCGGAAGCCGTTCTTCGTTATATCGGGTATAGTCGTAATACGGTTTTCCCTGAGCGTTCCAGGCTGTTACCAGAGAGGACTTGTCGGCATCATAAGGAGTGTAGGGAGCACCGCCTATGCAACTGACTTTCATCCCGACGCTCCAATGTCGGGGGAGGTTATAAGTACCCCGTAAGTTGAAGATGAAGCGGTTGTCCCATGCGGAGGCGATATATTCGCTTTCTTTATTGTTACGGTATTCGCTTTTAAAGAGCGTGAAGGAGGAGGCCAGATTCAGCTTCTTGGCAATCAGCCATTTGAGGAGAAGCTCTGCGCCGTATGAACGTCCCTGTGCGGTGGAAGTCAGCAGTTCGTTGCCTATCACTCCGTAATCGTTTCCTTTGCAGGTCAGCGGAATGCCGTCGGCTACGGAAAGGGGGATTTTGTCGTAGTCTTTGTAGAACCCTTCGAGGGATACTTCGAAGGTATCGCCTTTTCGCCAGTTGATGCCTATGCTTCCCTGACTGACTTGCATATAGCGGAGCGCATATTTGTTGGCATAGAGTCCGTTATTGTTTTTAAAGCCGAGAGCGGTGTAGGGAGGCAGCTGGTAGTAAAGTCCCGCATTTCCGCTTAGCGACCAGTGTTCCGTCAGTTGATAGGAAAGCGACAGGCGGGGAGAGAGCTGATCGGTCATATCCTTCATGGCTGCCGAGTAATTATTGGCATCGGTACGCAGACCGAGCGAAGCCGTAAAGCGTTCGTCTATCGAAGTATAGTTGATCGTTCCGAAAAGTCCCCAGCGCATGATGTCCAGATAGGTGTGATAGTCAAATGTCTGCGCATGGTCGGTGTACACCTTTTGGAAAGTGGTGTTGCTATATTGGCTATAGTCCAGATTGGCTCCGACAGTCACTTTCCAGTTGCGGAAAGAAGAGCTGTTTTCCAGACGGAACTGAGTGTTCTGCTCCGTAGAACGGAGACGGAGCGTGAGGTTGTCCGGATTACTTTCGTCGTTCTGCCGGTATTTGGTGTTCCGGTTGTTCAGATAACTGTGGCTGGCGATGACCGACTGTACGTGTGCCCCTGCATAATGCCGGTATACAGCGCCAAGTGTGAATGTCTCTTGCTGAATCTTAGGCAGGTAACTGAGTATATATTCATTATCTTCATCGTCGGCTTTGGTGTTTAACTTCATTTTGTCAATGCCGCCCAGTCCCAGTACGGTCAATTCGTTTTGTGCGTCGAACCTTGTTTTCAGCTTAAACTGTGCATCCGTAAAGGTGGGCAGGAAGGGCAGACCGAGCATGTCAAACAGAAATTGCAGATAGGACTGACGGACGGAAACCAGATAGGAAGTCTTTTTACCCAGATGTCCGTTGGAAGCCAAAGATACTTCGGAAGCTCCGAGAGTGGCTTTCACGGAATTGCGTTCCATGTCTCCGTCACGCAATTTGAAGTCGAGCACAGAGCTGAGCGCATTTCCTTTATCCGTCGGAAAAGCTCCGGTATAGAAGTTCACTTCACGTATCAGATCGGCATTGAGAATACCTACCGGACCGCCCGATGCTCCTTGTGTACTGAAATGGTTGATATTGGGAATCTCTACTCCGTCCAGGTAAAAGCGGTTTTCGGAAGGTGATCCGCCGCGTACAATCAGGTCGTTGCGGTATCCTATCGGCGAAAAGGCGACTCCCGGATAAGACTGTACGATGCGTGAAATGTCCCGATTGGCTCCCGGACTCTTTTCTATCTCCTGCAATCCGATGATACGCAGGCTGACCGGACTTTCAATGTCGCGGCGAAAGGGGGAGGCGGTAATGGTTACTCCTTCAAGCTCCGTCTGGTTCTCTTCCATTTCTATCTGTATGTGCAGATCTCTGGTCGATAGAATATATTCGGGGGTAGTGACGGTTTTGTATCCGATAGCTGATGCTTGCAGGCGGTAGATGCCGGGAGGAACCTGTTCTATCGAAAACTTTCCTTCCGCATTCGTCACTCCTCCTTTGTTTAGTCCGACAATCATTACATTGATAAATTCCAGAGGCTGGCGGCTGGATTTGTCAATGACTGTACCTTTCACTTGATGGACAGGCTGTGCCCATAGGAAGGAGATTGTTATATGGCAAAGTAGCAGAACTGACAGGAGTCTTTTCATGTTATTGTAGTTTAGTAACTGCAAAGTTAATGGAAAATAGTTTCACATTTCATTTTTATATTTTATTTTTGCGGGAACAATCAAATTAGGTTGAGTATGAAAACCGTAAAACTGATAACCTGTAATGACGCAATGGAGGCACACATCCTGCAGGGAGCGTTAGAGAATGAAGGTATTGAATCTGTTCTGCACAATGAGAACTTCTCGTTTCTGTATAGAAGTTATGTGAGCAGCATCGCAGGAGTGGATATCTTGGTGGTAGATGAAGATTATGACAAAGCTGTCCGGGTGCTGAAACAGAATCAGAGTTGGCCTGAAGAACTGACTCTCTGCCCGTACTGTGGATCATCTGACATTAAACTGGTGTTGAGAAAAGGAAAGAAACTGCGTGCGATAGGTGCGGCTGTGCTTTCTATGCTGGCTGCGGCGCCTCCGGGAAGCAACCACTGGGAATATACCTGCAAACAGTGTCATAAGACTTTTGATAAGCCTGTTTCTGAATTTCAGCCTTCGGAAGACGACGAAGAATGATCTGACTAAACATATTTATAAACACAATGAAAAAGAATAGACTTCTATTAATTGCTCTTTTGTTAGTTTGGCTGGCACCTTCTTTTGCAGCCAGGGTAGATACTTTATTAGTGAAAAGCCCTTCCATGAATAAGGAAATAAAGGTGGTGGTAGTAACTCCTGATGCAGCCCTGGGAAAGAAAGCTGTATCATGCCCTGCTGTGTATCTGTTGCATGGCTTTGGCGGTCATGCCAAGACATGGATTGAAATCAAGCCCAATCTGCCTCAGATAGCGGATGAGAAAGGCATCATTTTTGTTTGTCCGGACGGAAGTACCAGCTGGTACTGGGATAGTCCGAAAGATCCGTCTTTCCGGTATGAAACGTTTGTTTCATCGGAGCTGGTGAAGTACATAGACGGACATTACAAGACAATCGCCGACCGTAAAGGACGTGCCATTACAGGGTTGAGTATGGGTGGACATGGCGGCTTGTGGACGGCTATCCGTCATAAAGATACTTTTGGCGCTTGTGGAAGCACAAGTGGCGGTGTGGATATTCGCCCGTTCCCGAAGAACTGGGATATGGCAAAACGCTTGGGAGACTATGAATCTAACAAGGAAATATGGGATACACATACTGTTATCAACCAGATTGATAAAATACAGAATGGAGATCTGGCGATTATCTTTGATTGTGGCGAAGCAGACTTTTTCATTCAGGTGAATAAGGATTTGCACAACCGCTTGTTGGAAAAGAAAATCGACCATGACTTTATCACTCGTCCCGGAGGGCATACCGGAGAGTATTGGAATAACTCTATCGATTATCAGATTTTGTTCTTTGATAAGTTCTTCAAGAAATAAAACCGGAAAAGCTTGACTTTAGCATCCGAATGTCGTATCTTTGGATGCATAATCATATAGTAGATTGAAATTAAACTACGATAGAAGGAGGAAGTGAGAACTTTCTCCTTTTTTTGTGTTTAGTCGGGGGGAAAAATGACTTTACCTCGGCTTTGGGTTGACTTTTACCTGCTTTCTGATGAAAATTAGATGCTTTGTCAAGCAAGATTAGATGCTTTGTCAGGTGAAAACCGATGCTTTGTTAAGTGAAAACCGATGCTTTGTTACGGCAAATGTGCCTTTCGTTCACGAAAAAGGGAACCGTGAGTTAAGAATCTGTAATTCTGCTCTTGACAAAAACGGGGTTATTCGATGGAAATATTGATGGTACGGTTTATATAATTCATGCTTTTACCGTTACCATATTTAGTCTGGATATGTAAGCCGGTAGGTTTGTTCTTCTTGTCAAAGCTATATGAATATTCGGTTCTTTCGGTGTAGGTATCACCCGTCTGGTCGGGATAGGAAGCAACGGTGAGATGCTGTGTCGGTTTGCCCAGTATCCCTGCAAACATCGCTTCACGATGAAAGGAGAGAGGATAAGTATCTGCCAGTACCGGACAGGGCAGGCGATAATAATTAATATCCTTTCCGGGTTCATAATGGGTTTGCAGCTCTCCGTACCCGGTGAATGATTCGTTGGTCAGCGAAGGACAAGTTGCAGAGACCAGGTCTCCTTGCTCGTATTTCAGTGAAAGGGTTTGTGTAGTGGTTGCTTCGCTGCTTCCTTCTTTGGGCAGGGTTTCCTTTACCAGTGTCAGATAGCCGTCTGTATAGGAAAAGGTATATTCTCTCTTCTGACCGAACGAAGTGTATTTACACTGTGTAGCGTATCCTTGTTCGTTTAAAGTATATTTGCGTTGGATGCCCGTTTCGTCGGTAAGGGTGACACTGCCTCTGTTATTCTCGTATCGAACTGCTATCGGGTTAGTGATAGTTTCCGTCAGGTCGGCAATAGAAACCTCCTGTGAATAGATATAATCCGTCAGCCAATTCTCTTGATAAGAGAACTCTTCTCTTTTCGTAACGTCAGATACTCCTATTCCGTCAGACTTGCAGAATTCAGTTAACAGCATTCTGCTCATTGCAGGAGTCGGGATTTCAATTTCTGTCCATGCCTTTTCTTCATCATCCGAGCAACCGAATATGACTGTCATCATGCAGACTAAGAGGAGTATCTTTCTCATTACCGCTTATTTAATCCGTAATCCTCCGGCAAACCGTCTGCTGGCAGGACTACTGACATTCTTTTCTATCTTGAAGCTCTTCGTGCTTGGAGTTTCTTCTTCTTTATCTTCGTCTTTCGGCGGATAAGTTCCTTCCAGCGTCTGAATGGCTATGCTTAGCATTCTCTCTTTGGGATCACCGAAAGGAAGAAACTGGCTGTAGTTGGTCGTTCCGTCAATGGACGTTTCACTTATCTTGAATTGATCGCTCGGAGTAAGAATGAATGGTTCTTCGCCTGCGACGTGATCTGAATTGTAAACGGTACATACCACAGGATTGACAGACCAGCGGTAAGTCTCATTGATGAACTGTTCGGTGGCTACAGTTTGTCCTTTACTTGCGCTGCCCATCACAATGATGTTAGGGTACTGGTCCTTTTTGTATAGACTGGTCAGCAGCATTTCCGCTGCTCCGGCTGTTGTGCCGCTGGTAATCACTATCAATACGTTCTGGTTCAGGTTGGTACCGGTTTTCAATACTTCCTGATCAAAATCGATGGTAGTGCTCTTGTCTATGTTTTTGTCATTGTACTCCAGGTAAGCCATAGGGGTACCCATTCTTGCACTCGGAACGAGGATGGTAGCTAATAACTGAACACAATCCAGAGATCCTCCCGCATTGTAGCGAAGGTCGAGTATGGTGGCCTTTACATTGGCTTCTTTAAATTTGGTAGAGACTTCGCGTAGTTTGTCGTTGTACTTTTCCGGATCGGCGCTAGTGCCGGCAGTGAAACTGTTGTACATCAGATAGCCTACTTTGGTACCATCATTTAAGGTCAGAATTTCGTATTTATGTACCGGCTGGTCTTCGATAGACTGGGCTGCTCCCAAATCCAGCGTAATGCCGTTCGGTACTACTTTGTATACCATTACCGGCTCTTCCGGAACTTCTTCTCCTTCTTCGGGCTCTACTTCAACTTCCTTCCATATCCCCATAGAAAGCTCTCTTGCTATCGTGCCTTGCAGCAGTTGTGTTTCATACTTCTTACTGATGTAGGAAGTATCTACTTTCATAATCCAGTCGCCACGTTGAAGACCGGCCTTTGCTGCGGGCGATTCGGGGATAACATAGGTAATCAGGGCATTGTATGCCGTATCGTTATCCTGGCTTTTTACAAGTGAATAGTCGAATCCATAGGTTGGCAATGGAGCTTCCATCACAGAGTCTACAAAAGAATAGCTGTCTTGGTCCCATTTCGCTTTGGATAGAAAGGAAGCGGGGTCCAGAAATAGATTAACGTCATTGTAGGAAGGCATATTCTGATACCACAGATAGTTCTCTTGCATAATGTCATACATCCAGCTATCCAGTTCGGTCAGGTGGGCATATTCCGGCCAGCGGTCTACACCACAAGAAAAGAAACTGCTGACAGATACGACGATCAGAGCAGGTATGAGTAGTATTTTGCGTAAATTCGTCATCATAAAAAGCTTTTCAGTGTGCAAATGTAGGAAATACTTTGCTTATCTACCACATTTATGGTATAAAAATGCCTTCAATATGTGATAGGCTGTTAGCAAATCCCGCCTTATCTTTGCAACATCGGAAATGAATGACAGGTATTAATATAATAGAGAGAGAATAAAGAGAATAATTAGAATCCGAAGAGAGTGATATAGAGTTAATGATTTTTGGATGGACCACAACCTGACTTTGACAAAGATTTGATGAAACAGATTTGCCTGTGTGCTAATTTGTCGATGATTATGATCATAATACATTGGCATATTAGCACTTCTTTGGTGTTAAATGAATAATTATGATGAATATAGCTGCATTATTATCCGGAGGTGTCGATAGCTCTGTCGTCGTTCACCTTCTTTGTGAGCAAGGATACCGTCCGACTCTTTTCTATATCAAGATAGGTATGGATGGAGCGGAGTATATGGATTGCTCGGCTGAAGAAGATATTGAAATGTCTGCCGCCATTGCCCGTAAGTATGGCTTGTCGCTGGAAGTGGTTGATTTGCATAAGGAGTACTGGGAGAACGTGGCTGCTTATGCGATTGATAAAATCAGAAAAGGACTGACGCCGAACCCGGACGTGATGTGCAACAAACTCATCAAGTTCGGTTGTTTTGAGCAGCGTGTCGGAAAGAATTTCGATTTTACAGCGACAGGGCATTATGCCACTACCGTCCAGCGGGACGGTAAGACTTGGCTGGGGACAGCCAAAGACCCTGTTAAAGACCAGACAGATTTCCTTGCACAGATAGACTATCTGCAAGTTTCCAAACTGATGTTTCCTGTTGGCGGGCTGATGAAGCAGGAAGTACGCGAGATTGCACGCAATGCAGGACTGCCCAGTGCCCGGAGAAAGGATAGTCAGGGGATTTGCTTTTTGGGGAAGATTAACTATAATGATTTCGTGCGTCGCTTTTTGGGAGAACAGGAAGGGGCGATTATAGAACTGGAGACCGGAAAGAGAGTGGGCACACATCGCGGCTACTGGTTTCATACGATCGGGCAGCGGAAAGGTCTTGGACTGAGTGGCGGTCCCTGGTTTGTGATAAAGAAGGATGTGCAGGAAAATATCATCTATGTCTCTCATGGATATGGAGTAGAGACGCAGTTTGGGCATGAATTCCGGATCAATGATTTCCACTTTATTACGGATAATCCGTGGAAAGATGCGGGAAAGGAGGTTGATATTACGTTCAAGATTCGTCACACTCCCGAATTTACAAGGGGAAGGCTGATTCAGGAAGAGGGCAATCGGTTCCGTATCTTGTCTTCCGAGAAGTTGCAGGGCATTGCGCCCGGTCAGTTCGGGGTCGTTTATGATCAGGAAGCGGGAGTTTGTGTGGGAAGTGGTGAGATTGTCCGTTAGCAGCTTTCCGCCGGGATCGATCTTTAGCCGGCTGTCTCAAATATAATATTCCGCCAAGTCGACAATCCCTGCACGCATCGCATACTTGGTAGCCTCGTGTACATTGTTGACTCCCAGCTTCCGGAAGATATTCTTTCGGTGGCTGTTTATCGTATGGAAACTGAGATTCTTTTCTGCGGCTATTTCTTTGGTCGTCTTTCCCAACGCGATCTCTTTGAGGATGTTTTTCTCTGTTTGTGTCAGCAGATGATCTTCTGTGGTGGCAGGGGATGGGGCAGAAGGGACCGATCCCGAAAGCAGCAGATTGCTGACATGATTGCAGATATACCGCTGTTTGCGTGAAGCGCATTGCAAGGCGGTCATGATCTCTTCTTTCGAATTGTCCTTCATGACTACTCCGAAAGCCATACTGCTGAACAATACCTGCCGGAGAAAAGGAATGCTCAACTCATCGGAAAACAGAATCCAGTCGGCTTCTTTGAATCGCTCCTGCAAGACAATCAGTTCGTCTGCTCCGGCGAAATCAAATAAAGTATAATCCAGAATAACCACCGCTTGCGGATACAGACGCAGTTGCTGAATCAGCTCAGCCTTGTTGTCGGCTTCTAAAAGAACAGATACATCCTTTTGGCGGCTTAGCAGAAACATCATTCCTGCTTTACTGATATCCTGGTTGTCTGCGATGATATATTCCCTCATAAGAATTGATAAATTAAAAACTCCGCTACAAATGTACGCATTTTGCGCGATTTGTAGCGGAGTTGCTATCATATTCTTCTGTTCGGATTACCAGGCGCGTCCTTTGAAGATGTTGGATTGATCCAGTGGGACGATGTTACCGTTCAATGTCAGGTTGTTGTTATTGAAGTTCGGGCTGATTGATACCGAAGCATTGTTGTTACCGCTGCTCATGTTGATAAATACCTGAGCTGAGATACCGATACCCTGTACACTGAATGAGCAGTTTACATTTCCTTTCTTATCGATGTTCATCTTCATGTCCGAAGAGTTACCGTCTACAGTCACACCGCCGATACCGTTAGGGCCGGGATAAGGAGTGTTGAAAGCTGTCTGTACAGTGGCTCTGTTTCCGTTCATCAGGACGAAGTTAGTGTTGGAAGTCACGAAAGCACTCATACCGTTACGGAAGATTACCTGATTGGCTTCCAGAACAAACTGTTTGTTTTTCAAAGCCTGAACAGCCTGCTGGTAAGCTGCCATGTCCTGTACTTGTTCTTCTGCGCGAAGTTTTGCTCTTTCTGCGTCTCTTTCTGCTTTTCTGTCTGCGCGGCGGATGGCTGCGTTACTTTCCTGTGCATACATCATTGTGCTCGCACTTACTAAAACTAATGCTAATAATGCAATAAACTTTTTCATAACTTTTTTTTGTTTAGGTTTAATACGTTGTTCGTTTATTGCAAAAACAAAGTGTATGCCAGATTGTTCACGAGCGTTTTACAATTTTATATCCGATGGCTGCCACGGCAATACTCATTAAAGGACTGATAATGTTGAAAAAGCAATAGGGGAGGTACACCAGCGTAGGCACGCTCAGAATAGTGGCTTGCGTCATCCCGCAGGTATTCCACGGAATCAGTACGGATGTAACGGTTACTGAATCTTCCGTAGTCCGGCTGAGCAGGCCGCTTTCGTAACCTTTTTTAGCATAAATGTCGCGAAACATATTCCCGGTCAGGATAATGCTGATATATTGATCGGCAGTTGCCAGGTTGAGGAAAAGCCCGGAACAAACCGTAGCCGATACGACGCTGACCGTTTTCTTCATGAAGCGTACGAAGAGCGATGTGATGCTTCCCAGCATACCGCTGGCAGTCATAGCTCCGCCGAAACACATCGCACATAAAATCAGCCAGATTGTATTCATCATTCCCGACATACCACGGGTGGCAATTAAATCTGTCAAAACGGCATTGTCGGTCTGCAGGCTTGTCTTGCCGTAGATGGTCATCATCAGTCCTTTAAATAGGGAGTCGAAGTTGGAAACGGCAGCCCCCGAAATTTCCCGCAACAAATCCGGTTGGAAGATCAGAGCGAAAATGCCCGCCAATAGAGTGGACAGAAACAGGGTAATGATGGAAGGCACTTTCCGTGCAATCAATATGCCTGTTGCTATCGGTATAATCAGCAGCCACGGGGTGATATGGAACTTTTCGTTCAGGGCAGCTGCCACTTCCGCGATGTGCTGGGTGTTGCTGGCGTCATGAGACAGACCTGCTACCGTAAATATAATCAGTGTAATGATCAGTGAGGGCACCGTAGTAATCATCATATAGCGGATATGACGGAAGAGGGGCGTGTCCGTGACGGATGCCGCCAATATGGTCGTCTCGGACAAGGGAGAAACCTTATCGCCGAAATAGGCACCGGAGATGATAGCTCCCGCAATCCAGCCTTCTTCAAATCCCTGTGCCTTTCCGATGCCCATGAGGGCAATACCGATGGTAGCGATCGTTGTCCATGAACTTCCGGTCATAACGGAGATCAATACGCAAATAATACAGGTGGATGTCAGGAAGAAACTGGGATGGATAATCTGCATTCCGTAATAAATCAAAGTGGGCACTACTCCGCTAATCATCCAGATACCGCTTAATGCGCCGATAATCAGTAAGATGATGATGGCTGTTGTCACTCCTGCCACGTTGTTCGTGATTGCCAGTTCGTAGTCTTTCCAGGGGATTTTGTAGAAAGCCATGCCGATAAGGATACAAATGGAGGTGGTAGTAAGCAGCGATACCTGACTTCCACCATTGAGGGCATCACTGCCAAATACACGAATGGTGGCGAATAGTAATATCACTAATACGACAATGGGCAATAGTGATACGAGGGGAGATGGAGCTTTCTTCATTCTAAATATAACGCTTTATTATTTAATCTGGTGGTTTAGGTTTCTTTATTATGTAACTACCGGACCTTCAATGATGTCGGATGCTTTATTGATTTCAGGCATCGATTCCGGTAAATGTCTTTAGAGCGTATCCTATCAGGAAACTGATACCTGCCACACTGAAACTGAGTACAGCCATTTCCGTAAACCTCTTTCGGAAGCTTTCTCCACGGGCTACGGAATAATAGTAGTTGAAAAGGGCAATGATGATAAGTGCCATGGTCAGCATCACTCCCAAAGCTACGATTACATTGCTGATCAGTATAAACGGAGTAACCAGTGACACTACCGTGATCAGATAGGCGATTCCTGTATATACAGCAGCTTTTACCGGATGTTTCTTATCATCCCCTTCCGATTTGGTAGAAAGATATTCGGAAGATGCCATTGACAGTGCAGCGGCTATCCCTGTGATACTGCCGGTCAGTGCTATCAGTTTACTGTCACTCAAGGCAAGTGTGAAACCTGCCAGTGCACCTGTAAACTCAACCAGCGCATCATTAAGTCCTAGTACGACCGATCCCATATATTCCAGCCGTTCTTCATTGATAAGTGAAATCAACTTCTGCTCGTGCACTTCTTCTTCATGTGCCAGACGTTGCAGGTCTGGTATATGGGCATATTTATCATAATTATTATGGGCATTTTCCTCACTGGACTCCATTAATTTGATGGCGAATGTGATACCTAGTATGCGTGCCAGAAAGTAGAAACGGGCGATACGCTTATAGTCCGGACCGATTTCTTTTCCTGTATATTTCTTGAGGATAGCGTAATGCGACTTTTCTTCTGCTGCTATCAGTCGGAGCGTTTTGCGGTTATTCTCGTCTTTTTCGATAGATGCGAGCCGTTCATATAAGATGCTTTCTGTTATCTCGTTTCGTTGAAAGCGGGTGAATTCGGCAATATCCTGTTGGGTTGGAATCATTTCTTTATTTTTTTGGTCGCGCAAAGATACAATAAAAAGACAGAATTCTTTTTACCTTGCCGGACAGCACAATAAAATTTATTATAAGTTTATATTTTATTGGAATATAGATGCTCTCCTGTTACACCGGATTCGTCTTGCGCCTCAGCCACCAGTAACGGATGAAGAGTACGCCGGTCAGGATCAGTGCGATGGACAGTCCTGTGTAGAAGACAGATATAAAACTTTCGGGCAACAGGTGGAAGCTGCGGATGGTGATGCCAAGGCAGATCATAAAGATCATGACGATCCAGCTTTTGACATCGAAGAAGGAGAAAGGGCAGTTCTTCTGTTCCTTTTTCCGTTCGATCCTTTGGGTATGCTTGTAATAGAGTCTTTTGAAGATTAATACGAAGAACAGCAGAAAGACGATGGTTGCTTCTCCTATCTTGAACATCCAGCCTTCGGAGTTATTAAGCCATGTAACGATGCCTATTCGCAAGATATTGGCACCGGCGATAATCCAGACGGTGCCTGCTGTGATAAGTAAGATTTCTTTGTTAACTCCGTATTTCATGTTTCCCTTTTTTTGTATTAAACGGTTTACTGCTCCGTTTTGTTGACTCACTTCTTCGACAAAGTTGTAATTAGTAAAGAAATGCAGGTCAGTGTAGCTCCAATTCCGATAACACCATGCCATCCGTACAATTGCCAGAATGTACCCGCAAGGAAGGTTCCCAGGGAACCGCCGACGAAGTAGGTCGTCATGAAAATTGTATTGATGCGGTTGGAGGCCCGGGGTGACAGTTCGAAGATACTGGTCTGATTACTGAGCTGGATACACTGCATACCTATGTCGATGATGATAATTCCCAGAATGATACCAAGGTAGGTGTTTTCTCCGACGAAGAAGAGTAGCCATGAAAAGAGGATCAGCCCGCAACCGATGAAGTTGAAGCGGCGGACACCCACTCTCTTTACGTATTTCCCCACAAAGGAGGCGGTTAATGCTCCCGCCACACCGCATAATCCCAGCAAACCGATGATGTCGCTATTGGCATGAAAGGGGGCTTGCCCCATCTTGAAGGCAAGGCAGGACCACATGGCAAGAAGGGAACCGAAGTTTAACGCCGCACGGATGGAATAAATACGTAGCTGCGGAAACTCTTTCACCAAAGCCAGCAGGGATTTCATCAGGTCGCCGTACTTGCCCCGGAAGTTGGTCTGAATATCGGGAAGGACTTTGAGCACGACAATCGCGCAGACGAACATCATGGCTGCGGCGATGTAATACATTTCGCGCCATCCGAACAGTTCGCCGACGAATCCGCTGACCACCCGTGAAGCAAGGATTCCGGTCAGCAAGCCCGATAGGACGATCCCGACATTCCTGCCTTTGTTTTCCGGACGGGAGAACTGGGCGGCTATGGGAATGAATATCTGCGGAATCATAGAGCAGGCTCCCGTGAAGAACGAAGCAAGGAGTATCAGATGGATATTATCTGCCAAAGCAATCGTCAGCAGAGAGAATATCAGGACAAAGAAATTGACAAGGATAATTTTTTTCCGCTGATACAAATCACCTAAGGGAGTGATAAACAAGAGTCCCGCTGCATAGCCTATCTGTGTGACCATGGCAATCAGGTTGGTACGGAATTCTGATATGCCAAGTTCATGGCGTATCATATTTAGCAGCGGTTGGATATAATAGATGTTGGCTACCGAGACTCCTGCCACAATGGCGAGCGTCCACAGGATGGATGCCGGCAGACCTCCGTTTTCTTTCAATGACTGTTTCATGCCGCAAAGATAATGAATATCACTCAACAAAGAAAGTGGTGGAGATGGTATTTCCTTCACCGTCTACTGCCGTCAGCGAATGTTTGCCGGCGGCGGGTTGCAGGGAGATTTTGTGAAAGTCCTGTGTCTGCGCTTGGTAGGTCTCGTCAAGATGCCAGAAAACGGTAGCGTTAGGATTGTTGTGCGCCAGTTCTACAGTCAGGAAACCTTTGCTGCCATCCAGTTGCTTGGGCAGTTTGATGCGTGCGTTCATCGGAGGATATATAAATTGCATCGGCTGGAAAGTATCTTCTCCGCATCCGGCTTTAAAAGGAGGCAGCGGTTTATACTCCGGATGATGTTGCTTGTAATACCATTCCCATACGGGTGGCAGTGTGAACCAGCTTTTTCGAAGCGTAGGCTCCGTGTTGGCGCAATTTTCATAAATACGCTGGCTTTCATCGGCTGATAAAGTGACGAGATGGTGATAGGGGCATGCCTCTGTCCGCAGTCCTGCCGGTAAAACAAGAAGTGTGTCCGTTTCATCACAGAACCGTCCTTTTAGATGTCCCGATTTCCGGCAGACCTCTGCTTCGACAAAGATGCCCGCAGGACGTGTAAACCACGAAGAGGAGGGGAGCAGATTAAAAATATCGAATAGTACGGGACCGGCTGTCTGTGCACCTACCAGCCCGGGTTTTCCTTCTCCGGTGGCATTTCCTACCCATACGCCGACTGCATAGCGGGGCGTAACACCCACCGCCCAAGCATCCCGGAATCCGTAGCTTGTTCCGGTTTTCCATGCAATGGTCTGCATGGAAGGAATGGATTTCCAGTCAATCTCTTCGGGACGGTTGACTTCTTTCAAGGCATCGAATGTCTGCCATACGGCGCCTGGCTGAAAAGGACCGGTTGATTCTGTGATTCGGCTTGTCGGGAGCAATAGGCTGCATGATGTTTGCGGCAGTTGCAACAAACTGCGTCCCATCATTGCATATGCGTTTGTTACATCCCATAAAGTGGCTTCCGCTCCTCCCAGAATAAGTGATAAACCATAGTGGGAAGAAGAACGGTTGATGGTTTTTAGCCCGACCTGTTGCAGGAAACTATGAAACTTCGGGACTCCGTATCTTTGCAGCATCGTGACTGCGGGAATATTTAATGAACGCGCGAGAGCTTCCGAAGCGGGAACAGCTCCTTCGAACTGCATACTGAAATTCTGTGGCGTAAATCCGTTGATATTGACAGGTACGTCCGGCAGCAACATATCCGGCAGTAAACTTCCTTCCTGTAACATTGCGTAATATAAGAAAGGTTTGAGAATACTGCCCGTACTTCTCGGAGCCTGAATGACGTCCACTTGATTTCCTCCTTGTTTCCGGTCGAAATGGACGTTGCCGCAGTATGCCACCACTTGATTGCTCGGAATGTCAATCACCAGAATGGCCAGATTGCGAATATCACTTCGCCCGAATTCGTTACTCCATCGTTCCGCCAGGTCCTCTACCTGAGTCTGAATGCCCTTGTTGATGGTCGAACGGGAGTATTCGCCGTTTCGTTCCTGATAGAACCGGCTGACCAGGTACGGTGCGATTTGTGGGAGCGCATGAGGCTCATCGGGAAGTGGCTCGCTGATAGCCAGTTCGTAGGTAGACGAATCGATGGTTTTCTTTTCGAGAAGCTGTTTCAGCAGGCGGTTTCGTTTGTCAAGCAACGTTTTCCGTCCTTTGGACAGATGAATCATGGCGGGCGCGTTGGGAAGAACGGCAAGCATGGCAGACTCCGCCCACGATAAGTCATCGGCAGAATGTCCGAAGTAGCGCCATGCGGCGGCATCCAGTCCCACTACATTTCCCCCGAAAGGGGCATGGGAGATATACATGGAAAGAATCTCCTCTTTGGAAGCGCGAAATTCCAGGCGGGTGGCCCAGATCATTTCAATCAGTTTCTCACGGAAGGTGCGCGATTCGTTTCGTGCCAGGCGGATGGTCTGCATGGTCAGCGTACTGCCTCCGCTTACGATGCGTTTATTCTTCACATTCTGATAGAAAGCTCTTCCGATAGCGAACGGATTGACTCCCCAATGGTGGTAGAAATGTTTGTCTTCGAAAGTGATGAGGCATTCCTTGATCTTTTCCGGAGTTGTGTTTCGGGGAGGGAATCTCCATTGGCCGTCGGAGGCGATGCGTGCACCCAGCAGTTCCTCGTTCCGGTCCGTCACTACTGTGGAGTAGGGGACATGAAACAGGTGGCGGGGAAGACAAAAGATATATCCTGTCACCAAAAAAGCAAGAATACAAAGTATTACTTTTTTGGTGACGGACAATCGTTTGAAGAAATTCAAGATTTTACTTCCCATGCACTTATGCTATCTGTCAATGCTGTCTTATTGTTCAGAGTCTTGTCATCGGCTGACAGTCGTTCTTCCCGCTTTGGTGCGTGCCTGTACCGCTGCGTCGTACATAGCTTCGCACTGAATGGCCGGAAGAATGAAGTTACCTGCATAAGTTGCCTGCAACCTTACGGTAAATGTTTTCGATTCACCCCGTCGCAGATCGAAATAAGTCAATACCCGGTCGTCACGAATATCTTTATAGGTGTACTTACCGGCTGAACTTTCCGGAGTATTCGCTTCATTAGAATTGGAAGAGGACGCTTCCGGAACAATCATCCGTTCATTATATATTTCCCATCCGGACGGTATGATATGGGTCAGTGCCAGATTGCTGTAATCGGAAGTACCGCTGATATTGGATAGGGTGACGGCAGACATAAAGTCCGTTCCCTGTCTGATGTCTTCCACGGAAATCGGTGAACCTGCCATATCTGTGTATTTCACATCCAGCCGGATATTATCGGCAATGGCTGGCAGCGTATCATTCAGCAATTGGGTACGTGTAATCAGGTCTACGCTCAATGCTCCTTTGCCTTGATTCTTCACAGAGACTGTTCCCGATTTCGGAGAAGTAGCTATCTCCTTCTCAAATACGGCTTTAGCAGATTTCACGGCGGGCTGTTGCTTGCCGTTCCAGCTCCATGTGAAATCCAGTGTACCGGATAATTGCTCCGCAAGTCGTCCCATTGCCATCAGGGCAAAGGCGGTAGACTGCGTGCTGAACCAGTTTTCCTGTGCCAGATTCTGTGATACCTTCTTTGCCTGTTGCAACGCATCCCGATCCCGTTTCATCAGAATGAGCGTTTCCAGAATCATTGCTTCATCCCGGTCGGACGAACCGTAAATCAGATTCATGGAAGAGTAAGGAATGACGGTCGTTTCTGCGTTGTATACTAATTCTCCGGCAGGTTTCATCTTACCGGTCAGCACGTAGGCGGCTGCCAGTCTCCATTTGGCTTGGATGGAGAGCCCCGGCTGTTCCTTCATGCGGTTCATGGCTCCGTATTCCGGTGCACCGGCCAGTGCAAGGGTATAGAGGCGGAAGGCCTGCTGCAATTCCGATTGCCATATCTGCCAGTTGCTTGCTTCCTGCGGCATACGCCAGTTTTGGGCGGCGGCACGCTGGAAGCGTTTCCATTTGTTCAGTACGTTCGGATGAACGGCATACCCTTTTTCTTGTGCCAGTGTCAGGAACATACCCGTGTAAGAAGTGATCCATTCGTCGGCGACGGCGTTGCCCGGCCAGTATACAAATCCGCCGTTGGGAAGCTGGCGGGCATATATCTGCCGGATAGCTTCCTGTACATTCGCCTTTATTTTCTCGGCCTCCTGTTCGTCCACCGCCTTGAACTGGGAGACGAATAAGAGAGGTAATGCTTTGGATGTCAGCTGCTCTGTGCAATGATGCTGATAGTTGTATAAGAAGTCGAATCTACGGCTGATGTCTACCGACGGAATGCGGGAGACTTCCAGTTGCACCTGATTGTTAGCCGAAGAAGAACCTGCCAGTGTGTATGACAGCTCGGCCTCCTGACCGGCTTCTATCCATTGGCTGTTGCGTAAGGTAACCACCGGATTCGGATTCCGGACTTCTATTTCGATCGTTTCTTTTGTCTGCTGTCCGTTGCCGCTTGCCGTCAGGTGGATGGTTGCCTTTCCGGTTTTGCTGCCTGTTTTCAGAGTGAAGTATGCCAGTTGGTCACCCGGCTGGTCAAAAGTGAGTGACTGCTGGCGATTGCCTGTGATCTGTACGCCTGCGCCGGATGCTTCCAGCGATACGGTTACGTTCTTCACTTGGTTCTCCATAGCGAATACATTTACCGGAACGGTAATTTCTTCCTGCGTACTCAATACACGGGGCAGAGTAGACAACAGCATGAGCGGTGTCCGCACAAATGCAGTCTTTTCCGCATTTCCGTAAGCGCCGTCCTGTCCGGCAACTACCATCGCACGTACAGAACCCACATACATCGGAAGCTTCAACGTATGTGTCTGTTGCTTGCCTTTTGCGAGATAGAAAGGACCGATGAATTTGACCACCGGTTTGAAACGGTTGGCTTTGGCATCTGCCGGTTTCAGCGAGGCATCTCCACCCGTGCTGAACAATGAACTGTAACGTCCGCCGGAAGCACCCAGTACATCGTCGTACATATCCCATGTACGGATGCCGAGAGCCTCGCGTGCATAAAACTCGTTCCACGGGTCGGGCGTCTTGAAGTTAGTCAGATCGAGCAGACCGTCATCCACAATCGCCAGTGTATAAGTCATCGGTTTTCCGCTTTTCTCGCTGACAGTCACGTTAAAGTCAGTTTCCGGACGCAGCACTTCCGGCATCTTGATCTGCGGTTGCAGAATCGTCTGACGGTTGGTCACAAATACCGGAGCAATGCCGTACATACGGATCGGCAGATCATTGACTGTCTGCGCATGAGGCTGCAACAGGCTGATATGCAGATAAACATTCGGAGCCATTTCCGGTGTAATCTTGAAGGTGAGTTTCGTATCTCCCTGATCGGACACTTCGAGCCATTGCTGCTGCAAGACGGTCGAACCGTTTTCGAGGGATACCAGCGCACGTCCTCCGGCGGCTGCGGGAATGATTGCCGTGGCTGTTTCTCCTATCTCATAAGAATCTTTGTCCAGTGAGAAAGCAAGCATCTTGATGCCGCTCGGATCTGTCTTGTTCGAACGTCCGCGCCAGTCGGGCCAGTCGATGTAGACGGTTCCTCCGGTGGCGTGTCCGCTTTCACGGTCTTTCACGTACACCAGATAGCGTCCCCAATCCGGATAATTGATGCGGAACTTGAAGGAGGCTTTTCCTCCTGTGGTCTGCAGGTTACCACTGGCAACGGGAGTGATGGAACTGTTGTTGATGTAGGTTCCGAAAGACTCTTCACCGTTTTCCCACCACCAGCTCCAGCTGATCCGGTAGATTTTATATTCCAGATTGGAACGGTTCACCGGCTGTCCCTGATCGTTGACCGTCACGATGTCAAACACATGATCTTTGTCTGTTTCGATATACTTTCCTTTCGGCTGGTTCAGATTGATACCCACATACGATGTGAACGGAGAGAAGGGAACAGTCTGCGAGTAAATGCTCGCATCTCCTCCCGGTTCGAAGACACGGGTGGTGAGCGTTGCATTCAGCATGCCCGGAGCACCCGTTGCTACCGGAAGCTGTATGTTGACGCCTGCTCTTCCTTCCGCATCCAGTACCCCGTTGAACACATCCGCCCGGACGGTCGTAAAGTCCGTTGCCGGATTGTTGAACAGGTATTGCCCGTAGTTCTTGAACTGCGTATTGACCTTTGATAAGGACATTTCGACCTTTGCTTTCAGCCGCGATGCGGTGGCTCCCGTCAGCCATGAAGAAGTAAGCGGGGCATATACGTCTTTGCTCGAAGCCTGAAGGATGGTTGGTAAAGCCAGTGTAATCTTCAGACGGTTCGGCTTGATGGTTTCGATGCGCAGACTCTTGTGGAAGGCAGTTCCTCCTACTTTCACGTAGGCATTCCATAATCCGGTGGGATCGTCGGCTTGTGTGGGCACGGCAAATGTATAGAATCCGTTTGTACCCTGCGTAGAGATCATTTTGGTATAGAACTGTCCTCTTGGATTGTAAATCTCCAATGCTACCGGATGTTTGTCCGGAATGCGTTTCTCACGGTCTTCCAGCATGAAGGAAATATGCAGTGTATCTCCCGGACGCCATACGCCTCTCTCGCCATAGATAAATCCTTTCAGACCTTTCTGAATGTCTTTTCCTCCCACATCGAACCGGCTGACCGACTGCTCTTCGCCATCGACCACGCGTACATATGCCTTTTGCTTGTCCGCTTCGGCTACCGCTATGAAAGGAACTCCCTTCGGAGTGATTTCTACCAGCCCTTCACCGTTCGTCTCTCCCTTTCCAATCGGCTGAAGCTGGAAGTTGTAAATCGTTACCTGTGCTTTCGCTATCGGCTTCGTATCCAGAATGTTATTTACTGCAATCCACAACTTATTCAGTGAATTACGTTTCACAATCATTCCCAGATTGGAGGCAAAGATATTGCAGGCAGCTATCCGGTCGGAATTCATATAGTAGGACGGATGGCAGGGATTATCCCGTTCTGTCCATCGGTACTGGCTCCAGTCCATCGGCACGCTGCCGTTATAATAATAGTATGTTTCCGGAGTGTCCCATACCGCTTCATCGTCTTCCGACAATGTCTCTTCGCTGACTTTGGTCAGGTTGTCGGAAGACTTGTTGTCCGCGAACTGCATTTCCTTGTTTTCACTTCCCCCGCAAGGATAAGCGGAGTATTCCTGGCGGAACGAGAGGATGACACGGTAAATGGCTCCCGGCTCCTGATGAATCAATCCGGCAAGGTCTATCGAATAGTCTTCCCAGCGGTGCACATCTTTGGAAGAATCTTTCGCCAGCCACAATGTCTTCTTATAAACCAGTCGTCCCGAACGTCGCAATTCATTGGCTGAGGAGAGCGAGTTGTTCTGCATGAACATCAATACGTTGCTTTCGAAAATACGGATCACGCTCAAATCCACCGCATATAGATTGACGGCACGGAAGGAGATGATCAGACTTTTCGAATCGGGCAGGATAGCGGCGGAAGTAGCCATTTCTACCTGCGGTTTCAGGTTCAGTTCGCTGAATGAGATGGAGTGGGAAGTGCCCAGCGGTTTGTCCTGGCTGTTTCTTATTCCTTCATGGATATTCAGCGTCAGTTTGTTCAGTTTGCCGGCTTCGAAGTAAACGAATACTTTATTTTCTTTGATCTGGAAAATAGAGGAAGAAACTTCCGGAACGTCGATGAGCCCTTTCAAGTCCTGTGTGTTGGATACAGGGTCGGAGAATATGATTTCAATTCCGTTTTCCGGTTGGTCGATGCGTACGGCGGACAGGAAGCGGAAACTGTTCTTTGCCGGGATCAGAATACTTTCGTTTTGGGTACGGTCGATGCCTGCCGGATTGCCTTTGGCGGTAATTTCCAGTTGGTAATCTTCCGCTTCTTTGGTTATCTGACTGATGCTGAATGCGTATCGGGTCGGGTGATCTGTCTGGGTGATTTCAATCGGATAGCTTTTGTTCTTTTCGCTTCCAGCTGTGAGCATTTTCTCTACTTCCTCTTTTTTCACTACATCGCTGAAACGTATTTCACCCGTTACGGTCACTTGGTCGGGCTGGGTGGCTGTGACGGTTATCGGATCGGTATGAATACTAAAGTTTCGTTCCTGCACGCGGAAGGAGAAGTTGAATTCTTCCAGCTTTTTGTCTACATCGACGAAATCTCCCAGTCGGAAGGTTCCTTCGTAAAAGGCGCCTGGTTTCAGTGCCCCTTCTTCGGGGACAAATTCAATGATATTGTTGCTGACCCAATACGTTTTTCCTTTCAATGAAGGAGAGAAGCTGAACGGATTGTCTTTCAGTTCCTGATTCAGGTCCACCATCGGTTGGTCTTGTGTCAGTTCTATGCGTATCGTTGAGTTTTGTGAAATCACTCCTCCCGTATAAGCATTGACGTATGGAGCGTATTCGGCAGAAGGAATAATGTCTTTCTGATTACTTTTACAGGACGAAAATCCCGCAATTACTGTCAAAAGAATCAAGAATAGTCCGGCAGCAGTGCTGCATCTGGTTTTAATTTGTCCCATAGCGATGAGGTTTTATGATTCAACAAACAAATATACAGTTTTTATGGAAGATTTCTCTTAAATCTGCTTACTTTTGTACATTCAAATCATGTATTTATGGGAAGAAAGCAAGAATATAAAGAGACGAATTTGGAGTTCTTGAAAGAATTGTCATCGCAGGAAGGTATTTTTTCATTGCCTTGCGGCATCTACTATAAGGTTTTGGAGACTGGTACGGGGACTGTTTTTCCTAATGTGCGGAGTATTGTTACCGTTCATTATAAAGGGAGCCTGATTAACGGTCGGGTGTTCGATAATTCTTATGAACGTAATTGTCCGGAAGCTTTCCGCCTCTGCGATGTAATAGATGGTTGGCAACTGGCGCTCCAACGGATGCGTGCGGGAGATAAATGGATCATCTATATACCTTACACGATGGGATACGGAACCCGTGCATCCGGTCCGATTCCGGCTTTTTCGACATTGGTATTTGAGGTAGAGCTTTTGGGAGTTGCATAACTAACGAAGAAAGATATGAAAGTGGAAATAAGAAGCAAAGTGGTGATATTGCTATGTATCGTTCTGGCAGTTTTTTCTTCCTGTATCACGGACGATGATGATGACAGGGGAGACTTTGCTCTTGTTGCCGGTGACGCCCTTCCTCAGTTTTCGGTAGAGATGAGTGATGGGGGAATGTTGAATACGCAGTCATTTAGCGGGAAGGTTGGAGTGATTGTCTTTTTTCATACGGATTGTCCGGATTGTCAGAAAGAACTTCCGGTTATTCAGAAAGTTTATGATACATATAAAGAGAATCCGGATGTATTATTGTCTTGTATCAGCCGTTCAGAATCGGGCTCTGAAGTACAAGCCTATTGGGAAAAACATTCGTTTACCTTGCCTTTTTCCGCTCAGAATGATGATGCTGTCTTTTCGCTTTTTGCTTCCCATACCATTCCCCGTATATTGATAACAGACAAGGAGGGGATTATTCGTGCTGTATATACAGATGATCCTTTGGCGACCTATCAAGAATTGGCAAAAGATATCGATGCTGTCTTAATCGATAAGTTATCCGGGAATGAACGATAGCTCATTTGTTGCAAACCAACAGGTGGTTTAATCCGGCTTTTTCGGTTATTTGTTTTCATTCTACAGACCGGTGAAAAAAATGCTTGTATAATATATTTATGATATCCACCGGGCGGATTAACAATTTTTATGTCAGTAGATACGAGGAGGAATGGTAGTAGACTGAAAGAACGAAAAGTGAAAAAGGAATGAACTGGAGGAGTGTAATGATTGAAGTACTTGAAGAGGGGGAATGATGTACAAGAGTGTAAGAAGTAAAGTACTAGAGTTGAGAGTTTGAAGTACTGGAGTTGGAAGTATGAAGTACGAGAACCTGTAAGATGAAGTATAAGAGTTGATGGGAGTAAGTACTCTTAGGGGAATGCACTATCAAAGTCTTGAAAAAAGCGCTTCAATGCAATCATTAATACACTGATTTAAGTTATCTTTGCGGTTAAGAAAAAGGCCCCGGACGATATTCTCTACTGCGTGGTGATTATTAATCTGGTCGTATTATAAGAGCATTATGCAAAAAATAGATAGATTGGCATTATGAAAAGATCAATAAAGCGTTTGCCCAAACGTACACAGGAAGAGCTGGCGGTGCTGCAAGAACTGATATTGGCGTACCTTGCGAATGTGCGTATGATTATCCTGTATGGGAGTTATGCACGGGGAGAATATGTCATTTGGGATGAAACATACGACACTGGCGGAGGGATTACTTATTACCAGAGTGACCTTGATATACTGGTGATATGTGATACGGGCGATGCTGTTAAAGCGGAGAATCATGCGAATACTTTTATCATTCCTAAGTATGATAAACGAATGGAAGGGAGGCGGCACCCTGCACCACCGCAGATCATTGTTGAAAGCACGAGCACCGTTAATCGGGCTATACGAAGGAAGCATTATTTTTTTTATGAGGCTATAAAAGACGGTATTCTGTTATATGATGACGGTACGTTTCATATTGGCAAACCGGAGAAGTTGCCGTATCGGGAAATTAAGCAATATGCGGAGGAAGAATATACAGGATGCTTCGACATGGGAGAAAGTTTTTTAAGATCCGGGCAGACTGCCTACAAAAGCGGTGATTTAAAATACGGTTCGTTTGAATTACACCAAGCCTGCGAACGTTACTACAAAGCGTATATGCTTGTCTATGGCGGCACTCGCCCTAAATCTCATAAATTGGAAGTGTTGGGCCCGATGGCTAAAAGCCGTTCACGAGCTTTCGCAAATGTATTTCCTGTCAATACTCCCGAAGATATAGAAGCGTTCGATAAATTATGTCGGGCGTATGTCGAAGCTCGGTACAACCGACTGTTCACTGTTAGCAAAGAGCAATACGAGTACATGCTGGCACGAACGGAGCTATTGCGCGAGGTGACTATTCGGGAGTGTGCCGCACGCATTGCGTATTATGATAAGATGATAGAGCAGGAAGAGAATTCTCTGATTTGAAGCTTTGGAATTTTAGGGTGACGCACGATGAAAGTCACCCTACTCAATATACTATTACCGTTTTTTCCGAATCTTAAAGATTGCGAGATTACCTTTATGGTCGCTGGGCCAAATACAAGAAGGCGTCAGAATCTTATCCTTAGAATCGTTTTCTGTTATTTTTCCCCGGACAACTGTTTCGGAGGGACCTACCAACTTGCTATCCTTCATGGAAAGCATCGACTCCAATGGATGATAATAAATGAAATCAATCCGGTCACGTTCGTCTGCCTCAGGCGCCCAAGCCAACTTTTCCAGTTTAGCCTCTTCTGCGAGTTTGTTTCCGGCAGGGAATGTAAAACCGGGATATCGAACTGTATTGGGGTATTTTTCACGATAAGCATCTTTGAATCCTGCTTTGCTCAACATCATTGAGCAGTCCCAATGAATGACAGCCCCATTATGATCCCACAAATCCTTTGTATCTGCCTGCCAGTCTAAATGAGAGGGCTCATTAAAATCTCCTCCCATGATTATCGGGCGGCCTTGTTGAATGTCAGATTGTACTTCCTGAATAAAAGCACGGATGGTTTCATCCCGGAAAGACTGTCTGTTTGCTTTCAAGACTTCTTCTTCATCCGTTATCGGCTTATCCATTTTCTTCCAGGTAGTACCATTATATCCACGTGGCATATAGCATTGATAATGCCGGTAGTCCAAATGACAAGAATAGAAAGATACGGGTTGGCCTTCGATTGTTGCAACCATTTTCACCATAGCACGACCTTCGTCACCAGGTACGATGCAGCATTTGGTCCAACTGTCCGGCTTGAATTTACTCAAAACACCGATTGCAAGATCAAACGTTTCACCATAGTAATGTTTTCCTCTCTTCTCCAGCTCTTCGATCACATGAGGGATAAACTGTTTTCCGTCTCTGATTTCGCACAGAAAAACGACATCCGCATCCATCTGATCCAGTACATCAATAATGCCTTGATCTCCGTTGGGTACTTTAGTACATCCATGCCACAGGTTTAATTGGAAAACGGTAAAAGTGTCTTTCGCTTTTGCATGGCAAACATTGACCAGACAAAACAAGCAAAGTAATAATAGTAAGTTCTTTTTCATATCGTGTCCTTTATATTCTTTGGAATTTCAGTCATTGTGAAATTCATTGATATATTCCATACCATAGGTCATTAAGAATTCATGCAAAAGTAATACATTTTTTATTTATTCCAATCTATTTATGTGCTTTTTGAATTTTCTTCTTCGGCTAGTTCTTTTATTTCTTTATTCAGAAAGACTGATAATACAGTTCTTACTATAACTACACCTCCTAAAATAGCCAGTTCGTCTAAAGTCGGGTCTACTACGGTCTTTAGTATGTCTGATGCAATTAGAAATTCTAATCCCAATAAGAGGTAACTGCCGAAATCAGCTCTCAGCTGCCGGACATTATTGATGGTATAGGTTCCGTTGATCCGTTTGAATTCGTTACGGAGAAAAGCGATGAATCCTACGAATACTCCATAGGTTACAATCAATAAGCTGATTACGCCAATGATGGTGGCCAGTATGTTTAAAAATGTCAGTAGCATCGTTTCATGATGTTTGGTTATATTGTAATAACAAGTTATCCTGTATAAAAGTTTTGTATTGTGATGTAGAAAACGGATAATTAGTTATTGTCAAATTCCTGACATTTGACTACTATGGAGGAACAGTCGATGAAATACTTGCTGCCCCGTTTTACCTGATTATGTTATTTCATTATACATATTGGCAAATTCAATCTGCCTTGTACGCCTCTGGTATCTATTCTGCTTTCTTTGGGACCTGGAATCAGTGGGCTATAGTTTAAGATATGGCGTATTCTTTTTCGTTGTTCTAAAGTTATTTCATTATAAAAGCAATATGCATAGTCCATAATGTTGTGTGCTTCATATTCTCCTTTTTCACAGCTATATCGTTTAGCTAAATCTTTTAATTGATATTTATTCTGCTTATCCAAATTGTTAAGCCATTGTTCATACTCACTACGGTTATAACTGGGAGTATCTTTGCAATAATCCGTATCGGTACACATTGAAGTGGTCCCTCCTTCTGAGAATACATGACGTAATCCTAAATAGTGTCCGAGTTCGTGTGCTAATGTTATTGCAGCATCGTTTTGATTAATTCTTTCATCTGTACTTTGCTCATAAATATATGAACTATTGATCGATATACAATATGGGAAACTCAAATTCTCTAAAGTGATCCACGAAGCTGATACCTGTTGAGTCCCTTCTAAAAAAAAGTCCTTTAAACTATATGGAAATGTAGATATGCCTAAAATCTGCGAATCCGTAAAAGGATATACCATTATGTTAATGTATTCATTGGGTTCCCATAGTAAAGATGTATATTTTCCTGTATTATCTCTCATAAACTTTTCGCAATCAATAGGAAGCTCATTAAATGGCACTCTTTCTACTCCAGGTTCTGGTAATGTGGTTCCATTCTTATCTTTGGTTGCTAATACAAATTCGAGATTTATATCAATTCCACACTTTTCAGATTGATAGAAATGGTTAGTTCGCACTAATACATCTTTTAAATGGTCTTCTTTTATATATTGATTTATGTCATTTTCGTTTTGATAAAGAACATGGAAAATAACGGGTAATTGATAGTGTATTTTATCTAAATCTGGATTAACTTCTCCTTTTTGTTGTGAAATCTTGATTGTTTGGTTTATCCCTTGGGCGGATATGATTAGATTAGTTTGTCTGTTTGCATGTTTGGTGTTAGCTAGAATTTTTATAGTAAGTATATCGTTTCCTTCTCCTTGATATTTGTCTGGTATGCACCAATCAGCTGAATTTGCGATGATCCATTCAGAATTAGATGTGATAGCAACAGTTATTTTCCCTCCGTTATTGTCGATGTTGCGGAAGATGTTTTGTGAAATTTCAAGTTTTATATCATCGATTTTCTCCGAATGATCACAGCTTGTGGCTAGAAATAGTAATGTAAAGAGAATAGTGTTATATACAATTTTCATAGCTTTTATTTATAAAAGCCGTAATTTCTCATTTTCAAGAAAAGGGAAATTACGGCTTTGGGATATTTGTAACCTTTACTGAATTTCTACTTTTACTGTAAAGATTGGTGGGCTTTAATCACGAGTTCCGGTAAAAGTGGTCATACTTCCTGCATTATTAAGGAAACTTATAGTCATTGCTTTACCTGTAACAGTTATGTTGATACCAGATGAGCTTTCGCTTGAAAGAATGTATTGATTGCCTTCTTTAGTAACATTGTAATTTTCACTACCGTTATCTGTGTAGAAGTCAGCGGTAACTTTTACTACAGAAGAAGATACTTTGGTAACAGTGACTACATATGCATCAGCTGTAACATTAGTTCCAACTTTGAGTTTACCTGTATAAACTCCTGCTATGCTGGCACTGAAATCACCAGACGTTTCATCATCATCATCTCCACATGATACAAATGACAGGCTTGATATAAGCACAATCATCAACATACTTAAAATTCTAAATTGTTTCATCTTTTTTGTTTTTAATGTGTAATCTTTTTAGTCATATACTTTGGTTGTCTTAAAAAACTTAGCAAAGATACATGCTCTTTAAACATAAATATCCTTTTAATTGTTGCTGTTTTATATACAAGGTTGTAGAAGATATTTCTATGTTCTGTTGTTATATATATCAGAATATATTTGGAAGAAATTGTATTCTAATATAATGGATATACGTAACAACAGTTCTGTATCTAAGCTCTGTCTTCTAAATATATTATATACATTAGTTCGATCGCAATAGAGTCGTCTTGCGAACCATGTGACCGAGCGTTCTTGGCGATGGAGCTCTTTTTCAATAATTTGTCCGATGTGTGTCATACTGGATTATTTTCGAGAGTTTATTTTATGTAATTCTTTATTTTCTAAAATTCTCTCTTTATATCCTCTTCTCTTTTTAATAATTTATGGATATTATTATCTCATTGCAAAGATATGTTATAAGCTGGTTCATGGTAAGAATTTGTTGTAGAGAACTAAACAACGATAGTGTAGATTATTTGTAACAATCATCATCTTTTTTATAAAAATAGGAGAGTGCCTTATAAAAAATACTCTCCTGTATAATAATAAGTAACTTTTATTACTTAGCTAAGGCCTGAGCTACGTCTACAGCGCAAGCCACAGTGCAACTTACCATTGGGGGTTACCAATTCCCAAGAATCCTATCATTTCGGCTTCTTGTAAACTATAGCAATCTGTTATTAATCAATACTATAATAGTTATTCATAAATGATTTGAGTTGGCAAAAGATATTAACTCTTCGATTTGCCCTCTCTCATAGCTTTCTGCTGGTTCAAGCGTTCCTGCTGCTTCTTTTGATTATGATTTTATGTAAATGTAGCTTTCATTGTATATAAATCTATCATTCAACAATTCTAAATGATAGGTGAGATAAGGTATCTAAAACTACCATCTACTTCAAATTACCACAAATAAAAAACTCCTGTAATCACATGGACTACAGGAGTTTATTTATATAATGTAACTTTAATTACTTAGCCAAAGCCTGAGCTACGTCTACAGCACAAGCCACTGTACATCCTACCATCGGGTTGTTACCGATACCCAGGAAGCCCATCATTTCTACGTGAGCAGGAACTGATGAAGAACCAGCGAACTGAGCGTCTGAGTGCATACGGCCCATCGTGTCAGTCATACCGTAAGAAGCAGCGACACAGCATCCCTGTAAGTCTTTGCAAGCTGTTATTAATCAATGCTATAATAGCAATGGGTAAACTCCTTGTTAGTAAATAAAAGAACGAATTATCAAAAAGGGCTGCATCATGGGCAAATGCCTATGCGTTACCCTTTAGATGAGAGTACTCCTAATGGAGTTAAGACCGTAATCTAATTTGCGTGTCAATGAAGTATAAATCTCCGTCTATGCCATAAAGTACATTATTGGGAACTGCATCAAACACTTCATAATCTGAATTGTGGTATTCGTCGTAATAGTCCATTTCAAAACCTAATGCTTGCATATAGGCGGCTATCTCATCTTCTGTAGCTTCTCGCTCAGCTAATATATAAGGTTGTACGAGAACTGCGCAAAATTCTTGCTGACTGTTATAAGCGAAGCCTATCATTTGATAAGGCACATTGCCAAAGAACTTGTTATGTGCAGCAATGCGGATGAAGAAGTTCTCTAAATCATCCCCTGCGTACTCAAAGTTATTTAATTTTACAACAGACACATTACCATCATGGAACACTTCATTCTCACCACCTCTATCCATATAAGTAATATTGAGGTGTGATAAGTCAATCCATAGACCATTGTCATTGGCAAACTTTATCAGTTCTTCTGTTTGTCTTCTCTTATAGCCCTCTGTTGATTCAGTTTCTCCTGCTGCTTCCTTACTTCTTCTGGCGATGCAGGTCGCTTGCTCCAAGAGGCTATTGATTGACGAGTGCGTTCTATCCATTCTTTGTGAAATTCGTTGATGTATTCCATAATTTGTTTGATTATGAGTTTAAGACAAAGGTAATCATTCCTCTTTTAATAGCAATGCTTTGGTTGTTATATTCTTGCGAATGGGGTGTTGTGGAACATTCTATAAAAGAGAAGCAGCATAAGAGTTCCCTCAAGTGCTGCCCTGCCTTAAATTAGTTTGGCAATTAGTTAATCTTCTTGTAGGTGGTCGTAGTAATATCGTCTAACTCTAAACCACCGTCATCCGTATTATCCCAATCCTCAAAGGCGAGAACCAATTTATTAGCTGTAAGCTCATTGATAGTAAGGACATCCGAATAACCGTCATCGTAAGAGATAGTCAGCTTATTGCCTTTCAAAGACCAGCGACTTGTTTCTGTATATCCACCGTCCGCATAGCCTTCTGTGCAAGTACCGTCAGCTTTGAACTCCCATAAGCCATTGGTGTAGGCTTCATCAGAGGTGACAACTTCCTTGCCATTCTCCACTTTGTGAACCTTCTCCCAAGTGGACTGCCATTTACCTATAAGGTTGGCTTGGTCAATGATTGTCTGTTCTTCTTCATCATCGCTACAAGCTGTAAAGTTTACAGCCAACATGACCATTAACAAGGTCATTCCAATTAATCTTAAAGTTTTCATTATTAAATTGTTCTTTAGTTAGTAATATGTAAACTTTTCTCTCAATCGCTCTCATTTGTACTTATATTGACATAAATGTAAGTTCACGTAGTTGCCATCATGATATTCTTTACATTCTACCCAATTATTATGATTGTCGTATTGATATTCAAACTCTTTCTTTATTCTCTTGCCATTCCACCAAGAGTCATATAAGATTATATGTCCTAAATGATTATATTTAACGATAGCTTGTTTCTTTACACCGTTATCATCCCAATCAGATACTATTGTTCTGCCTGCTAACTGTCCTTCCTTTTCTGTGTCTTTAATATAACGAGTTATATTCTCAATAGTAGAACCTTCATGAGTTGGAGCTGGCTGTGGATTCATATATCCTTTGAGCATATATTCTTTAATATGTACTTTGCTGCCTTCAAATGTTCTTGTGTAAAGTCTTGATTGAAATCCATTTAGATAGCTTATTGTGTCACAACTCGCAATCTTTCCATTAGTAAAAAGCAACTTATGTTCAAGGTGTAATCTTTGAGTTTCCTGCATATTGTTATGAGGTGAGTACCATTTACTAATATCTTTTCTCTCAATAGTAAATGTTTGTGCTATTAATCCTTGAATAAGTTCTTTATTATGCAAACTGCCATATAGTCTGCTGATATGTATTGAGTAAATGTCTATAACTGAATGCCACATGATGATTTATTCTAATGAGAAACCTCCTAATTGCGTATAACTTTTTAAACAATATTGCATTCCCTTTCTTGAAGTTTTACCTGTTACGATAAGAGTATCAAATCCTAAAGTCATCAGTTGTCTTATGAAAGGTTTGTTTGATAATATGTATTGAGATATATCTCTAAATTCAGAATCCTTTATATTATTATCGTTCTCTATGGAGATTTTAAACCCACTTCTTAAAAAGAATGCACTCATTTCATGCGCATAGTTTGTATCTCCAACTGTTATAGAGACTTTGCAGAATCTATCTAACGCACCAGAACAATAGCTGTCTTTGAAAGTTTGATTCATCGTATTTATCAACTTCATTCGCTCCAATGAAGTACCTACTAAAGAATTGAGTAAGTTTTTAAAGAAATCGACAATATTCATATTACACTAATTTATCATTTACTAAATCCTTAATCTTTAAGAGTTCTCTGTAATTGAATCTGTTGTTATTAATCATTGCTGTTAGTTCCTCTGCTACATCTTTATTGTTGGGGTGTTTGTCTGGGTGAGCTTGTTTGATAAGCTCTTTGTATAGCGGTTTTGCTTTAGCCATGCTCTCAACAATATTGTATGCTTCATCACTTGTTGAATGATTCTTAGAACAGAATAGTCTGGCAAATATATTATTCATAGTATGCCTTTCAATTATTAAGAGAACAGCCATGCTGCTATTCCAATTACTACCAGAACTATAAGGATAACAAAGAATTCTGATAATTTGGGGTCTTCCCCATTATATTGCATTTTAGTCATAATTAGGATATTTGCGCTCATCTGTTCCCAAAGATGAGCATAAATAAAAAAGATGTGGGAACACTATTTGCTTTATCTTACTGACGGGCTTCTCGCATTGCCTTTGGAGTAGATAAAACAATAGCGACCCACACCAAAGGGCATATAGAAACCTCGCAACTATGAGGTAGGTATATATCCAAGTGTGGGTGCTACTGCTATCATCTTCACTCCATTTCAAATTTTGCGAGAATTTGTCAGTAGAAGATAATTTCAATAACACCTTTCGTTAACTATGTCCTTCCAACTCCCTAACGCATTAGTTCATTGGAATTGATGCAAAGATAATGAAAGGTTCTAAATTAATAGGCATGAAGTGTGGATTAATAGTAAATTCTATGCCCTCAAACATAGTCTGAATAAGATATTTAAGCAGAATTGCATCTGAACTCTCTAAATCCATGTGGGTATCAAATTCACTTCTCCCCATATAAGAACTAAATTCAGAACATTCTTACCAACCTTGAATGACTAACTTTAGGTCAGTATATTGTTGGATATTCAAGAAGTGCTACCAGCAACATGATTAATAAGGATTGAGACAGTTCTAAACTCTGTAAACTTATGGAATTGACTTACTTCTATAAGGCTGAAATGCCAAACTATTAAAATTGGACTTTAGATGTGTCTAAGCTCAATATATTATGAAATTGGGACAGAACCATTCAGACCACTATATAAGGTGAATCTTAATAATTCTGTCCCATATTCCAATTATCAGAAACTCAAACAGTCATAAGTTTGTAAGATTTCTTCCTGTCTTAGTCCCAAGTATCTCTTAGTAATGGCAACTGAACTATGGTTGAATAGTTCCATCAGCTTTACTAATGCTAACTCTGCGTTATCACTGTTCATATTATAAACCTGCCTGCCGAATGTCTTTCTAAGTGAATGGCAGCTAAAGTTCTTAATCTTTAATCTGTACTTCTTCTTCACCTCTTTAAGAATGATATTGATTCTCTGAACTGTGAAGATAGTGCCTTTCTGACTTATAAGAATTGGTGCATTGATTCCAACTGGATTTATATGCTCGTAACACTCTTTAATGTGTTCCTGTAATTGTGGATTCAGTCTGATAGTCCTTACCTTGCCTGTCTTTTGCTCAATTACTGTAAACTCGTCAACACCTAATATCTGCTTCCACCTTAGAGATAGAATATCAGATATTCTTAATCCTGTGAAGCATCCCAAAGCTATAAGGAGTGAGATTTTATAATTCTCATCCTTTGCCAATTTTCTTATGAGGTTCATTGCATCAGACCAAACAAGATAGTCTGCGGTTGTGCTTGAATATTTAAGTGACATAATGTTCTGTTTTATAATGAAACGAATAGAAGTGAATATTAATTCTGAGTTGGATTTACTAACTCATTGATTACTAAGGGAACATTCACTAATTATCAAAGTGAATATGATAAGGACACCCAACTTAAAAATTGAGTGCCATTTACCTTATTATAATTCTCCCTCGTCAGAGAAGCTGTAATATCCTGCATCTGTTAATATGAGGTGGTCTAAAACTGTAATCCTCATAAGTTGGGCTGCATTCTTGACCTGCTTAGTAATCTCCATATCCTGCCTACTTGGTTTCAGATTACCGCTTGGATGATTATGTGCAAGAACAAGAGCTACTGAATTGGTAAGTAACGCAGCTTGCAGAATTACTCTGACATCAACAGATGTTTCAGTAATTCCTCCCTCTGATATGAGTGTGTAGCCTAAAACTTGGTTGGCTTGGTTTAGGAATAAGACCTTAAAATATTCCTTGTAACAGATAGTTCCCTCTCTATATGTAGGGAGCAAATATTTATAAGCATCCTCTGAACTGATTACCTTATATATATTCTTGAATTTGGGTTTGTAGGATAGTTCCACTTCACCCACAGTATAATCTATATCCATAATGTACAATGTTTAATAAGTTGGTAGAAATAAAGAAAGGACACCAACTTAATGATGTCCCTTCCTCTCTCAATCAACAATCCACTCAGCCCAAGAACCAAGCGTATTCACTATCTCCTAATTTGGCACGTTGAATGCCTTGTACAAACTCTGTACAGTTAAGATTCCTCTCCAAGAAGTTATCAATGTAACTTGACTTTACAGAACCATTGAGCAGGTTTAAGAGCTGCCAACCTGTAATGCTGTCCCCTGTGCTCTTGAAGTTTGCATCAGAAACGAATGCTCTACAAGCTGCATTAATTTGACTGTCTCCCAACAATAGACGAGGTAAGCGTTTCTGTTGGTTGGGTGTAAGAGTTTGATATAATCTCATCCTGCCTATTATTTGGCAGAACTCACTCGTTGAGATTGACATCTGCCCAAGTGTCCTTAACAGATGCAGGTCTTTGGATGGGTTGTAAGCATGGAACAGATTCAATGCTGCTGCATATAGTTCCTGTACGTTTAGGACTTCTATCTTATCCTGCAAGCCGTCAGTAGTAAGCATTAAATTTGAGCACACACGATTACGAAAGCCTATGAAGATTTTAAATCTCTCAACAGACTTCTTACTGTATAGGTTAATCTCGTTATATGCTCTCACTCCACCAATGGATAACGCTAAACGATTACCGTATTCATCATGTACAATGGATGGGATTTCAAAACAGAAGCACATTCTCTGATAGAACAAAGTCTTCTCTTCATCTGTCAGTTCAGATGCTTTCTTACCTAATGCACTTGGGATTCTGCCATTGATAGGGTGTGAGATTCTAATCTCTGGTGTATCAAACTGCTCTCCATGAAAATAGTCCTTAGCTGCATCCACTACTGCACCTATAAAGGATTGGTGGCTTATGGTTTCCTCCATTGATGCAAAACTTGGAATGATGCAGTCTTGTTGTAAGTGCTGCAAGGTTACTTCCTGCGTGTTGGCTTCAATGAAATGGTTTACTCTCTTGGGTGCTGCAACTTCTTCTACAATGATTGCTTCTTCTGCAAACTCACCCATGTTTAATGATTCTCTACGCTGTGCCATAGCTGGCATAATTACTAAATCTCTCATAATGAAATTGAATTAAATGGTTATTGATTGAATGGATTTAATAGGAACAGACCTAAAACACAAGTGAATTACTTCGCTTGCATCTTAGGCTGTTCTATGTCTTTCCCTAAATATTCTTTTAAAGGAAATAAGGAGCATTAGTAAATTATTGGTTAGCTATGGCAATAGTGCATCGTGCCTGCTCTTGGATTAATAAGAATGCTTATTCCTGCCAACTATCAGACTGCATTTCTAAAGCATTCTTTTTATTTAAGAGCTATGAGGGGGGGGTATGTGGGTAGGGGTGTCTTGTGCATTACTCTGATGGTTTAAAATTGTCATTACGAAGTAGCATTCATAAGGGCTGCTTACCCTTATCGTAGAAATTCAACTTTAGATGCTTCTAAAGTCAGAATAAGACGGAGTGGGGATTATTCGTACTATCTCTTAATATATTAATAAACAGTACGAAAAATCCTACTTGCCTGTTATTTGGACTTGAAAGCTATCTTAACCACGTTTTTTGAGTTGGTTGGATTCCACTCCTTGCGCTGTTTGGCTATGTTGTTGTCTAATAATAGTTCATTGGGAGTAAGCTCTATCCCTTTGGGTATATATCTTAACAAACCTGCACTATATAATTCCAGATTGTAACTCTCTACATTCTTCTTACCCATTCCCAATTTGTCAGCCAACTTATTAGGAGTAAGCAGTATCTTGTTGTTCTCTGCTATTAATAGGAGCTTGATATAATATCCTTTCACTTTAATATTCAAATCCACTGTCATAAAGAGGTAGGACAGTGTTATGAAGTTGGGATGTTCAATGGGTGGAATGCAGTAAATGCTCCTCATTACAAATTCTATAAGAGGATGGTTGATAGCTTCCCTATATCTCTTTCTAATCAGCACTGCCTCTATATCCTTATTGAAGTTCTTTAATGCGTCCTCTTTCTCTCCAGTTCGTTTGGCTAAGTCTTTGATTCTCCATCTGACCTTATAATAGTCGTTTCTATATAAGGACAGACAGAAGAACCTGTACAAATTGGGTGGATTGAGTTTATCTACAATAGACTTGTTAATGGTAGCATATTCTTGTTTGATGTTACTTGTCCTGTTTTGCAGGTGCTTTAATTGTATCTTCATATTCATTAGTAGCTGATTGAATATTATTGGTAAACATTAAATCTTTCTTCTCTCGTTCCATCCTGTAATAGTAGGCAGTTCCAAAGTATATCTTGGCTTCCTTTCTGTTGTGAAACTTCTTTCCTGTTGGCAGATGAATTATCATATCAGATTAAATATCAGTGAATTAATAAGCCAACTTCTGCAATGAGATATAATAGGTAGCAACCTTTCCATTCTTCTTTCTCCTTGTCTTTAGATAGTTATTAAGATTAGCCCACAATCCAATGTGAACCTTGTTATCTTTTACTCCCTGTTTAAGAGCCTTAGCCCTTATCTGCTCATAAGTAAATTCTTCCATTTTAGATATTCTGAATAGTTTGTAAGTCCGTCAATCTGTGTGGTGGGATTATCTGTCTGTACTACTATAAAGATAGTAATTCCACAAGTGGGGAACTAATGATAAGACCACACATTTAGTAATCAAACTTTAGACTATTCAGAATGTCTAAGAACTTGGGGAGAACAAACCCACCTGTCACATGGGCTTGGTTATTGGTTACTTATGCTTCCAGAGCTTCTTTCAGTATTTCTATGAAGTCATCTTCTTCTTTAACTTCTTTCCAATTTGCTTCTGTATAGTTCAGCTCTTTCAATTTGTTTAATGCTTCAAATGCTTGTTCTTCGCTTGTGGATTTGGCATAACTGTTGAAGTCTTTGATGAAGTAGCGTTTAGTGATGAAAGAAACATCCATCTTGGCTGCCTTGCATAAGTTGATGAACTTGTTTCCTCTTTCAATGTTAATCTCTGTACCTTTGGGGAAGGTTATTTCTTCACCTTTTAAAGCCTTGTTCACTTGTTTGTCAGATAAGCTCTTACCTGTGTAAATCAGCATGGCGGTAGATGGGTTGAAACCTTCATTCAACAGTTCTGCTACATTTTGGAATAGTTCATCTTTAGTAGTCAAAGAAGCTACAACTAATCTGTCTTTTTTATCCCAACTGCTGCCTACATTATTAATATCTACCAAGTATTCACCTACATTCTCAATATCCCTTACATAAACATTGGGAATGGTTTCAGTGTACTTGCCTGTTGCTACCAGCTTGGCGAATGCTGTGCATCTGTGCTGTCCGTCAAGAATAACGAGATAGTCCGCAGCTTCTTCCTTAGTCAATTCCCTGCCTTTGATGTCAGTAACAGTGTAACCTGCTTCAATCAGCTTTGCTGCTTCCACTACAATGATAGGAAATGCCTTCTCATATTTGTTTGCAGCTATTAGAGCAATAAAGCTATCTACCTTCTTGGAGTTTACTGGTCTATTGTTCTTTACGAATGCTATCTTCTTCTGCTGTTCTACTCTTGCACCTGTTTCTTCATTGACTATTGAGAATGTAAGGAAGTCATTGCCTATATTCTCATTGGATTCTTTCTCAAATTCCTGTGCCTGTTCCAACTTGGCTTTAGTCTTATCAACTACATTCTGTTGTGCTGCTATCACTGCTTCATCAGCATTTCTCTTAATGAGACGCTGTAATTCCTTTTCTTCTTGTTTCAAAACCTTAGTCAGTTCCTCTACGTTACCCATAGTTGCGTTGTTTGATTCTACACTGTTGTTTACCATCTCTGTTGCATTTACATTTAATGTTGTCATATTCGTTTATTTTTAATTGTTATTAAAATGTTCTGTGTAATCGTCAAACCTATGTACACTTGGTTATCTGATTACGTTGCAAAACTACTGGCTTCTGGGCTGATTAAAAGAGAGAAATTAATGAGTGGTTTTACTTCCCCTCTTAATTGGTAGCTCGTCCGCTATCGTTTTGACGGTACAAAGGTGGTATATAATGGTAGGATTAAAAGAGAGAAAAAAAGTCCTACTCTTATGTACCCTCTTAATGGTACGGAGTAGGACTTGGTTGGTTATCAGTGTGTTGTTAGAAGTATATGCTATTCACAGTATCAATTCTCTTGTCTTTATATTGCTTGATGTAGCCTTTTAAAGTAAATTCATCCTCTGAGAAATTCTTATTCATAGATAGCTTAGTGAAGTAGATAAGCCTTGATATGAGTAATGTCTTACTAAGTGATATGGTGCTTCCTTTCTTCTGTCTGACATTAAACAGCTTGTTATAAGGGGATAGATTGAAGAAGTCATTGAACATCTTATAGAACAGCCATATCTGAACGGATTCCTTTTCTTCTGCATTAGTAGTTATGCTGACTTGTTGGCTCTGCATCCAAGGGTGTTCCTCTATCTCCTTTAGGTTATTGATGATGGTAGTAGCCAAATATCCTATTGCATTGGCATTATCAATTACTATCTGATGCTTACCTTCCACTTTTACAGAGATAGTGATAGGCTTTTTAAAACTTACTCCAAATTGGTTAATCTCCTTATGGTTGTCAGCTATGGCTTTGGCGAATTTGATGAGCTGTTCTATTCCAATGCCTGTTGCTTTCATTCCATCCAAGCACGTGCCACAAGTATAGTCAAAGATGAACAGAAGTAGAAACCAGAACTTATCTATATCAACTCCCAAACCTTTCAATGTATTCTGTATGTCCTCATTAGCTATATAATCTTCGTATGTGAAGTTGCCATATAGTTTATTCTGATTGTATCTCCTTATGAATAGAGGTGAGGCGGTAGTGCCACAGACGTATCTTTCTCCTGTGGCTGGGTCTATATCTACATCTGGAACGTATTCAACGGCTATGGCTTCCATGTATTCCAAACGGGTATCAATGCTTATGTAATCTTCCTTTAGCTTCTCCATGATTATTAGTTTAAGGCAAAGTTAAAAAATAATCCCCACCTGCATTGCTACAAGTGGGGAATTTGTGGGTAGGATATGCTTTAGTAATCAGAATCTCCTGTAAACGTATCCATAAGTTTATCCATCTGCTCACCAATGCACTTGTCTATTAGCTTTGCATAATGGGCAGTCATTCGTGTATTGGTATGTCCTAACATCTTAGAAACAACTTCCAGAGATATGTTATTGGCTAAAGTAACTGTACTTGCAAATGTGTGCCTACTTGTGTGGAAGCAAATGCGTTTATTGATTCCACAGAGTATAGCTATATCCTTTAGATATTTGTTGATGTCCGCAGGGTCTTGAATAGGGAGTAGCTTATCTCCACCTTTGTACTTATCCAATATTAGTTTGGCGATTGGGAGTAGGGGGATGCGTGATAGAACACCTGTCTTAACTCTACGTTTCTTAATCCATATTCTGCCTGCATTGTCTTTTTCAAAGTGTTCTGGTGTCAAGGTCTTAATGTCAATGTAACTAAGCCCAGTGAAACACCCAAAGAGGAACATATCTTTAGCTCGTTCCAATCTTGGTAGGGGAGTATCAAAGTTGATAATCTTCCTCAATTCTTCTTCATCCAAGAAATCTATATCTACGGGTTCGCGTTCCACCTTATAAACATTTACAGGATTGTAGGATATATAGGAGTTGGCAACAGCTAAATTCAGCAGCTTCTTTAAAAACTTTAAATGTTTGGTGCAGGAGTTTTGTCCCATCTTCTTCTCTCCTAAAAGGTAAGCATGGAATCCTTGAATGAAGCCTAAGTTTATCTCTCTTAAATATAAATCCTTACGTTCATATTTCTTCTGAATAAACTCTTTGAACAGTCTGCCTGTATATTCAAACACCCAATAAGTGGCAGGGGCAACAGTTTTACCTACCATTGCTTTGCGTTCTGTGTTATGTTCTTCCAGAAGTTCCAATAAAGTTTTCTCATTCAGAGCTTCTACTTTATCTGTGATAGCTTCTTTTAATAGTTCAGCAGTGATAAGGTAACCCTTTTGGAGTAGCTCAATCTCTTTCTGATATATCTTATTCCGTAGTTGAATCAGATAACCGTTGATTAGCTGTGCTTCTTCACTCTTACCTTTTACAGCTTGCTTCTCTTTGTTCCAATCGGCAGCAGGTACGTGCTTACCTGTACTAAAGTAGATTCTCTTGCCGTTAGTGGTGATTGAAACTTCAATAGGTGATAGACCTTTCTTGTTTTGCTTACTTTCTCTTAATGAGAAGTACACCATTGTACAATGTTTCTCCATTTTAAATTAAATGTTATATGGAGTGTATCGCATTGTATTATAGTTGATTATGCCAATTCTTGCAGCCGTTTTTAAAGAATGGCAAATTCGGCTGCAAATCGGCTGCAAAAGTAACCTGTTTATGGCTTGATTTGAGAGGTAATTGGCTATTCTTTACATGGGGTGTTCTGACTTAAATAAGACAGAATTTAGCTTGTTACCCCCTTACCGATTCACTATTCATTAGCTCTCAATAATGGGTGATGCAAGGTGCTTCAATCTGTTATCTAAGCCAAGTTACCACAAATAAAAAACTCCTGCAACCACAAGGATTACAGGAGTTTATCTATATATAGTAACTTAAATTACTTGCTCAAAGCAGTAGCAACGTCTACAGCACAAGCCACTGTACATCCTACCATCGGGTTGTTACCGATACCCAGGAAGCCCATCATTTCTACGTGAGCAGGAACTGATGAAGAACCAGCGAACTGAGCGTCTGAGTGCATACGGCCCATCGTGTCAGTCATGCCATAAGAAGCCGGACCGGCAGCCATGTTGTCCGGGTGAAGAGTACGGCCTGTACCACCACCGGAAGCAACTGAGAAGTATGGCTTACCAGCCAATACACGTTCTTTCTTGTAAGTACCTGCAACCGGGTGTTGGAAACGAGTCGGGTTAGTAGAGTTACCTGTGATAGATACGTCTACGCCTTCTTTCCACATGATAGCTACACCTTCGCGAACATCGTCAGCACCGTAGCATTTTACTTTTGCACGAGGACCGTCAGAGTAAGCGATTTCGCGAACTACTTTCAGCTCACCAGTGAAATAATCAAACTGAGTCTGAACATAAGTAAAACCATTGATACGAGAGATGATCTGAGCAGCGTCTTTTCCAAGACCGTTCAGGATGCAACGCAATGGCTCTTTACGTACTTTGTCTGCTTTTGCAGCGATTTTGATAGCACCTTCAGCAGCAGCGAAAGATTCGTGACCTGCAAGGAATGCGAAACATTTAGTTTCTTCGCGAAGCAACATAGCAGCCAGGTTACCATGACCGATACCAACCTTACGGTCGTCAGCTACAGAACCCGGGATACAGAATGCCTGCAAACCGATACCGATAGCTTCAGCAGCTTCAGCAGCGTTTGTGCAGTTCTTCTTAAGAGCAATTGCAGTACCTACCACATAAGCCCATTTTGCGTTTTCAAAACAGATAGGCTGAGTTTCTTCACACGTTTTATAAGGATCAAGTCCGGCAGCTTCGCAGATTGCGTTAGCTTCTTCGATGTCTTTGATGCCGTTAGCGTTCAAGGCTTCAATGATACCTTTGATACGACGGTCTTGGCTTTCGAATTTTACTTCTCTAATCATAGTTTCTTTCCTCCTTATATTATTCGTGACGTGGATCAATGTGTTTAACTGCTCCCTGTTCTGCTGTTACACGACCATAAGTACCTGTAACTTTCTTCAATGCTTCGTTAGCATCAGTTCCCTTCTTGATTTCATCCATGAATTTACCCATGTGAACGAATTCGTATCCACAGATTTCATCATTCTTATCCAAGAAGATATTTTTGATGTAACCTTCAGCCATTTCAAGGTAACGAGGACCTTTAGCCAAAGTACCATAAAGGGTACCTACCTGGCTGCGCAGACCTTTACCTAAGTCTTCCAGACCTGCACCGATAATCAAACCACCTTCAGAGAAAGCAGACTGAGTGCGTCCGTAAACGATTTGCAGGAAGAGTTCGCGCATAGCTGTGTTGATTGCGTCGCAAACAAGGTCAGTGTTCAGTGCTTCGAGGATTGTTTTACCCGGAAGGATTTCAGCAGCCATAGCAGCTGAGTGAGTCATACCGGAACATCCGATAGTCTCAACTAAAGCTTCCTGGATAACGCCTTCTTTAACATTCAGTGTCAGTTTACAAGCACCCTGCTGAGGAGCACACCAACCGATACCGTGTGTCAAACCTGAAATATCAACGATTTCTTTAGATTTTACCCATTTGCCTTCTTCGGGTATGGGAGCCGGTCCGTGGTTAGGACCCTTCTTTACAACACACATGTGTTCCACTTCGTGTGAATAAGTCATAATTAGCTCTTTTTTTTAGTGATATAATTAAAAATACGTAGTCACGATTCTCTAAATCGCCCACAAAGGTAGTCGATTTATTTGTTTCTGCAAATCGCCATATCTTACTTTTTTGTGAAAAGTGACAAATCCGTTTACGTTTTTTCTTCGTTTGCTAAGTCGGGATTGCATTTGTGAAAGATTACTATGCGTCGAACTATCTATTCGTTGCTTTGTTGTTATCTGAAATATAAATTTTATGGAACTCAATCAGGTTGATATACATTATTTGATAGCGGCAATCTGCGTTATTTCATCTGCATTGGTATTTTATACTATCGGTGTATGGGGAGAAAGGCTGCAAAAGAAACTGAAGTTATGGCATATTATTTTCTTTCTTTTAGGATTGGTGTCCGATGCAGTCGGGACCAGCCTGATGGAACATATTGCCGAATTAACGCATTTGCATGATGAAATCCACACGGTAACGGGGACGATTGCCATTCTTCTGATGTTTGTACATGCTTCATGGGCGATATGGACTTATGTGAAGGGATCTGCCGAGGCGAAAAGGCATTTTAATCGTTTTAGTATCGTCGTTTGGTGCATTTGGTTAATACCTTATTTAATAGGTATGGCTATAGGAATGCATTTACATGCATAAATAGTTATATGTTTTTGCATTAGATAGACTTAAAAGAGTTCCTTCTTTCAGCTAACTCCTGCAAAGAAAAAAATATTTTAGTCTCACGGTCTCACTGTTTTTGTGTAATCTACATATAATTAGTATATTACAGAATGAGAGATACTTCTCAAATAGGTATCTCTCATTATTTTCTCCCTAGAATCGTAAGCGTCTCGGCGATGCCGTGTTTTTC
>NZ_KV804409.1:3116-70281 GCF_001811315.1 Bacteroides sp. HMSC067B03 | reverse complement strand
ACAATAGAATGCCCGAAAAACTCTTATGTAGAAGTGACTCGGTCCTGTTGATTTCTCTATATGGAATAGGGGATCAATCCAAAGCTCCGGTTGTTTTCAGTTTGTTTCTTTCCGTACGGAAATGAATTAAATTATAAATTAAGGATTAGGCACGGATTACACGGATGAACACGGTTGTTTTACGTAATTAATCATAGCACTAAAACCGTGAAATCCGTGTAATCCGTGCCTAAATATATTCTTTTCTGTACAGTATAGAGCTCAAACCTGTTTTTTGACTGACCCCGGAATAGGAATGGCTTTCTATATAAGAGAAGCGGGGAAAATAAAAGAGCCAACTAAACCGGGATGACTTAGTTGGCTTTATATAAGTGAATTATGAATAACTTCTTATTTTAAGAGAAGATTATTCTTCTGCTTTCAATGACTCGTCGATTACTTTAATTTTCTGTAATACCAATTCGAGATCAGCTTTCAGCTTATCTACCTTGCGGTTCAGTTCTGTCAGCAAGCTGCTACCTTTTTTGGAAGAAGAAGTAAGGAATCCCAGATTATTCTCATAAGTCTGAAGTTCATTCTTCATATTTTCATAAATACGTACCAGTTTTTCTCTTTCTCTATACAGAGATTGTGAGCCGCCTCCTTGAATATTGCTGATATTCGAGCGGAAATTACTCAACTTCTTGTTTGACGCACTGATGTTGAATCGGTCGAACAGTTGGTCGATCAAGCCATGATATTGCTTGTACAATTTATCTTTTTCCTTGAACGGGACATGACCGATGGAATTCCATTCTTTCATCAAGTCGCGTACCAAAGTACCGGCTTCATCCGTATCCATATTTTCGTCGATGGAAGCTAATTTCTCAATCAACGCTTTTTTCTTCTCCATGTTCTCTACTTCTACAGAGCGTTGTGAAGAAGTGGCCTTATTCTTCTGATCGAAGAAATAATCGCAGGCGGTGATGAAGCGTTTCCATACGGCATCCGAATATTTCTTGGCTACCGGACCGATGGTTTTCCATTCTTTCTGCAACTTAGTCAGCGCATCGGCGGTTGCTTTCCAGTCGGTGCTGTCTTTCAGAGCTTCTGCCTTTTCGCAAAGTGCTTTCTTCTTTTCCAGATTTTCGTTCATTCCTTCTTTGAGCGCTTTGAAGAATTCTCCTTTCTTTTTGAAGAAATCATCGCAGGCGTGGCGGAAACGTTCGAATATCTTCACGTTCATCTTTTGAGGAGCGAATCCGATGGTCTTCCATTTGTTTTGCAGAGCAATCACTTCCTGTGTCTTGTTTTCCCAGGCTGAGAATGTTTTCAGTTCATCGTACTCGATTGCTTCTACAATTTCGCAAATGACAGTCTTTTGATCCAGATTGTGCTGTTCCGATTCTTTCAGCGCTTCGAAATGTTGCTGGTGACGGCGGTTGACAGCCGTAGAAGCAGCTTTGAAGCGGTTCCAGATTTCGTCACGCAATTCTTTAGCTACCGGACCCGTATCACGGAATTCCTGATGTAACTTCTGAAGCTGGTGGAAAGCGGAAACTACATCTTCTTCGTCGGCAAGCTTTTCGGCAGCTTCACAAAGATGAGTCTTTATTTCCAGATTCTTCTTGAAATCGTATTCACGGAATTCGTTGTTCAGTTTCAGCAGATCGTAGAATTTCTCTACGTACAGTTGGTAATTCTTCCAAAGTTCATTCACCTTGCCCTGAGGAACCAGTTTGGTCTCGTTCCATTGCTGTTGCAGCTTTTTGAACTCTGTATAAGATTTATTGGCATCATCACCCGATTCTACCAATTCTTTAAGTTCTTCGATAATGGAAAGCTTGACTTGCAGATTTTCTTCTTTCTGACGTTCCTGTTCGGCAACCAGCCGGCTTCTTTTCTCTTTGATAGATCCCATCAGGCGTTTGAATTCCTCTTCTGTGGGGTCATCCTTCGGAGTGAAGTCTTCAGCAACGCCTCCATTGTCGATAAACTGCTTCTTGGCAGCCTCCACTTCGGCGTTGTGCAACTTGTAGAATGATTGTTTTAGGTTGTCAATTTCCTGCTTGTTCGCATTTTCCGAGTCTTGCGCAAGCTCTTTCAATCGGTTCAGTACGTCTTCCTTTGTGGCAGGTTTAGGTGCTGCTTCAGTCTGAACTTCGGCAGTAACTTCTTCAGTAACTTTTTCGGTACCTTCTTCAGCCGGAGTCTCTGTAATGGCTTCAGAAACCTCAACTGTTTTCTTTTCTTCTTCTAACTCCCCTTGGTTCAAGGGAAGATTAGTGTCATGAGCGTCCATCATTGTATATTAGTTTTGGGTCACAAAATAATGAAATAAAACGATTACTTCATACTCTTTTGCTTATTTTTTTTTGATTATCGTGTTTTTAGGATAATAAAACCGTAATTCCCATGTACAACATCATGCCGATTATGTCATTTGTGATGGCTATAAACGGACCTGTCGCGATGGCAGGGTCTATCTTTAGTTTCTCCAGCGTCATCGGAACGAGGGTACCGAAGATAGAGGCGAACATTACTACGGCAAACAGGCTGATGGATACGGAATAAGTGACCGTAGCCGTCGCGCCGAACCGGATAAAGTTGTAGGTATATACCAGCAGGGAAATAATGGTAGCATTGATTAAAGCTACTACCGCTTCCTTGGTTACTTGCTTGAATGTGTTTTTTGCGTCCAGCGAACTGTTGGCAAGTCCTTGTACGATGATGGCGGAAGATTGTGTTCCGACGTTTCCTCCCGTACCACCGATCAGCGGAATGTATAATGCCATTTCGGGATGGGCGGCGAAAGTGGCGTCGAAGTTTCCCAATATCATGGAGTTTCCGATTCCTCCGATCATACCGATCAGTAGCCACGGTAGCCGGGCTGTGGTTTGTCTCAGTACGTTGTCATCGGTTTCTACGTCCTGCGAAAGACCGGATGCCAACTGGTAATCGCGTTCCGACTGTTCACGAACTTCGTCCATGACGTCGTCGACAGTGATCTGTCCTATCAGTCTGCCGATACTGTCTACTACAGGGATGGCAACAAGGTCATACTTTTCAATGGTTTGTGCCACTTCGTCGATGGAAGTGTCTACGTGTACCGAAATCGGGTCTTTCTGCATCACATGTTTCACTTTGGATACAGAAGGGGAAGTGATCATCTTCTTGAGCGGGAAAATTCCCCTTAGACGTTCATCGTCATCGATGACATATACATAATATATCTCATCCAGTTCTTCGGCTTGCTGGCGCATTTCCTTCAGACATTCGGGCATACTCCAGTTTTCGTTTACGACTACCATTTCGGTGCCCATCAGACCACCGGCGGTGTTTTCGTCATATTTCAACAGGTCTACAATGTCGCCTGCCTGTTCGATGTCTTCGATGTGCGAAAGAATTTCTTCCTGTTTGTCTTCGTCGAGGTCACGCATCAGGTCTACGGCGTCATCCGTATCCATGTAGTCCACAAAGCGCTTGGCAATCGTTTCCGAAGGGATCATTTCGAGGAATTCCTTACGAACGTCCTCATCCATTTCGACAAGTACGTCGGCTGCAGTTTCATTGTTGAGCAGGCGATAGATAAACCGGGCTTCTTCCGGGTTCAGGTCATCACACAGTTCAGCGATGTCGGCGGGGTGAAGGTCGACAAGAAGTTCTTTTACCTTATCGGCATCCTTCTGCTCGATAAGGTGTTTTACGTTGTCAATGTATTCCTCGTTCATCTTTTTGTTTGCGATTAAACGTTTTACAAATTACATACAGGTTCCTCTCACAGACTGTCAGTTGCCGGAAGTGTTGGCTGCTTTCAGTGCTTCCTCTACCTGATTCGTCAGGCTGATGAATTCTTCTATCGATAGCTGTTCCGGGCGTTTGTTGAATAAGGCGTCCTCTGTCAACGGGCAGTCTTTGCCTAAAATCGGTTTGATAGAGTTACGCAATGTTTTACGCCGTTGGTTGAAGGTGGTCTTCACTACTTGTTTGAACAGTTTTTCGTCGCATCCCAGATTTTGCGTGTCATTGCGTGTCATCCGGATGACGGCGCTTTTAACTTTGGGAGGCGGGTTGAAAACATGTTCGCTGACGGTAAAGAGATATTCTACTTTATACCATGCCTGTATCAGTACACTCAGGATGCCGTAGGTTTTACTGCCCGGTCCGGCAGCGATACGTTCGGCTACTTCCTTCTGGATCATTCCGGTACAGCAGGGGATGATGTCTCTGTTTTCCAGCATCTTGAAAAATATCTGGCTGGAGATGTTGTATGGGTAATTACCGGTCAGAACGAAAGGCTTTCCGTCGAACAACCGGTGAAGATTCATTTTCAGAAAATCGTCTTCGATAATGTGATCTTCCAGTGACGGATAGGCTTCGCGGAGATAGGCAACCGATTCGTAGTCCACTTCAACGACTTTTACCAACCGGTCCTTTTTTACCAGAAACTGTGTCAATACCCCCATGCCCGGTCCTACCTCCAATATCGGCAATTCGGGAAAGGTGTCGACTGTATCGGCAATATCCTGCGCTACTTTCAAATCTTTCAGAAAGTGCTGTCCGAGAAACTTTTTAGGCTTTACTAATTTCATTTACCAACTAAATAATTACTTTTGCAGCCGACAAAGGTAATTCTTTTAAATGAAGAATGAAGAATTAAGGATGAAGAAACTATTAAAAAAGACGCTGAAACTGATATTACCGATCGTTTTAGGCGGCTTTATTCTATATTGGGTTTATCGCGACTTTGATTTCGCCGAAGCCGGCGAGGTATTGCGGCATGGCACGAACTGGTGGTGGATGCTCTTCTCTCTCTTGTTTGGAGTGCTTGCCCAGGTGTTCCGCGGATGGCGGTGGCGGCAGACGCTGGAACCGTTGGATGCTTTTCCCAAGAGAAGTGACTGCGTGAATGCCATTTTTGTTTCGTATGCTGCCAGTCTGATTGTTCCCCGGATAGGGGAGGTGAGTCGTTGCGGTGTATTGGCGAAGTACGATAATGTCTCGTTTGCCAAGTCGCTGGGGACAGTGGTGACGGAACGACTGGTAGATACACTGACCATTCTTCTGATTACCGGTGTGACTGTGCTGCTGCAAATGCCGATCTTTGTCACTTTCCTGGAAAACACAGGTACCAAAATACCTTCTTTGATACACCTTCTGACTTCAGTATGGTTCTATATCGTCCTATTTTGCTTTATCGGGGTAGCGGTCCTCCTTTATTATTTACGGAAGACGCTGTTTTTCTATGAACAGGTGAAAGGCTTTGTTCTGAATATTTGGGAAGGGATCATGTCTTTGAGAGGTGTACGTAATATTCCTTTGTTCATCTTTTATACATTAGCCATCTGGGCTTGTTATTTTTTTCATTTCTATTTTACGTTCTATTGCTTCGCTTTTACGGCTCATCTGGGGGTAATGGCGGCCTTAGTAATGTTTGTAGGTGGCACGTTTGCTGTCATTGTGCCAACTCCTAACGGGGCGGGACCGTGGCATTTTGCCATCATCTCCATGATGATGCTTTACGGAGTAAATGTAACGGATGCCGGAATATTTGCTCTAATTGTGCACGGTATTCAAACTTTTTTGGTAGTTTTGTTGGGTGTATATGGTTTGGCGGCTTTGCCGTTTACCAATAGACAGCGAAAGTAATCACTTAATAAAAAATAGATTTGTTATGAGTACTATTCTTTCTTTAGCTCCACAGAATGTGTGGAAGCATTTTTATTCGTTGACTCAGATTCCCCGTCCGTCCGGACACATGGAGAAAGTGACTGACTTCCTGATGAACTTCGGAAAAGGTTTGGGATTGGAATCTTTTGTAGACGGAGCGGGTAATGTGATTATCCGTAAGCCGGCAACTCCGGGCATGGAAAACCGGAAAGGTGTAATTCTTCAGGCACACATGGATATGGTTCCTCAGAAGAACAATGATACGGTTCATGATTTTGAAAAAGATCCTATCGAAACTTATATAGATGGCGACTGGGTGAAAGCCAGAGGCACTACTTTGGGTGCAGATAACGGACTTGGGGTAGCTGCTATCATGGCTGTGCTGGAAGCGAATGATTTGAAACATGGTCCTCTGGAAGCACTGATCACCAAAGATGAAGAAACCGGAATGTACGGTGCATTCGGCTTAAAACCGGGTACGGTAAACGGAGAAATCCTGCTGAACCTTGACTCAGAGGATGAAGGTGAACTGTATATCGGTTGTGCCGGAGGTATGGATGTGACTGCTACGCTGGAATATAAAGAAGTAGCTCCCGAAGAAGGCGATATCGCTGTTAAAGTCACTCTGAAAGGCTTACGCGGCGGACACTCCGGATTGGAAATCAATGAGGGACGTGCCAATGCCAATAAACTGCTGGTTCGTTTCGTACGTGAAGCGGTTGCCAGCTATGAAGCTCGCTTGGTAAGCTGGGACGGGGGTAATATGCGCAACGCTATTCCTCGTGAAGCATGTGCCGTACTTGCCATTCCTGCTGAAAACGAAGAAGAACTGCTGGGACTGGTGAAATATTGCGAAGACCTGTTCAATGAAGAATATGCTGCGATTGAAACTCCGATCAGTTTTACGGCAGAGCATGTAGAACTTCCTGCCGGTGAAGTGCCCGAAGAGATTCAGGATAATCTGATTGATGCTATCTTTGCTTGTCAGAATGGCGTGACTCGTATGATCCCGACCGTTCCCGATACGGTAGAAACATCGTCCAATCTGGCTATCATCACGATTGGCGGAGGTAAGGCAGCGATTAAGATTCTGGCTCGTAGCTCCAGTGATAGCATGAAAGAATATCTGACTACCAGTCTTGAATCCTGCTTCTCAATGGCAGGTATGAAGGTAGAAATGACCGGAGGTTATTCCGGATGGCAGCCGAATGTTGACTCACCGATTTTGCATGCGATGAAGGAATCCTATAAACAGCAGTTTGGTGTAGAACCTGCTGTGAAGGTAATTCATGCGGGATTGGAATGTGGTATTATCGGTGCTATTATTCCGGGGCTGGATATGATTTCGTTTGGTCCGACGTTACGTTCACCGCATTCACCGGACGAAAGAGCACTGATTCCTACTGTACAGAAGTTCTACGATTTTCTGGTAGCTACTTTAGCACAGACTCCGATGAAATAAGTATTCTTTTCCTATTATATAAATAGGCGTCATATAGTAAAAGGCATGAAAGATAATCTTTCGTGCCTTTTTGTCATAGTTGCTGCCATTGATATTACAATTCTGTCTCATAACAAATAAATTAATTGATGCAAATCAATTAATATGCTGTAAAACATAAAATTCTGGCTTTTTTAGGTATAACGTATAAACAAAGGTCGTATTTTTGTGTTGTAAAACATGTAAATAGGAGGATAACAAAATGAAAAAGTTAGAAAGATTGTTTAGAAAGATCGGCAGTGCCGATGTACATGTTTGGGGATATTCAACACTTGGCATACTCCCCAAGGAAAAAGCTTGATTTTTTAGTTTTCAGGTATTAGTAATTTTAAAAGTTTAAAGATTATGGCAAAGAAAATGAGTTCATTCATTAGAAAAATCCTCAGTGAAGTAGGTCGCAACGAAATGCTTTCATGGGGGTACAGAATTGAAAAATGAGATTCAGTACATTAACTAAGCTTAAGTGGGGATGCGTGATTGAAAACGTTATCCCCACTTTTTTTATCTTCTCTTACTACTGCTTACTTCTCTGTAAAAGTGTTTTTTAAGCTAAAAAGTACAAATCTTTAAACTTTATTTCTTTACTTTGTTATTTATACAGAGAGATATATCAAACTTAAACTGGATAAATTATGAAAATAAAGCAGATGTGTATGCTGGTGCTGTTATGGTTGGGAGTGATTCCGGCGATGCAGGCACAGACGTTCGACAAATTGTGGAAAGAAGTGGAGCAGGCGGAAAAGAAAAGCCTGCCTCAAACAGTGATAAAGCTGACAGGCGAGATCTATCAGAAAGGAGAGATGGAAAAGAACTCTCCGCAAATGTTGAAAGCGTATATGTGGCGGATGAAGTATCGGGATATGCTGACTCCTGACAGCCTTTATACAGGCCTGCAGGAGTTGAAACAATGGGCTAAGCAAGCTGACAAACCGATGGACCGGGCTATATTGCATTCATTGATCGCAGGAATGTATGCAGATTATGCCGCTAATAACCAATGGCAACTCCGGCAGCGGACGGAAATTGCAGGCGAAGCTCCCTCGGCAGATATGAGAGAATGGACAGCCAATATGTTTGTAGAGAAAGTCAGGACGAATGTCAAAGAAGCAATGGCAGATTCTGTGTTATTGCTCAATACTTCTTCACGTACTTATATTCCTTTTGTAGAGTTGGGCGAAACAAGTGAATACTATCATCATGATATGTATCATTTACTGGCTTCCCGCAGCATTGAAGCATTGCAGCGGATACAGGGGCTGGATCGTACGACTCCGATAGAGGCCTATTCGGAGGAAACTTCTTCTGAAAAAGAATCGTTGGTGAAACAGGATATTGAACGTATATATGATCAGATGCTCACTTCTTATAAAGCCAAGGGGGATAAGGAAGGGTGTTTGCTGACAAGTCTGAATTATTTGAATTGGAAGCATGGCACCTCGAAGAGTTTTCGTGAGCCTTTTAGAGTGAAGAAAGGCGGTACTTATATGACATTCGATCCTTATGAAACAGGGCTGGATGCATTGAAAACCGAGTATAAGTCGTTAGATCTTTGTGCTGAAGTGTATTTGGCTCAGGCTAATAATGCGATTGGGAAAGAACAGGAAACTGTTGCTTTGCAACTTTGTGACGAGGCGATCCGTTTGTATCCCGGTTACCGCAGAATCAATGCATTGAAGAACCTTCGCGAAGATATCCTGGCACCTTCTCTGAATGTGACTGCAGCTGCTACGGCTTTTCCCGGTGAGGAAATAGAGATAAGGGCTTCGCACAAGAATCTGGACGGATTTACGCTTCGGCTCTATCAGGCTAAGAAAATGATAAAGGAGCAGCATTTTGCAGTTCTCCGTCCGAAAGATTACCGGACACAGGATACAGTATTTACATTCAAGGCACCGGAAGTTGGAGAATATGTAATGCGTATTGTTCCGGATATTCGTGCAAAGAGAGACAGTGAAAGTAAATTTAATGTCACGCGTCTCAAGGCATTGACTTGTCGTTTGCCGGGAAATCAGTATGAGGTAGTGACACTGGACGGACAAACGGGTCATCCTGTTCCGAATGCAAAGATAACTCTTTATACAAATGATGAAAAAGTATTGCAGGAATTTACGGCAGGAGCAGATGGAAAAGTGGTATTCCCTTGGAAATCAGAATACAGATATTTGAAAGCTACCAAAGGTGCGGATATTGCTATGCCGTTTCAAGGTATCTATGGCGGAAGCTATGGATATTATGGAGATGAAAATAAGGTTTCGGAACAAATGACCCTGTTGACAGACCGTTCTTTGTATCGTCCCGGACAGACTGTGTATGTGAAAGGAATTGCTTATGCACAAAAATCGGATACGGCGAATGTGCTTCCGAACAAAGAATATACTGTGATATTGACAGATGCGAACGATCAGGAAGTCGGACAGAAAAAGGTACGTACCAATGAATTCGGTTCGTTTGCCACAGATTTTGCATTGCCTTCGGCCTGCTTGAATGGGATGTTCTCGTTGAAGGCCGGAAATGGCAGGACAAGTATTCGCGTGGAAGATTATAAACGCCCGACATTCGATATCACTTTTGAGAAACAGACAGGAAGTTATCAACTGGGAGATCAGGTAGAGGTAAAAGGTAAGATACAGTCTTATAGCGGTGTTTTATTGCAGGATCTTCCCGTGAAATATACCGTGAAGCGTTCTGTCTTTAGTTTGTGGCGGTTTGCGGAAAGCACACAGATCGCTTCCGGTGAGGTGACTGCCAATGAGAACGGGGAATTTACGATACCGGTCTGTCTGGAAGAAAATGATGCTTATAAGAATGATGCCAGAGTATACTACCGTTATTCGATAGAAGCTACTGCAACCAATGTGGCGGGTGAAACGCAGTCTTCTACAGATGTGATTGCAGCAGGTAACCGTTCGTTGGTTTTGCAGACCGAGTTAGCTGATAAGACTTGTAAAGATAAGCCGTTTCATACCGTATTTAAGGTACAGAATCTGAATGGTCAGCCTGTCGAAGTGACGGGTACGTTCAATTTGTACAAAGCCCAAGATGCGGATTTCAAGAAACTGGATGAGAAGCCGGTGGCAACAGGAACGTTCACTTCTAACGAAGAAATGACGATTCATTGGGGAAATCTTCCTTCCGGACCTTATGTATTGAAAGCAACGGTGAAAGATACACAAGGCAAGGAAGTGACAGCTGATGCGAATACGATTCTTTTCTCTTCGAAGGATCAGCGTCCGCCGATTGAAACGACTGTGTGGTTCTATGAGGCAAATACGGAATTTGATGCTGAGCATCCGGCAATGTTCTGCTTCGGGACTTCGAAGAAAGAGGCTTATGTGATGATGAATGTATTTTCCGGAAATGAACTGCTGGAAAGTAAAGTCATGAACTTGTCCGATACGATTGTACACTTTAAATATCCGTATAAGGAAAGTTATGGAGAAGGTGTCTTTCTCAACTTCTGCATGGTAAGGGACGGACAGGTATATCAGGAACAGGTCCGATTGAAGAAACGCCTGCCGGACAAGACGTTGACAATGAAGTGGGAAGTATTTCGTGATAAACTGCGTCCCGGACAAAAAGAGGAATGGAAGCTGACGATTAAGACACCGCAAGGACAGGCTGCCGAGGCAGAAATGTTAGCGACTATGTACGACGCTTCGTTGGATAAGATATGGAATAGAAAGCAGAATTTCAGTATTTATTATAATCAGCTCATCCCTTATTCCAATTGGATGAGTGGATATTTCGGCAATAATTCGTTCAATTACTGGTGGAATCAAAAATATCTCAAGGTGCCGGCAATGGAGTATGATCATTTTGTGACGCAACTATCCATTGAGCATTTCTTGTCTGCCCAGTTGGGAGGGGTACCGGTAATTGTTAGTGATGCTATGGATCAAGCATCATCTAGGACTATACGTATTAGAGGTACAAATACATATGCTGCAAAAGGGAAAGTGGAAATGGTTGGAGCTGTAGCTTCTAATGCTGCAATGGAAGTTGCAATGGATGCGGCAGGAAATATTGAAGAGGAAACCCTCCCTGAAGCCCCTGCCGACTTGCGTACCAATTTGGCGGAAACAGCTTTCTTCTACCCGCAACTCCGTACTAATGAGCAGGGAGAAGTTTCCTTTTCTTTCACTATGCCCGAGAGTCTGACCCGTTGGAACTTCCGCGGATATTCTCATACGAAAGGAATGCTGACGGGTACATTGGATGGTGAAGCTACTACGAGCAAAGAATTTATGCTGACTCCCAATCTTCCCCGTTTTGTTCGTGTCGGAGATAAGACGTCTATTGCTGCTTCTATTTCCAATATGACCGGAAAGCTGCAGGTCGGTACAGTGAGCATGATTCTCTTTGACCCGATGACGGAAAAGGTGATCAGTACACAGAAACAGAAGTTTACCGTAGAAGCCGGAAAGACAATAGGGGTTAACTTCATGTTTAGCGTGAGTGATAAATACGAGATACTGGGCTGCCGGATGATTGCTGACAGCGGTACATTCAGTGATGGTGAGCAGCAGTTGCTTCCGGTGCTTAGCAACAAAGAGCATTTGGTAGAAACTCTTCCGATGCCTGTCCGTGGAGAAGAGACACGTATTTTCTCTCTCGACAGCCTGTTCAATCATCACAGTAAAACTGCGACTGACCGTAAACTGACTGTCGAGTTTACCGGAAATCCGGCCTGGTATGCTATTCAAGCATTGCCTTCATTGAGTCTCCCGGAAAACAATAATGCTATTTCATGGGCTACCGCCTACTATGCCAATACGTTGGCTTCTTATATAATGAATAGCCAGCCACGCATCAAGGCTGTATTCGATAGCTGGAAACTTCAGGGTGGCAATAAAGAAACTTTCCTGAGCAACCTGCAAAAAAATCAGGAGGTGAAGAACATTCTGTTGTCTGAGTCTCCATGGGTGCTCGAAGCGCAAACGGAAGAACAGCAGAAAGAACGCATCGCCACTCTGTTTGATCTGAATAATATCCGTAGCAATAACATTGCCGCTTTGACAAGATTACAGGAATTGCAGAATTCAAGCGGAGCATGGTCCTGGTACAAAGGAATGAGCGGCAGCCGCTATGTCACTACGTACATTGCCGAATTGAACGCCCGTCTTGCTATGATGACCGGTGGGAAACTGGATGGTGCAGCACTTGCTTTACAGAAAAATGCCTTTACCTATCTCCATCAGGAAGCTTTGAAGGAGTATAAAGAAATTCTTAAAGCACAGAAAGACGGTGTGAAGTTTACAGGTGTTTCCGGAAGTATCCTGCAATATCTGTATCTGGTCGCAATTTCGGGTGAACAAGTCCCTGCTGCCAATAAATCTGCCTATACTTATTATCTCTCCAAGGTGGGTGAAATGCTCACGACCGCTTCGATGGATACGAAAGCGATAGCTGCCATTATTCTGGATAAAGCAGGACGGAAGAAAGAAGCTCAGGAATTTGTTGCTTCCCTGAAAGAGCATCTGACGAAGACAGCCGAACAGGGAATGTTCTTCGCTTTCAATGAAAACCCGTACGCTTGGGGTGGAATGAAGATGCAGGCTCATGTAGACGTGATGGAAGCATTGGAATTGATAGGCGGAAATAACGATACTGTAGAAGAAATGAAACTTTGGCTGCTGAAGCAGAAACAGACGCAGCAGTGGAATTCTCCGGTAGCTACTGCCGATGCTGTCTATGCTTTACTGATGAAAGGCGTAAACTTGCTCGATAATCAGGGAGATGTGCGTATTGTTATTGCTGATGAGGTACTGGAGACCGTTTCTCCAAGTAAGACGACTGTGCCGGGGTTAGGCTATATCAAACGTTCGTTTACACAGAAGAATGTGGTAGACGCTCGTAAGATAGAAGTCGAAAAGAGAAATCCGGGCATTGCGTGGGGAGCTGTTTATGCGGAATATGAATCACCGGTCAGCGATGTGAGACAACAGGGAGGAGAGCTGAATGTACAAAAACAACTCTATGTAGAACGTATGGTGAACAATGCCCCTCAACTGCAACCTGTTACTGAAAAGACGGTTCTTCAGGTAGGCGATAAGATCGTTTCCCGTTTGAGCATTCGTGTAGACCGTCCGATGGACTTTGTACAGTTGAAAGACCAGCGGGGAGCCTGCTTCGAACCGATCGGCAGTGTATCCGGTTACAATTGGAGTAATGGAATCGGTTATTATGTAGATATCAAAGATGCTTCCACTAACTTCTTCTTCGACCATCTGGGCAAAGGAGTGTATGTATTGGAGTATGGCTATCGCATCAGCAGAGCAGGAACCTATGAGACCGGCTTGGCTACGATGCAATGCGCCTATGCGCCGGAATACGCTTCCCATTCTGCTTCAATGACAATAATTATCAAATAGTTCAGGGAGGGGATTTCTTGTCCACCGATGAGAAAGGCGTTCCCCACCGATGAAGAAGGTGTTCCCCACCGATGAAGGCCTCCCTCATCGGTGGGGAACTTTTTGTTGATGAATACTGCCTTGCAGGAGCCGTCACCGGGTAAAGTATTTTCTCAAACGGTGTTAATCTATGTAATCTGTGATGAAAAACTCATCTAAAACTCCTACATTTGTGGACCAAAATAAAATATATCACATGAAACGTACTTTACTATTGATATTTACACTGCTTACTGTCACTTTGGCGGCTGTTGCCCAACCTCGTATTTCTTCTAATAAGGAGACGCACAACTTTGGACAAATAGAATGGAAAAAGCCGGTAACAGTGGAATATACGATCACCAATACCGGAAACGAGCCGTTAGTGCTGACAAATGTCACTACTTCCTGTGCCTGTGCTGTAGCAGACTGGACAAAGGAACCGATTGCTCCGGGTGCCAAAGGAACCGTAAAAGCTTCTTTTGATGCGAAAGCACTGGGGCGTTTTGATAAGTCAATAGGTATCTATAGCAATGCCACCCCGAATCTGGTTTATCTGAAATTCACCGGTGAGGTAGTGCAGGAAATCAAAGATTATTCAAAGATTCTTCCTTATGCTATCGGTAATATCCGCATTGACCGTGACGAGTTCTCTTTCCCCGATGTTTATCGTGGACAGCAACCGTCTATGACATTCAGCATTGCCAACCTTTCCGACCGCCCTTACGAACCGGTATTGATGCACTTACCTCCTTATCTGAAGATGGAAGCGGAACCTAAAGTACTGCTGAAAGGTAAAAAAGGAACGATTAAACTGACGCTGGATGCCAGCCAGTTGCAAGACTTCGGACTGACACAGACTTCTGTCTACCTGTCCCGTTTCTCCGGTGATAAAGTGAGTGAAGACAATGAGATACCCGTTTCAGCCATTCTTCTTCCCGATTTCTCGCGTATGACGGAGAAAGATTCTTTGAATGCTCCTTCCATCCACATCTCGGAGACGAATATTGACCTGAGTATTCCGTTGATCAAGAAGAATAAAGTCAGCCATGATATATTGATCGCTAATGCGGGCAAGACCCCGTTAGTCATCAGCAAGCTACAGGTATTCAACTCTTCTGTAGGAGTAAGACTGAAAAAAACGGTCATTCCACCGGACGGAATGACCAAGTTGAAAGTGACAATCCACAAGCGGGATGTAGGTAATAAGAAACATCATTTACGTATCTTGATGATTACAAACGACCCGTTGCGTCCGAAAGTTGAAATAAATATCAAACGCTAACTCTTATTGCCATGGAACATCCTGAAAATAACGAAGAATATAAAGGACTCGTTGTCAATAAAGGCATCGAACAGCCCTCATCTGTGAATCCTTATTTGAAACGTAAACCTAAAAAGCGTCAGCTTTCGGTTGCGGAATTTGTAGAAGGTATTGTGAAAGGTGATGTCACTATTCTCAGTCAGGCTGTGACATTGGTGGAGAGTGTGAAGCCCGAACATCAGGCTGTCGCTCAGGAAGTGATTGAGAAGTGTTTACCTTATTCCGGCAATTCCATTCGGGTAGGTATCAGTGGGGTGCCCGGTGCAGGTAAAAGTACATCAATCGATGTATTCGGCCTTCATGTGCTCGAAAAAGGCGGCAAGTTGGCGGTATTGGCCATTGACCCGAGCAGTGAACGCAGTAAAGGCAGTATATTGGGAGACAAGACACGTATGGAGCAGCTTTCCGTACATCCTAATTCATTTATCCGCCCCAGCCCCTCAGCGGGTTCATTGGGAGGAGTCGCAAGGAAGACCCGTGAAACCATTGTGCTTTGCGAAGCTGCCGGATTCGATAAAATCTTTGTGGAAACCGTTGGAGTAGGACAAAGCGAAACGGCGGTTCATTCGATGGTGGATTTCTTCTTGCTGATTCAACTCGCAGGTACGGGAGATGAATTGCAGGGAATCAAACGCGGGATCATGGAAATGGCGGACGGTATTGTGATTAACAAAGCCGACGGAGATAATCTGGAACCTGCCAAGCTGGCTGCCAGTCAATTCCGCAATGCGCTGCATCTGTTTCCGGCTCCCGAATCGGGATGGATTCCGAAAGTATTGACTTATTCCGGTTTTTATAATATCGGCGTGAAGGAAATCTGGGACATGGTGTATGAATATATCGACTTTGTGAAGAAAAACGGCTATTTTGGATATCGCCGTAATGAGCAGAGTAAGTACTGGATGTACGAGACAATTAATGAACAGCTCCGTGATAGTTTCTATCACAATCCTCAGATTGAAGCGATGCTTCAGGAGAAGGAACAACAAGTGTTGCAGGGAAATCTTACTTCGTTTACAGCTGCTAAGAGCCTGCTGGATACCTATTTTGATGAATTAAAACGATGATAAACCGGAAACAGTGATGGATTAAAAAACGACCGAACATTTACCCCCGATAAATATACCCTAATTAGTAATAACCAATTGTTAACTTTAACACCTGATGAACAAAACCTTATTAACCGGGCTTTTGTGTTGTAGTTTGTCAATACAAAGCTTCGCAGACCAACCGTTAGAGGGGTTCGCTTATGGATCAGTGAATGCCCCTACAGGAAAAGAGTGGGAATCTCCCGAAAATCTGGCGCTGAACAAGGAACAGCCGCATGCTTATTTCTTCCCGTTCCAGCATCTGGACAATGCCCGAAAGGTATTACCGGAGAACAGTCAGTTCTGGCAGTCACTCAATGGTGACTGGAAGTTTCACTGGGCACCCGATCCGGACTCCCGCCCTAAAGATTTCTATGAGACGAATTATGATGTAACTTCATGGGATGTGATTCCCGTACCTTCTAGCTGGAACATTTATGGCATTCAAAAAGACGGAAGCCGGAAGTATGGAACCCCTATTTACGTCAACCAACCGGTGATCTTTCAGCATAGCGTGAAAGTGGACGACTGGCGTGGGGGTGTGATGCGTACCCCTCCTGCCAACTGGACCACTTATAAGGACCGGAATGAAGTGGGTTCCTTCCGCCGTGATTTCGAAATTCCGCAGGACTGGGACGGACGTGAGACCTTTATCAGTTTTGATGGTGTCGATTCCTTCTTCTATCTGTGGATTAACGGTCAATATGTGGGCTTCTCCAAGAATTCACGCAATACCGCTGATTTCAATATCACTCCCTATTTGCAGAAAGGTAAGAATACCGTAGCTGCTGAAGTATACCGTAGTTCGGACGGTTCCTTCCTCGAAGCTCAGGATATGTTCCGTTTGCCGGGTATCTTCCGTACGGTTGCCTTGTATTCGGTTCCTAAAGTTCATTTCCGTGACTTGGTTGCCACCCCCGATCTGGATGCTACTTATACAGACGGTTCTTTGACAGTCAATGCTGAGATCCGTAATCTGGGTAAGAAAGCAATAAAAGACTACAAAGTATATTATTCTTTATATGCTAACAAACTTTACTCTGATGAGAATACATTAGTAGATGGATTCCTGTCTCCTGTTATCGACAAAATCGCTCCGAATGAAACAGGCACTGTTCAGACTGTCCTTAAGGTGAAAGCTCCCAACAAATGGTCGGCGGAGTTTCCTTATCGCTACACATTGGTAGCCGAATTGAAGGATAAGAAGAACAAAACAATTGAGATGGTTTCCACTATTGTCGGTTTCCGGAAGGTGGAGATTAAAGATACTCCTGCCTCCGAAGATGAATTCGGGCTTGCCGGACGATATTATTATGTGAATGGAAAGACGGTCAAACTGAAAGGGGTAAACCGGCACGAATCCAATCCGGGAGTGGGGCATGCCATTACCCGTGAGATGATGGAAAAAGAGATTATGTTGATGAAGCGCGCCAACATCAATCATGTACGTAATTCACATTATCCGGATGATCCGTATTGGTATTTCCTGTGCAACAAATATGGTATTTATCTGGAAGATGAGGCTAATATAGAATCTCATGAATATTATTATGGTGCTGCTTCTCTCTCTCATCCGGTAGAATGGAAAAATGCACACGTAGCACGTGTGATGGAAATGGTGCGTGCCAATGTCAACAATCCGTCTATCGTTATCTGGTCGTTGGGCAATGAAGCCGGACCGGGGAAGAATTTTGTGGCTGCTTATGATGCTTTGAAGAAGTTTGATGCTTCCCGCCCTGTACAATATGAACGTAATAATGACATTGTAGATATGGGCTCCAACCAATATCCGTCTATCGGCTGGGTACGCGGAGCCGTTCAGGGGAAATATGACATCAAGTATCCGTTCCATATATCCGAATATGCTCACTCAATGGGGAATGCCTGCGGCAATCTGATTGATTACTGGGAGGCGATGGAATCGACCAATTTCTTCTGTGGCGGTGCTATCTGGGATTGGGTAGACCAGTCCATGTACAATTATGACCCGAAGACAGGTGTTCGTTATCTGGCTTATGGGGGCGACTTTGGTGATACTCCCAATGATGGACAGTTTGTAATGAACGGCATCGTGTTTGGTGACCTTGAACCGAAGCCTCAGTACTATGAAGTGAAAAAGGTATATCAGCACATCGGAGTGAAAGCGCTGGATATTGAAAAAGGAGCATTCGAAATCTTCAATAAGTACTACTTTAAGAATTTGGCAGAGGATTATTTGTTGGTGTGGTCACTCTATGAAGATGGTAAAGCGATACAGACAAGTCAGCCGATGGATATTAACGTAGCTCCACGGCAGCGCATGCAGATTACGCTTCCTTATAATTATGCCTCTCTTAAAAAAGATGCAGAGTACTTTGTAAAAGTCCAATTCATATTGAAAGGTCAAAGACCCTGGGCTGCCAAAGGCTTCCCGATGGCAGAGGAACAGATTTTGTTGAAGGAGGCTACAGACCGCCCATCCATCCGTGAGGTGGCAGCCGGTGCAGGAAAACTGGATGGATTCGTGCTGGACAAGGATACGAAGCGTATCTTTATAAAAGGGGCTGACTTTGAAGCCATATTTGACCCGCAAACCGGAAGTATCTACAGTCTGAAGTATGGCGACGAGACAGTTATTTCCGATGGCAACGGTCCGAAGCTCGATGCTCTCCGTGCTTTTACAAACAATGATAACTGGTTCTATGCTCCCTGGTTCGAACATGGTTTGCACAATCTGATTCATAAAGCAACTGAATATAAAGTGCTGAATAAAGACAATGGAACTTTGGTATTGAGCTTTACGGTAGAATCTCAGGCACCGAATGCCGCACGTATTAAGGGCGGTACAAGCTCCGGTAAGAATAGCATCGAAGAACTGACCGACAGAAAATTCGGAAGCAATGACTTTAAATTTATCACTAACCAGATATGGACAGTATATCCGGACGGTTCTATCGAATTGCAGTCCAGCATTACTTCCAATCGTTCAAGTTTGGTGCTGCCGCGTTTGGGCTATGTGATGAAAGTTCCCCAACAATACAGTAACTTCACTTACTATGGACGCGGACCGGTAGATAACTATGCCGACCGTAAGAGCGGACAGTTTATCGAACAGTATACGAATACCGTAGCAGGTGAGTTCGTAAACTTCCCGAAACCTCAGGATATGGGCAATCACGAAGATGTTCGCTGGTGTGCGTTGACCAATCAGGCAGGCAATGGAGCTGTCTTCGTAGCTACCGACCGTCTTTCGGCTTCGGCACTTCAGTACTCGGCTCTCGATCTGATTTTGGCTTCCCATCCTTATCAGTTGCCGAAGGCAGGCGATACCTATCTGCATTTGGATTGTGCAGTGACCGGTTTGGGTGGTAACAGTTGTGGTCAGGGAGGTCCTCTTGTACACGACCGTGTGTTTGCCAACCAGCACAGTATGGGCTTCATCATTCGTCCTGCCGGTAAGGAACTGAGTGTTGTTGCCAATGTTGCCCCTGCGGGAGATCTTCCTCTGTCTATCACCCGCACTCCTGCCGGAATGGTCGAATTGACTTCGGCAAAGAAAGATGCTGTCATTTGTTATAGCATTGACGGAAGTAAGAAAGTGCAGGAATACACAGAACCTGTCCCTATGCGTAACGGAGGTACGATCAAGGCATGGTATAAGGATAGTAAGGATATCAGCAGCACAATGAAGTTTGAGAAAATAGAAAGCATTCAGACGCAAGTTGTGTACGCCAGTAGTCAGGAATCGGGTGAAGGTGATGCTTCTCATCTGACTGACGGTGATCCGAATACCATTTGGCATACCATGTATTCTGTGACAGTAGCCAAATATCCGCATTGGGTAGATTTGGATGCCGGTGAAGTGAAAGAAATCAAAGGATTCACTTACTTGCCACGTCAGAATGGCGGTAACGGTAATATCAAAGATTACTCTATTCAGGTCAGCATGGATGGAAAAGAGTGGGGAGAGCCTGTTAATAAAGGAACGTTCGCAAGGGACTCCAAAGAAAAGAGAATCTTGTTTGACAAACCGGTGAAAGCACGCTATATCCGTTTCACGGCTTTAAGCGAACAGAACGGACAGGATTTTGCATCCGGTGCTGAGATAACGATTCTGGCTAACTAGGAATTATTGAATATATAGCAGAAAGAGACTGACTTTTTAGTCAGTCTCTTTATTTTAATCGGAATTAGGGAACTCCTACAGCTCCTTTCCCGCTTTCTCAAAATCCGCCTTAGACTTACTCTGTGTCACAATATACACACCCAAAAACACGAGCGTAATGGCAATTCCCTTTTCCCAGCCGAAGCTCCCGATTCCCATGATAATCGCTGCAATCGAAGCCACAATCGGCTGCATATAATTATACATACTTACTACTGTCGGGCGAAGTAGCCTCTGAGCTGTCATGATGCAGAGATAAGCCAGGAAACTTCCTCCCAATACGACATACAGTACCTGCACAATGGCAATCGTTGGAATAGCAGCCCATTGAATAGTTGAAATATCATAGTAGGAGAAAGGAATATAGCATATCGAAGCGTAGATAAACATCCATTTATTAATAGTCACTGTCGAATATCGTTGTGACAGACCTTTGAATACCGTTAAGTAGATAGAGAAACTGATCTGCGCAACCAGACAGAGCAGGTCACCAATCAGACTTCCGTTGCCGCTGCTTGCCGCCTGACTGCTGATAATAAGAATCAGCGCTCCCATGGCACCGACGAAAATACCCAGCACTTTCTTATTCGTAATCGGTTCTTTCAGATAGATAGCAGCTACGACCATGGTCACTATCGGCAGGGTCGTTGTTACGATAGATGCGTCGATAGGTGAAGTCATGGAAAGTCCGAAGATAAATACTCCTTGATTGAAAACCAGTGCAAACAAGGAAGCAAAGAAAATCTTAAGCATATCACGATGATCCACATGTTCCTGCTTGCAAAAGATGGAAAGTATCCAAAATGCAGCTGCAGCTCCTACCATACGAAAGGTAGTGACGGAGATTGCAGAAAACTCCTGAAGTGCCGATTTTCCGATAGGAGACATTAATCCCCACATTACGTTTGCAGTTAGTGCAAACAGATGGCCGTGCGGGTTCTTATTATTACCCATAAGTTCGTGTATACCTTTTAATTGTTACCTTTATTGAAAACTGCTGCAAAGGTAACTAATTTGTCGCATGATTTGTTTATATTTGCCTTGATTAAAATTGAATATTATGGAACAACAGGCAGACTATATCCAGCGGATCGAGATCAACGGACTCTGGGGCCGCTTTAATATAAGATGGGATTTACGCCCGGATGTGAATATTCTTTCCGGCATCAACGGAGTGGGAAAGACGACTATTCTGAACCGTTCGGTGGGATACCTCGAACAGCTTTCGGGCGATATACAACTCTCCGGTGAAATGAAGAGCGATGCGAAGAACGGGGTACACCTTTTCTTTGATAATCCCGAAGCGACTTACATCCCTTACGATGTGATTCGTAGCTACGACCGTCCTTTGATTATGGGTGACTTTACGGCACGCATGGCAGATAAGAATGTGAAGTCCGAACTGGACTGGCAACTATATCTGTTGCAACGCCGCTATCTTGATTATCAGGTTAATATCGGTAATAAGATGATTGAGATGCTTTCCAGCAATGACGAAGAACAGCGCAATAAAGCGGCTACTCTGTCCCTTGCCAAGCGTCGCTTTCAGGATATGATTGACGAACTTTTCAGTTACACCCGTAAAAAGATAGATCGCCGTCGGAATGATATAGCCTTTTATCAGGATGGAGAACTGCTGTTTCCATATAAACTCTCGTCCGGTGAAAAGCAAATGCTGGTGATTCTACTAACGGTACTTGTGCAGGACAACAGCCATTGTGTTCTTTTTATGGATGAGCCGGAGGCCTCTCTGCATATTGAGTGGCAACAGAAATTGATTTCAATGATCCGGGAACTGAATCCCAACGTACAAATCATTCTGACCACCCATTCGCCTGCCGTTATCATGGAAGGCTGGCTGGATGCAGTGACAGAGGTGAGCGATATTTCTACGGAAGCGGATGGGTTTAAAATCCACCCGACTATTAATTGTTAATAACGATCTATACATGGCAACTTCACTACGCGATAATCTGACTTCTTCTTACTTCAATGCTGCTCACAAGCTATATTCAAAAAAGGCACGCCGGCGCATCATTGCTTATGTAGAGAGCTACGATGATGTTGCCTTTTGGCGCACATTACTCGAAGAATTTGAAAATGACGAGCATTATTTTCAAGTGATGCTCCCTTCGGCTACTTCGTTGGCGAAAGGTAAGAAGATGGTGCTTATGAACACGCTGAATACTGCCGAACTTGGAAGAAGCCTGATTGCCTGCGTAGACAGTGATTATGATTTCCTGTTGCAGGGGGCTACGAATACTTCTCGTAAAATCAACCGGAACAGATATATCTTCCAGACCTATACATACGCCATTGAGAACTATCACTGCTTTGCCGAAAGCCTTCACGAAGTATGTGTACAGGCTACATTGAACGATCGTTTTATTCTGGATTTCAACGCTTATCTGAAGCGATACTCCGAAATCGTATATCCGCTTTTCTTATGGAACGTGTGGTTCTATCGTCAACGGGATACTTATACTTTTCCGATGTACGATTTCCATACTTATACAGCTTTGCGTGAGATCAGTCTTAAACATCCGGAACACAGTCTGGAAGCACTGCAACATCGTGTCAATCAGAAACTCTCTGAACTGAAGGCACGTTTCCCCGGTTCTGTCGGCCAAGTCAACGCATTGCGGCCGGAATTGAAGGAACTGGGGCTTGTCCCGGAAACTACCTATCTGTATATGCAGGGGCATCATGTGATGGATAATGTGGTAATGAAACTCTTGATTCCTGTCTGTACCGCCTTACGCCGGGAACGGGAACAGGAAATCAAACGACTGGCAGAGCATAATGAACAATTCAGGAATGAACTGACTTGTTATCAGAATAGCCAGGTGAATGTGGAGATTATGTTGAAGAAGAATGTTGCTTATAAGCGACTCTTCCACTACGATTGGCTGAGGCAGGATATTCAGGAATATCTGGCAAAGGAAAAATAAACCGAAGGGAATAAATAAAAGAATAAAGGACAGTAAACTAAAAGAGGAACTATTTTATGAAAGAAGTGATTGATACGGTGAGTGTGGCGTTAGCAAATGGAGAAACGGAAAATGTAGGGAACGCTGTGATGCAGGAGGTTAACCGTACGTTGGTCTCGGCAGGAGTGGATGAGGTCTGGGCGGACAAAATAGATAATCTGATCGTATTGCTATTCATTATAGGAATTGCTTTATTGGCTAATCTGATCTGTCGAAAAATTATTCTGCGGGTAGTGGCCAAGTTGGTGAAGCAGACTAAAGCTACTTGGGACGATATTGTATTCAACCATAAAGTGATGGTGAATGTCAGCCGGATGGTAGCACCTATCTTGATTTATATTGCCATTCCTATCGCATTCCCCGAGCATGCGGATTCTGATTTACTTGATTTCCTGCGCCGTCTCTGCCTGATATATATCATTGCTGTTTTTCTTCGTTTTATCAGTGCTTTGTTTACGGCTGTCTATCAAGTATACAGTGAGCGGGAGCAGTATAGGGACAAACCGTTGAAAGGACTTTTGCAAACGGCACAAGTGATTCTTTTCTTTATAGGAGCTATCATTATTATCAGTATTTTGATCAATCAGAGTCCGATGGTCTTACTGACCGGATTAGGAGCATCTGCCGCTATCCTGATGTTGGTATTCAAAGACAGTATCATGGGATTTGTGTCCGGTATCCAGCTTTCTGCCAACAATATGCTGAAAGTGGGCGATTGGATTACTATGCCAAAATATGGGGCGGACGGTACTGTGATAGAGGTTACCCTGAATACTGTAAAGGTACGTAATTTTGATAATACGATAACGACTATTCCTCCTTACCTCCTGATAAGCGATTCTTTCCAGAATTGGCAAGGGATGCAGGAATCCGGTGGACGTCGAGTGAAGCGTTCCATTAATATTGATATGACGAGTGTACGCTTCTGCACTCCGGAAATGCTGGAGAAATATCGTAAGATACAGTTATTGACAAATTATGTAGAGGAGACGGAGAGGGTAGTAGAAGAATATAATAAGGAACATGATATTGACAATTCCGTGTTAGTGAACGGACGAAGACAGACCAATCTGGGAGTTTTCCGTGCCTATCTGACAAATTATTTGCGGAGTTTGCCTACCGTTAATCAGGAAATGACTTGCATGGTACGTCAACTTCAGCCTACAGAGACAGGTATTCCATTGGAACTTTATTTCTTCTCTGCCAACAAAGTTTGGGTGGCGTATGAGGGCATACAGGCAGACGTGTTCGATCATGTGCTGGCCATCATTCCGGAGTTCGGTCTGCGAATCTTCCAAAATCCTTCAGGTGAAGACCTGCGTCGGATAGGAGTGAAGATAGAACATTGATTCAAAAAATAGCATATTATATAAACGATACATACTGTTAACTATAATTGATTATGAATACACCTATACCCAACCAGATTATCCGTGAGATTACACCTTTGTCTGACAAAGACTGTTTCTATATTGCAGAACGTTATAAAACGGAATTTACTTATCCGATTCATAATCATTCTGAATTTGAACTGAACTTTACAGAGAAGGCTGCGGGAGTAAGACGTGTTGTGGGAGATTCCTCTGAAGTGATAGGAGATTATGATCTGGTTCTGATCACAGGCAAAGATCTGGAACATGTATGGGAACAAAATGAATGTCGTTCCAAAGAGATACGAGAGATCACTATTCAATTCTCTTCAGACCTGTTCTTTAAGAGCTTTATCAATAAAAACCAGTTCGACTCTATTCGCCGGATGCTGGATAAGGCTCAGAAAGGACTCTGTTTTCCGATGTCTGCTATACTCAAGATCTATCCCATGCTGGATACGCTTGCTTCTGAAAAGCAAGGATTCTATGCAGTTATCAAATTTATGACGATTCTCTATGAGCTCTCTCTCTTTGAGGAAGAAGCCCGGACATTATCCAGTTCTTCTTTTGCTAAGATTGATGTCCATTCCGATAGTCGTCGTGTACAAAAGGTGCAGGAGTATATCAATCTTCACTATCAGGAAGAAATTCGATTGGGGCAGTTGGCTGGTATGGTCGGAATGACTGATGTGTCGTTCAGCCGCTTCTTTAAATTGCGCACGGGGAAAAACCTTTCCGACTATATCATTGATATCCGGTTGGGTTTTGCTTCGCGGTTGCTGGTAGATTCTACGATGTCTATCGCAGAAATCTGTTATGAGTGCGGGTTCAATAACCTTTCTAATTTTAATCGTATCTTTAAGAAGAAAAAAGATTGTTCTCCTAAAGAGTTTCGCGAGAACTACCGGAAGAAAAAGAAACTGATCTAGCTTTTCTGTATCCACCCTATTATAATAGTTTAGAGTCCTGTTCCCTGAGATTTATTCTTCGGGGTACTAAAATCTATTATCCGTTATGCAGATTAAATCTTACAGAGAAGTGGATTAAAGCTGTATTGTAAGTCGTTGATAACAAGTTTGTAACACGATGTAATAAACCTGAAACGGCTATTTCAAACCATTGTATCTGATTCGTATTCGTATTGTAACCTCCTCCTTCTACCTTTGCCGACGTAATTAAAAACGTAGAGCGAAGTTCGATGAAAAAACTATTTCTTTTTAGATTTTCTGTTGCAGCCTTTTTTTGTTTGTTGTGTGTTCTTCCTGCATTGGCTGCCAATATCAAGATTAAAGGTGCGGTGAAAGACAAGCTCTCCAAAGAACCTTTGATTGGAGCAACGATACGATTGGTGGGAACTCCTGCCGGAGCTGTGACCGATATGGACGGTAATTTTGAGTTGAACAGTACCGGTGTGTTGGAAGGTATGTATGATGTTGAAATAAAATATATAGGATACAAGACGGAAGTACGCCGCAAAGTTCGTGTGGAGAACGGGAAACTGGTGATTTTGGATCTGGAATTGGAGACGGATACACATGAACTCTCGGATGTAGTGGTGGTAGCAAAGAAGAATCGCGAGAATGAGAATATGTTGTTGCTCGAACAACAAAAAGCAGTCATTGCCGTGCAGGCTGTCAGCGTCAAGGAGCTTTCCCGCAAAGGTGTTTCCGATGCGGAGGGAGCTGTAACCAAAGTGGTGGGGGTTTCTAAACAGGATGGAGTCAAGAATGTCTTTGTCCGCGGACTGGGCGACCGCTATAACGCGACTACCTTTAACGGATTTTCTGTTCCTTCGGAAGATCCGGAATATAAGAATATCTCTCTCGACTTCTTCGGTACGGATATTATTCAGTCTGTTGGCGTTAATAAGGCATTTAATGCCGGAGGTATCAGTGATGTGGGCGGTGCGACGATCGACATTGTTTCCAAAGAACTGATCGGTAGCGGAAACCTGAATATCGGTATTTCCGGTGGACTGAACACTCAGACAGTGACAGCCGACTTTCTGAAACTCGACGGAGTCAATTTTCTGGGTTTTGCCAATACAACAGAACCTGCCGATGAAAATAGCTGGGGATTCAAGAATAAACTGGACCCTTCCAGTCAGAGCTTTCAGATGAACCGAAGTTACAGCATCTCCGGTGGAAAGCGGTTTTATCTAGGAAAAGACAAGAATCCGCTCTCTTTCTTCCTGACTGCCGGACATACGACAGATTATCAATATACGGATGAAACAATTCGTAATACAACGACAAGTGGTACGGTGTACAAAGATATGACGGGTAAGAAGTACACCGAGAATATCAGTCAGCTGGCACTGGCCAATGTGGATTATGATATGCAGAACCGTCATCATGTGAGTTACAATTTTATGATGATTCATGCCAATGTGCAATCTGTGGGTGACTATACCGGTAAAAACTCGATCTTTAGTGATGATTATGATAATCAAGGATTTACCCGTCGCCAGCAAACGAATGACAACTTGCTGATCGTTAACCAGCTGATGACTAACTGGGGACTGACCAAAACATTGAGTCTGGATGCCGGTGCTTCTTATAATATTGTGAAAGGAAACGAACCCGACCGCCGGATCAACAATATAACAAAGGCAGAAGAAGGCTACACCTTACTTAGAGGTAACTCCCAACAACGGTACTTCTCCACTTTGGATGAAGATGACATCAATGTAAAGGCAGGACTTGTTTATCGTCTGAAAGATAATGTAGAAGAAATCTCTCAAATACGTCTTGGCTATGCGGGCCGGTTTGTTGATGATAATTTTAAAGCGACTGAATACAATCTGACTGTGGGACACGCTTCTTCCATTCCTTCACTCGACAATTTTTCGCTCGACGACTATTATAATCAGACGAATCTTTCTTCCGGATGGTTTGCCGTTCAGAAGAACATCGATAAGTATTCGGTCACGAAAAATATTCATTCCGCTTATGCGGAAGCTACTTACCAGTTTACTCCCCAGTGGATTGTAAATGTAGGAATGAAATATGATAATGTAGATATTCAGGTAGACTATAATGTGAATAAAGGTGGTTCGGAAGGGAACAACACGATTCAAAAGGACTTTTTTCTTCCAAGTTTGAATTTGAAATACAATCTGAGTGAGAAGCACTCCTTACGTTTGGGTGCAAGTAAAACTTATACGTTGCCGCAACCTAAGGAAATTTCTCCTTATCGTTACGTAGGAGTGAACTTTAACAGTCAGGGTAATGCGAACCTGAAGCCCTCGGACAACTATAACGTCGATTTGAAATGGGACTTTAATCCTACTCCGACTGAACTGATTTCTCTGACAGCCTTTTATAAACTCATCAAGAATCCGATCTCACGCATTGAGGTAGCAAGTGCCGGAGGATATCTTTCTTATGAGAACATAGCAGATAAGGCAACGGTAGCCGGAGCGGAAGTGGAGGTACGCAAAAACCTGTTTGTCCGCCCGGTAAGCAGTGCGGCAAACGGAATGAATAAACTCTCTTTCGGTTTGAACGGATCGTATATCTATACGAATGCGAAAATGCCTTTGGCAACCGTTACCACCGGGTCGCAACTGGAAGGTGCCGCCCCCTGGATTGCTAATTTTGACTTATCTCATAACTACACAAAAGGAGATCATAGTTTCATCAATACATTGGTGCTCAACTATGTCAGCGATAAAATTTATACCATCGGTACGCAAGGCTATCAGGATATCATGGAACAGGAAATCATGACACTTGACTTCGTCTCGCAGGCCAAACTGAATAAGTATATCTCACTTACACTGAAAGCCCGTAACCTTCTGAACCCATCGTATAAGTTGAGTCGCAAGGCTAATGAAAGTGGAGAAGAAGTGGTACTTAGCGATTACAAAAAAGGAATAAATATCAGTCTGGGAGTGTCGTGCACATTTTAAACCGGATCATGAAATAAGATTATTAACTAATTATTAAAGTAAAATGAAAAGATTGTTTGTAAACTTGATGACGTTTGCCGCTATGGCAACTGCACTGACATTCACTGCATGTAGTAGTGATAGTGACGGAGATGGTAATGGAAATGGAAACGGTGGAAATGGTGAAGGAACAGGTAGCTCTATCGTGGTAGGCGAAAATATTCTGTCCGGAACACTGACCGGTGAACAGACATTGGATGCGAAAGAATACATTCTGAACGGAACAGTCATCATTGCCGACGGAGGTCGTTTGAATATTCCTGCCGGAACTACCATCAAGGCACGTGAAGGTTTCAGCAGTTATCTGTTGGTTGCACAGGGAGGTAAACTCTATGCCGATGGTACGGCGGATAAACCAATCGTCTTTACGGCAAATACAACAAGTCCGGTGTCCGGATATTGGGGTGGAGTAATCATCAATGGTAAAGCTCCTATTTCCGGTTCGAAGGCCGATAAGAGTGATACAGCATTGACTGAAATCAACAATGACTATAAATACGGCGGTAATGTAGACAATGATTGCTCCGGTTCATTGACTTACGTGAAAATCTGCTATGCAGGTGCCCGCTCTACTGCGGATATCGAACATAACGGACTGACCTTGAACGGTGTTGGTAACGGAACAAAAATAGAAAATATCTATGTGTTGGAAAGTGCTGACGATGCAATCGAATTCTTTGGTGGTACGGTGAACGTAACTAACTTGTTGGCTGTTAATCCGGACGACGATATGTTCGACTTTACACAAGGTTATTGTGGTACATTGAAGAACTGTTATGGCGTTTGGGAAAGAGACTATACAAGTACGGAAGCCGATCCGCGCGGTATCGAAGCTGACGGTAATATGGATGGTCTGTATCCGGATCATTTGCGTCAGTCTGACTTTATAGTAGAAAACATGACGATCGTAAACAATGCTGCCAATACCACAGATAACGTAGACCGTATGCAAGATGTGATTAAAGTACGTCGCGGTGCGAAAGCTACTATCAAGAATGCATTAGTGAAAGGTACAGGCGGAACAATCGATTTGATCGATATGAAGGACAGTAAAGGTGCGGGTGACGCCAATTCCAGTATTAATATTACTAATACGCTGAGCATCACAGGAGGTAATAAGCTGAATGGTGACTTGAACACATTGGTTGAATCTGAAAACAATACCGGTGCGGATGCTTCTTTGTTCGGCTGGACAGGATCTAATTTATCTTCATTCTAATATACAAATTCGAAATCCGTTTTTATAGAGTTCAAGGGAGGCTTTGCAGGTGACTGTAATGTCCTCCCTTGCCGCATTTATATTTTCTTATTTAACCTCTTTCTTTTTAATAGCAATTATTTCAGGTTTTATATGATTTGCCTGATACTATTTCGTATATTTGTTCTTTCATTACTGTACAAGACATAAAATATGCAAACAGACAACGAACGATACCGAAAAATGGCTTCTCTAGCCCAAGTAGGATGGTGGGAAGCAGATATATCGGCAGGATATTACTTATGTTCTGATTTTCTTTGCGACCTGTTAGGATTGGAAGGTGATACTATTTCAGCAGCAGAATTTATAAATATGGTGCGTGAGGATTATCGTGATCAAATCTTTCAGGAGTTTCGCGCAAACTCATCTATTCATAAAGACTTTTACGAACAAACCTTTCCCATTCATTCAAAATATGGTGAAGTCTGGTTGCATACCCGCCTGGCTTTTCGTGAAGCCGGTACGGGAGACAATGGCGGAGACCGGTCTTTCGGAGTGATTCAACGGGTGGAGGCTCCCAAAGAAGAGGAACAGCGAAACGCTTTGCGGCGTGTGAATGATCTGCTTCGTCGTCAAGGTTTTATTTCGCAATCTCTGCTTCGTTTTCTTCGGGATGATGAGATAGAATCTTGTATCTCGGATATCCTAAAAGATATACTGAATATTTATCATGGCAGGGGGCGTGTTTATATCTTTGAGTATGATAAAACACAGACTCATCATAGTTGTATCTATGAAGTTGTTTCCGAAGGTGTTTCGGCAGAGAAAGATAGTCTGCAATGTATACCTACTGATGAATCGAAGTGGTGGAGCCAGCAAATCTTATCCGGCAAACCTATTGTACTGCACTCATTGAAGCAGTTGCCGGAAGAGGCGGTGGATGAATATCAGATACTTGTCGTTCAAGGTATCACCTCATTGATGGTCACTCCTCTGATGGCGGGCGATCATGTGTGGGGATACATGGGTATTGATCTGGTAGATACTTATCATGAATGGAGTAATGAAGATTTTCAGTGGTTCTCTTCATTGGGAAATATCATTAGTATTTGCATCGAATTGCGTAAAGCCAAAGACCGTGTAACCCGGGAGCAGTCTTTCCTGAAAAATCTTTTCCACTTTATGCCGATGGGATATATACGTATGTCTATCATTCGCGATGAAAAGAATCAGCCTTGTGATTACCGGATAACGGATGCTAACCAGATCAGTACCCGTTTCTTTGGAAATCCGCTGCAAGAATATATGGGGGCTTTAGCCTCCGAGATATATCGTGATCCTTCATCAAAACTGGATTTCCTGGTTGATGTGTTGGAAAGTGACTCATATAAGGAGAAAGATGAATACTTTCCTAATACAGGATTGTATAGCCATTGGATTCTTTATTCGCCTGAGAAAGATGAAGTAGTCGGTCTGTTTACGGATTCTACGGAAGCTGTAAAAGCGAACCGGGCATTGGACCGTAGCGAGAAACTCTTTAAAAGCATTTTTGCCAATATTCCGGCAGGGGTGGAGATCTATGATAAAGATGGATATTTGATCGACTTGAACAATAAAGATCTGGAGATATTTGCTGTGGCAGATAAGAGCGATGTGATCGGAGTCAATTTCTTTGATAATCCCAATGTGCCGCAGGATATTCGTGACCGGGTACGGGATGAAGACTTGGTGGATTTCCGTTTAAGCTATTCTTTTGAACGTGCACAAGGATATTACCAGCCTAATCGCTCCAGTACCATTGATATATATACGAAAGTTAGCAAACTGTATGACAATGAAGGAAACTTTAATGGGTATATCCTGATTAGTATTGATAATACGGAAAGCATTGATGCCATGAATCGTATCCATGATTTTGAGAATTTCTTCCTCCTGATATCAGACTATGCGAAAGTAGGATATGCGAAGTTGAATCTTTTGAATCGGAAAGGATACGCCATTAAACAATGGTACAAGAATTTGGGAGAGGACGAAGATGTTCCGTTAGCTGATATTGTGGGAGTTTATCGCAATATGCACCCGGATGATCGTCAGTCTATCCTTGACTTTTATAAAGAAGTAAGAACAGGGAACCGGAAACACTTCCAGGGAGAAATGAGGGTGAAACGTCCGGGTAATAAAGATGAGTGGAACTGGATACGAATGAATGTGGTGGTTACTACCTATCTGCCTGAGAAAAATGAAATAGAGATCATAGGGATCAATTATGATATTACAGAGCTGAAAGAGACGGAGGCAGAATTGATTCTGGCACGTGATAAGGCGCAGATGATGGATCGACTGAAAAGTGCTTTCCTTGCCAATATGAGTCATGAAATCCGTACGCCACTGAATGCGATTGTTGGTTTCTCAGACTTGCTGGTTGATACGGAAAGTATCGAGGAACGGCGGGAATATATCCAGATTGTCAAGGAGAACAATGACTTGCTTTTACAACTGATTTCGGATATACTGGACTTATCGAAGATCGAGGCAGGTACATTTGAATTCACTAGTGGAGATGTAGATGTGAATATGCTTTGTGAAGATATTGTCCGTTCCATGCAGATGAAGGTGAAGGAGAATGTGGAACTGGTATTTGATCCGCATCTTGCGGAATGTAGAATTATCAGTGACCGCAATCGTCTGCATCAGGTGATTTCCAATTTTGTAAATAATGCGATTAAGTTTACTTCGGAAGGCAGTATTCGTGTAGGTTATCAACAGGAGGGAGGAGAACTGGAGTTTTATGTGCAAGATACGGGAGTTGGCATTGACAAAGAAGGCCAGTCACATATTTTTGAACGTTTTGTGAAGCTGAATTCATTTGTGCATGGTACCGGTTTAGGTCTCTCTATCTGTCAAAGTATTGTGGAACAAATGGGTGGGCAAATAGGAGTGGAATCCGAGCCGGGAAAAGGTTCGCGTTTTTGGTTCCGTCTTCCTTGTTTCGTGGTGGTTTCAGAAAAATAGATAAGTAAGAATGCTATAAAAGTAACGGTCTTGATGAGATTTCCTCATCAAGACCGTTACTTTTATAGAGAGTCGGTTTCTTATATTCCGAATGATAGTTTATCGATAGACTGATATACGATGCTTGCGATACCCAGTCCGATAATACCCAGTGTGCAGAGTGCCAGTCCCCACTTCGTGCAGCGGTCGCTGCGGAAAGTTGGAATCGGATGATCGGAAGGCGTGATATACATTGCTTTTACGATCAACAGATAGTAATATAATGAAATTACAGTGTTGGCTAATGCTATGAATACCAGCAGATGGAAACCTGCCTCGAAAGCTGCCATAAAAATGAAGAACTTTGAGAAGAATCCTGCAAACGGCGGGATACCTGCCAACGAGAACAGGGAAATAGTCATTAGGAAAGCCATTTTCGGGTTCGTCTTATAAAGTCCTGCATAATCTTCGAGTGTAAACTTCTGACTACGTAACGCTACGATGGTAATCACAGCGAATACGCCGAGATTGGCAGCAGCATATACAAGTACGTAATATACCAAAGCAGTCATTCCCTGTGCTGTTCCTCCGATGATACCCAGCATGATATATCCTGCCTGTGAAATACTGGAGAACGCCATCAGTCGTTTTAAGTTCTGCTGACGGATAGCGAATATGTTGGCAATGGTGATAGAGGCGATAGTCACCCAGTAAAGCACTTCCTGCCAGTCATGTATCATCGGTGCGAATACTTTGATCAGGATAGCCATCAGCACAAATGCTGCCGAACCTTTAGAAATGACACTCAGGTAGGCAGTAACTGCACTTGGTGCGCCTTCGTAAACGTCTGCCGTCCATAAATGGAACGGGACCAGAGAAAGTTTAAACGCCATACCGGTAAAGAAGAATACAAATGCCATGATTTGCAACGGATTTCCGTCGATATGTGCAGGAAGGTCTTCGAAATAGAGTGTTCCTGCGGAACCGTAAATCATAGAAAGACCAAAGAGCAACAGTGCACTGGAGAAGAGGGCGGTAAGGATGTACTTGGCACCGGCTTCAGCAGAGTTGTGACGATACTTGTCGAAAGCAATTAATGCTGCCATAGGGATGGAGGCTGTTTCCAGTCCGATAAAGAACATCAGGAAGTGTCCTGCGGAAATCATAAGATACATACCGAACAAGGTAGAGAGTATAAGTACATAGAACTCGCCTTGTTTGAATGAAGTATCATCGCGTTTCATCCATTCGTGTGCCATCAGGAAAACGATCAGTGTACCTATATTCAGTATTGATTTGACAACCGTATGCATGGGCACATAGTGATACATGCCGCCAAAAATATCGGCAGTTGTCCCGGGAACCAGATTGATCGCTGTATGGATTGCCATCAGGATAACAGGCAGCATGGTGTTTAAGACAGGTGTCGTTCCTTTTTGCTTGTGTGCGTCCGGGCTCATGAAGAGATCGGCAAGGAATAGCAGTAGTAAAACTGCTATGAGCGACAGCTCTTCCCGCATATGTAGAAATTGTGAATAATCCATCTTTATAAATTAAGAATTAAAGATTAAAAATTAAAGGTTATGGGATGAGTTGTGAGACCACAGGGAGTACACTTTCACCAATCATGTGGCTTACCCAGAAAGGAGCCATACCCAATCCGGCTACACAAACGATGAGGCAAATAACAGCTACGCGTTCATCCCAGGTCGCATCTGTCAATGCGAGATGATGTTTGTTAGTGCAGGTGCCGTACAGAATCTTGCCTACCAGACGCAGGATATAAACTGCCGTAATAACAATGGATGAACAAGCGATGATGGTCAGTGTACGGTGGAATACATCGTTGTTCTGGAAAGATCCGACGAAGATGGTCATTTCAGCAATGAATCCACTTAAGCCCGGCAAACCGAGATTGGCAAGACCGGCAATCACATAACAAACGCTGAGGAACGGCATCACTTTCATTAACCCTGCAAGTTCGCGGACATCGCGGGTATGCGTACGTCCGTAGATCATACCGATCAGGGCGAAGAACAAGGCTGTCATCAATCCGTGGGAAAGCATCTGAAGAATGGCTCCTGTTGCGGCTGTCTGATTCAGCATCAGAATGGCAAAAAGTACCAGTCCGCAGTGAGATACGGAAGAGTAAGCATTGATGTATTTCAAGTCTGTCTGTACGCAAGCGGAGAAAGCTCCGTAGACAACAGAGATACCTGTCAGTATCAGGAAGATCCATGAAAGTTCATTAGCAGCTTCCGGCATCAGATACATGGCAATACGGAAACATCCGTAACCTCCCAGTTTCATTAGTACTCCGGCATGAAGCATGGATACGGCAGTCGGTGCGGAAGCATGACCGTCGGGACTCCATGTATGGAATGGGAAAAGAGCACCCAATACGCCAAACCCAAGGAAGGTCAGCGGGAACCAGATGCATTGCTGTGCAAAAGGTATGTTGTGCAACTGTGCAATCTCCAGAAGGTTCATGGTAGTAGCTCCCGAACCGAAATAGATTCCGAGGATACCGATCAGCAGGAAAGCGGAACCACCCATTAGCATAAGTGTCAGTTTCATGGCTGCATATTCTTTCTGTCCCGATCCCCATACGCCGATTAGCAGGTACATAGGAATCAACGCGATTTCGTAGAACATGAACATGGTAAACAAGTCGATTGATATAAAGAATCCGAATACTCCCATAGACAATAGGGTGAACCAGAGGAAATATTCTTTTGTCAGAGGTTGCAGACGCCAGGAAGCGAACGTACCTGTGAACACAATAATGGCAGACAATAATAACATCGCTACCGAAATTCCGTCAACACCTACCGAATAAGCGATGTTGAGCGGAGCATACCAAACCGTATCTGCACGGAATAACATTTCTGCCGTGTTTCCGGCACTGCGTTCTCCCAAATACATGAAGGTAAGAACGACGGAGGCTATCAGAAGTGCCGATGCGCCGGTAACCATAACCCCTCGGATTGCTTTTATGCCCCGTGCTGCCCAAAGTCCGGCAAGCATCAGTAAGGGGATGAGTACGAAGATTGATAAAAAATTCATCTTTATGATTTACTAATTAAAGATTTACTATTTACTATATTAAAGAACCAACAGCAGGATAAGCGCCAACGCTCCGCAAAGGAACACATATGCGTATTGCTGTACCTGACCGCTTTGTAAACCACGAATTTCGTCGCTGGTTGTATTCGTTGCCCATGCCAGAAAATCAAAGAATCCGTCTACAACATGACGGTCAAACCAGGCGATAGGAGTAGAAATGCAGCGGAAGATAATCTTGTGTGTTACAAACTGGTATATATCGTCGATATAAAAACGATTGTATGCCGCCTTGTGTAAGCCTTTAAACTGTTTGGCCAACGAATCGGCGACTGGCTGTCTGGCATTCTTATACATCCAGGTAGCAACTGCTATAGAAATGATTGCAATAACAACACTTGTGATAGCTACTGACGGATCAAGATGAATAGAATAGGATTCACCGTTCGAACTGATAAAGTGTCCGAAAGGGATGAAACCTGCTCCACAGGTAACAGCAGCCAGAAACATTAATGGAAATGTCATAGCCAACGGACTTTCATGTGGGTGGCAAGGTGCCGCTTCCTGGTTTCCGTGCGGTGTATGATCCGAATGGGAACTTGCCCGGGACGGCTCTTTCCCCCAGAAGATACCATAGTAGAGACGGAACATGTAGAATGCTGTCATTGCAGCAATCACTGTCATTACCCAACCCATTACCGGACTGTATTGGAAGCATGCTGCCAGAATCTCATCTTTGGAGAAGAAACCGGAGAATGGAGGAATACCGGCAATGGCAAGACAGGCAATCAGGAATGTCCAGTGAGTAATAGGCATGTATTTGCGTAATCCTCCCATAGCTGACATTTCGTTGGAGTGTACCGCATGGATAATGCTGCCGGCACCCAAAAATAGTAATGCTTTGAACATGGCATGTGTGAAGAGGTGGAACATGGAAGCCATGTAGCCCAAACCTCCTTCATGTGGGTCCATAGAAGTACAAACGCCTAAAGCTACCATCATAAAGCCAATCTGTGAGATCGTAGAGAATGCCAGTACACGCTTGATGTCCGATTGTACGCAAGCTACACTTGCAGCATAGAAAGCCGTGAAGGCACCTACCCAGGCAATCATGTGCAGCACATCAGGTGCATAAGCGATGAAAAGCGGAAACATACGGGCAACCAGATACACACCGGCAACGACCATTGTAGCAGCATGGATTAGGGCACTGACCGGAGTCGGACCTTCCATGGCATCAGGTAACCAAATGTGTAATGGGAACATGGCACTCTTTCCGGCACCACCGACAAACATCAGTCCGAGCGCTAATGGAAGCATGGAGGCTCCGCCACTAATCAATGAAACTGTGTCCGGGGTAAAACCGAAGGTTCCACCATAATATCCGTAGATCAGAATACCGATCAGGAAACCCAGGTCAGCAAAACGAGTGACGATGAACGCTTTCTTGGAAGCCGCAATAGCAGCAGGTTTGGTATAGTAGAATCCGATCAGTAAGTAAGAACTTACACCCACCAGTTCCCAGAAAAGATACATCTGGAAAATATTTGTTGCCACAACCAGTCCCAGCATAGACATGGTGAAGAGTGACAGGAAAGCGTAATAACGTTGAAAACCAGTCTCGCCTTTCATATAACCGAAGGAGTAGATATGCACCATCAGTGATACGGTGGAGATGACGATCAACATCATCACAGATATGGGATCGAGCAGAATGCCCAAGTCAAATCGTAAAGTCTCGGTGAAAGGAAGCCACGTAAAATTATAAGGTATCAATGTGGCAAATGTTCCGTCTTCCAGGCGTGGAGCGGAGAAATATTGGAAAGCTGTAACGTATGATAGTACTGCTACTGCTCCCAGTATCAGCGTACCGATAGTACCCGCTGTCCGATGAGACATCCATTTTCCTCCGATTCCCAGAATGAGGAAGGAGAGGAAGGGAAGAAGGAGTATTAGAATTGTTAGTTCCATACAGTTTGTTTTAATTACTTGTTTTATTATAATTCATTCTTTATCTTTTAGCTTATAGCCGTCATTACCGGACTTGCCGTTGTGTTTCCCGGTATGAAACCTTTGTTTCCCCGGTGCGAAACTCTTGTTTCCCCGGCGTGAAACTCTTGTTTCCCCGGTATGAAACTTTTAGTTTCAAGGCATGAAACTCTTAGCTCCTCCGGTGATGAAACGCGTCACCACTTCAAGTCGTCCAGATTGCGAACCTGAATGCTTCGGAGATTACGATAAATGTTAATCATGATGGCGATAGCGATTGCTGTTTCCGCAGCCGAGATGGCGATGGAAAAGAGTGCAAAGAAATAACCTTCCATTCCTCCCGGAAAGAGAAAACGGTTGAACACGGCGAAGTTGATGTCCGTGGCATTCAGCATTAACTCTACAGAAATCAGGATAGCCAGCGTGTTACGGCGGGTAAAGAATCCATAGATTCCTGCAAACATCATGATGGTAGAAACTACCAGATAATATTCCATGTGTATCATATCTGAAATTATTAGGTTTTAAGTGTTAAGTATTAATTCCCTGCGGTTCATTGCGCAGCCTAATACCTGATACTTAATAGTTAATACTTACTTATTTATCTCTTTCGGGCGATTATGATACCACCGATGATACAAGCCAGCAATAAAATACTGATTGCTTCGAAAGGTAATATATAACCATATTTGTCACTGCTTAGCAGGGCATTACCGATAGCGTGAATGTTTATCTCCTGCGGTGCCAGATTTCCGGTTTGCAGGAAGTTGTGCTTCAGAGTGATGAACAAGATAATTCCCAGACCTGCAATCATCGTAAAGAGTCCTGCCAGAAGCCTGCTTCGTTTTAGTTTCTCGGCGCGGTCACCTTCTCCGCTGGTCAGCAGGATGGAGAATACATAAAGAACGACGATACCACCGGCATAAACCATAATCTGGACAGATCCCAGAAATGTGTAACCCAGCAGGAAATAGATGCCAGCCGTGCCGAAGAGCACGAAGAGCAGATAGGTGGCTGAGCGGACAATACGTTGGGTAGTCACCGTCATGATGGACATTGCAATAATAAATGCTGCCAAAAAGTAGAATACTACTGTTTCAAGTGTTGATCCCATATCTAAACTTCTTTTTTCTTTTCAATTACTTTACTACCGACATGATTCAGTCGCAAGACAAGCTTCGTCCGGTCAAAGACAGCATGCTCGAAATTCTGGTCGAACGTGATGGCATCGTGCGGACAAGCATTCACGCACAGTTGGCAGAACATACAAGCTCCCAGGTCATATTCATATTTTGCCAGGATTTTCTTCTTCTTACCGTCCTCTGTCTCAATCGTTTCGCTGGTCACTTTGATTGTATCGTTCGGACAAGCCATCTGACACAATCCGCAGGCTACACAGCGGTGTTCGTTATTCTCATTGTGGGGCATTGCCAGTGTACCACGGAACCGGTCGAACATTTTCAGCTCTTTCCGGTTTTCAGGATACTGTTCAGTCACCTTCTTACGGAAGTATACCTTGATACTGGTTTTCATACCCGTTGCTAGAGTGCTGATACCATGTATCAGTCCTCCTAAGTACGTATATTTTTGATCTTTATATTCCATAATTCTTATATTATATGATTATTCCAAATGGAAACCCGGTTGCGCCGTCTTACCGTTTAAAAGTGGAAGCCGAAAGCGACACAACATGCCATTAACAATAGGTTTACCATAGAAATAGGAACCAGATATTTCCATTCCAGATTCAGAATCTGGTCGATACGCAGACGTGGAAAAGTCCATTTGATCCACATTAAGAGGAACACAACGAAGAATGCCTTGGCAAAGAACCAGATGAAGCCGGGGATGTAGTCCATTACAGCGTTGAATCCGTCCAGACCAACGATATGCAGCGGCATCCAGCCTCCTAAGAAGATAGTAGCGGCTACACTGGCTACGATAAACAAATTCAGATATTCCGCTAGATAAAAGAAACCGAAGTGCATACCGGAATATTCCGTATGATATCCGGCTGTCAATTCACTTTCAGCTTCAGGAAGGTCGAACGGACCACGGTTACATTCTGCATTTCCGGCAATGAGATAGATGATGAAAGCGATCACGGCAGGAATATGTCCTTTAAAGATAAACCATCCGTTGGCTTGCCCCTCTACAATTTCAGAGAATTGCATGGTACCCATCAGTACAACCATCGTCATGATACTCATGCCTACAGACAGTTCATAACTGATAATCTGTGCACCGCTTCGCATGGCACCGATCAGAGAAAACTTATTATTACTACCCCAGCCGGCAAGCAGAATACCTACTACACCGATACTGGAAGCTGCCAGCAGGAAGAATACGCCCACATTAAAATTCAGAATTTCCGCTCCTTTATTAAAAGGAATACAAGCGAAAGTGAGGAACGAGGCGATAATTACCATGAATGGAGCCAGGTTGTAGAGAAAGCGGTCGGCATCCTTTGGAGTGAAAATCTCCTTGGTCAGCATCTTGAGTACGTCGCATATCACTTGAATAGAACCCCATTTACCGACACGGTTCGGACCGAGACGGCACTGGAAGAAACCACAGACTTTACGTTCCATGTAAATTAATACGATAGCCAGAATAGCATATAGTGCAATGATGCACACGCCGACAGCTACGCACTCTATAAAGATAGCCCATCCCTCCGGCATGACGGAGAGCAGCAGCTCATGTATCCAGTTTGTTACTATACTAAAGTCGAACATATATATTTTAATTATTAGGTTTTAAGTATTAAGTATTAATTCCATGCGGAATATAGCGTATATCATATTGCATAGTCGGTTAATACTTAATACTTTATACTTAATACTTGTTTTATCTCTTGTTTATCGGTCGATATCCGGTACTACATAGTCCAGTGTTCCTCCGATGGCAATCAAGTCAGCGATCTTTGCTCCGCGACAAATCGTATCGATTGCAGCAACAAGTGGCAATCCCGTAGCGCGATAGTGCAGGCGATAAGGCATCTTGTCACCCTGACTTTCGAGAAAAACTCCGAATTCTCCACGGCTTCCTTCTACGGCAGCATAATAACTGCCTTCGGGAACACGGATGATAGGTTTCATCTTTTCCTGGTAGGGTCCTTCGGGAATATTGTCTATTAATTGCTCAATAATCTTCAGGCTTTCCATGATTTCGTCCATACGAACCAAGTAACGGGCAAAACAGTCGCCTTCCGTATAAACAATTTCCTGAAAGTCTACTTTATCATATACACCATACGGTATTCGCTTACGCACATCACAAGCCCATCCTGAAGCACGGCCTGTACCTCCGGTACAACCAAATGAAATTGCATCTTCACGACTTAAGACACCGACTCCCTTCATACGGCTTTGAGCGATAATGTTGCCGGTAAATATGTCATGGTATTCGTGAATGATTCCTCTCATATAAGGGATAAATTCTTTCACTCGTTTGATGAAATTAGGATGAAGGTCAGCTTGTACACCACCAATAGTATTGTAGTTCATAATCAAGCGTCCGCCACAAGTTTCTTCAAAAATATCGAGAATCTTTTCACGGTCACGGAATCCATAGAAGAAAGCTGTTAGTGCTCCGAGGTCCATGGCAAGCGCGGAGTAGAATAGTAAGTGAGAGTCAATGCGTTGCAACTCATCCATGATAGTACGGATGTATTTGACACGGTCGCTCACTTCAATGCCCATTGCTTTCTCGATACACATGCATAAAGCATGGCGGTTTTGGTGTGCTCCCAGATAATCGAGGCGGTCTGTTAACGCCAGTGTCTGCGGATATGTAAGACTTTCGTTCATTTTTTCAATACCCCGGTGGATATAACCGCAGTTAGCATCGATTTTACGAATGATCTCGCCTTCAAGAGAAACGCGGAAGCGCATTACACCATGCGTTGCAGGGTGTTGCGGACCAATGTTGACTACATACTCTTCTTCTCCGAAGAGTTTCATTTCTCTGTTTTTAATGGTTCCGTCCGGATTAAGTTCTATTTCCTGTGTTGTATCGAACGTCTCCTCGTTGGCCATACAAAGCGGATTGTCTTTCTCCGGATCATTATCTTTACGCATGGGGTATCCTACCCAATCATTACGTAAGTAAAGGCGGCGCATATCCGGATGACCTACGAAAACAATGCCATAGTAGTCGAAGACTTCGCGTTCGTAAAAGTCGGCTATCTTCCATATATCGCTGACTGACGGAATTTCCGGTCGTTCACGGTCGTTCACGGCTGTTTTTAGTGCTATCCGTTCTCCCGTAACAGTCGATTCCAGATGGTAGACAACGCCTAAACCACGGAGTTTCTCCGGGGCGTCCTTCTCGTCTGCCACTCCCCAGTCCATACCGGTCAGGCTTTCCAAGAAGTCCATCTGTTTTTCATTTCGCAAGCGCAGCATCTCGTCGTGTAACGCTGCAGGAGCTATAAATTGTATTTCTTGCATAATTGTTTAAATTAAGAATTAGGAATGAAGAATTATCTGAATTTCGGAACTACATAGAAACTCTTCATTCTTCATTTTTCATTCTTCATTTCATAAATTCCGGTTTCTTCTCTTTTCTATTCGTTCCACCAAAGAATTTTTCTATTTTCACTTTACGTTGTAATTGCATCATGCCATAATAGAAAGCTTCCGGGCGCGGCGGACATCCGGGAATATATACGTCTACCGGAAGAATCTTGTCCACTCCGTTCACCACGTGGTATGACTTTTTAAAAGGACCTCCACTGACGGCACATCCACCTACGGCAACCACATATTTCGGATCAGGCATTTGGTCATACAAGCGTTTCAGTACCGGTGCCATCTTATTCGTGATTGTTCCGCAAACCATGATCATATCAGCTTGACGCGGACTGGCACGTGCTACTTCGAACCCGAAGCGGGCCATATCATAACGCGCGGCACCCAGTGCCATGAATTCGATACCGCAACAGCTGGTTGCGAAAGTAAGCGGCCACAGTGAATTGCTGCGTCCCCAGTTGACCAGATCGTCCAGAACCCCGAGAAAAACATTCGCTCCTCCGGCATTAAGTTCTTTGACCAACTTTTCCAATGATTCATTATCGATGAATTCATCATACGGAATTGATTTTATTTTCGGTTTTTTGGTTATTTCCATTCCAAAGCTCCTTTCCTCCAGGCATAAGCAAGACCCAGAACTAAAATAATAAAGAAGAAGAGAATGCTAACGAGTCCTTGGGGCCCCATGTCATGCATGACCACTGCCCACGGGAACAAGAAAGCTGTCTCCACGTCGAACATCAGAAACAAGATGGCAAACAAGTAGTAACCTACACGGAACTGCATCCATGATTTGCCACGCGTTGGTATACCACATTCATAAGCTTCAAACTTTTGTACATTGTACGAACGTGGTGAAATAGCTCGTGAAAGGGCTATTACTACACCGACAAAAGCAAGCGCTGTCAGTAAAACAACAACTAAAAATGTAAAATTCATAATTTCAATAGCTGTTTAGATTGAATATTATATAGAGATAAACAATTAGTTTTTCCACACCCGGATGAAACCAACTGTAATGAATTGACGAATAAGATAAAAGATTGTACCGTCTAAATGACGATCTTCCTTAGGCCATATATATAATATGTAATAGGATCGTAAAAGTACTTGGGAATATGAAGTGAATGAGTTTGCGAAGTGTTTTGCTGGCTTTTATATTCACGAAAATAAGCAATCAGCAGTTGCACGCTTTTATCCGTGGGGACATGTGCAACATCTGCATGACTCATATCACAAGATTGGGTAGAATAAAAATAATATAGGCGTTCAAGAGCATTATGAACAGGGTGGTCCTGAGATACGTAGCATTTCTCCTGGCGATATGTCGGGGGGGCTACTCTGCAGTTATCTTCCATTGTTTCATTGGGAACAACATGGATCAGCAAAGCAAGTACCAGAAATAGTCCGTATTTTAAGCTTTGTTTCATCTTTCTCTTTTAACGGCTGCAAATATAGGATTAATATTCATATTTTTTGCAAAGTCCGGATTACAAAAAAGTATTTTTTAACTTGCTTTACTTCAAGTCCGTTTTTATCTTCATATTGCTCTGGAGAATTATCTTCTTTTATAGTATGAATCAGTTCGCATTTGGTTAAAAGATGTAATAAAAAGAACGATTTACGTTCTTTTTGACGAATTACCCAAAGAAAATTCATTTTTTTGCAAATTGTATATAACACATTGATATGAAATACACACTTTGCTTTATAACAATTTTACTAGGTTCATTGTTGGATCTTCATGCAAATAGCGAGAATGATTCTCTGTTGAAAGTTTTAGATAAAGTGATTTCTGAGCGTCTTGTGTATACAGAAAAGAAAGAAGCTACTATCAAAGAGCTGAAAGCGAAAAAGAAAGAACAGAAGACATTGGACGATATGTACCGTCTGAACTCCGAAATCCTCCACCAATATGAAACGTTTGTCTGCGATTCTGCAGAACAATACATTAATGAAAATATTGAGATAGCTAAAAAACTGGGTAATGAAACCTACTTATTGGAAGGCAAGTTACAGTTGGCTTTTGTTTATTCGTTGTCGGGGCTGTTTGTTCAAGCTAATGATATTTTCAAGTCTATCAATTGTTCGGATTTACCAAGTCATTTACAAGCTTTGTATTGTTGGAATCGTATTCGGTATTATGAAAACCTGATTAAATATACAGATGATGTTCGGTTCGCCAGTGAATATTTGGTTGAAAAAGAGGCATATCGAGATACAGTCATGAGTATTTTGTATGATGCCTCGGAGGAATATTCGAAAGAAAGAGCTATAAAACTTCAGGATCAGGGAAATGCAAAAGAAGCACTTAAGATACTGACTAAAATCTATCAAAAGGAAAAAACTGGTACTCATGGGTTTGCGATGATGTCTATGGGACTGTCAAGAGCGTATAGACAGGTTGGAGAGCTTGAATTAGAGGAAAAGTATCTTATATTAGCTGCTATGACCGATATAAAATTGGCAGTGAAAGAAAATGAGGCTTTATTGACTTTAGCTGTGAATTTATACCATAAAGGAGATATCGATAGATCTTATAATTATATCAAAGTAGCATTGAGTGATGCTATCTTTTATAATTCCCGTTTTAAGAATACGGTAATAGCCCGTATTCATCCTATTATAGAGAATACTTACTTATATAGGCTAGAGAAGCAAAAGCAGAATCTTCGTTTTTATATTTTGCTCACTAGTCTGTTTGTAGTAGCTCTTGCTATCACTTTATATTTCACTTATAAACAGACTAAGATTGTTTCCCGTGCAAAGAAGAATCTTAATGTTATGAATGAAGAGTTGGTTGCGTTGAACAAGAATTTGGATGAGGCTAATTTAATAAAAGAAAGATATGTAGGCTATTTTATGAACCAGTGTGCCGTTTACATTAATAAACTGGATGAATATAGGAAAAATGTAAATCGAAAAATAAAAACCGGACAAGTAGATGATTTATACAAATCTTCTTCTCGTCCTTTTGAAAAGGAACTGGAAGGATTATATACCAATTTTGATAAAGCGTTCTTAAAATTGTATCCTAATTTTGTCGAAGAGTTCAATTCATTGTTGAAACCGGAAGATTGTTATAAACTGGACAAAGACCAGTTGAATACAGAATTGCGTATTTTTGCTTTGATGCGAATGGGGATTACAGATGTTTCGCAAATTGCTGTTTTCTTGCATTACTCAGTACAAACGATCTATAATTATAAGAGTAAAGTGAAGAGGATGTCTGTATTAGATGGAAATATCTTCGAAGAAGAGGTGAAAAAGCTTGGTTCTTTGTCTCAAAAATGATTCTATTTGGTTTACCAAAACCTTAAAATGGTAAATTGGTAAAATATTGAATAATAATATGTTATCTGAAAAATACCTTTAAAAATATCTACTTTACAGCCTACTTCCAATAAGAAGTAGGCTTTTTTCATCTCTATATTTGCATCACAAGATTTTTGATAACTGAATACTAATCTAAAGAAACACAACTATGGATTTTTCAGAATTGTATCTTACTTATTATTCAAAATTAGTTCGGTTTGCAAAGGAATTTGTGATACTGGAAGAGGATGCCGAAAACATAACACAAGATGTGTTTACCGACTTATGGGCGAAGCGCGATTCTATGGATCGCATTGAAAATATGAACGCGTATCTTTTCAGGTTAATAAAGAACAGATGCTTGGATCATTTGAAACATAAAATGTTTGAACAGAAATATATTGAGTTTGTACAAACATCTTTCGAAATAGAAATGTCTTTGAAGTTACAATCTTTAGACAGGTTTGATGTATCGGATATCTCGGAAGGAAATGAAACGGAAATTCTCGTTCGCAATGCAATCAATAGTTTGCCTCGGAAATGTCGTGACATATTTTTATTAAGTCGTGTCGAAGGATTAAAATATAGAGAAATCTCAGAACGTTTGGGTATTTCAGTAAATACAGTAGAATGTCAGATGGGGATAGCACTCAAAAAGTTAAGGGTAAAACTAAATATTTGCCTTGCAGCATGACTTTTAATAATTTTATTGATATTTTTTTAGGGGTATTTACCAGGATAATCGTTCTTTTGTAAAAAGGAACGAATAATGGGAACTAATTTAAATAAATATTTTGCAGGTGAATTGACTTCAGAAGAGAAGGAAGACTTCCTTTTGGATGTGAATAATAATGGGGAAATACGAGAGGAATTTATTGAGTATCAAAATGTTGTGGCTCTTGTGGATTGGTCGTTTCCTAAGGATGATAGAGAACTTGCTAAGCAAAAACTATCTGAATTTATGAGTCGGATAGAGAATTGCGAAAATAAATAGGCTTAAAAATACCATGAATAGACTTTATAACATCATATTACTACTTGTTTTTATATGTACGCATGTTCATTCGCAACAAGCTTATTTTGTTGATGGATATCATGGAGGGATATACGGGCATTATCCGGTGAAGTGGAAAACTCAGTTTATTGTCGACCAGTTGTCCAAGCATCCGGATTGGCGAATTTGTCTGGAAATAGAGCCTGAAACATGGGATACGGTGCAAATACAGACTCCTGAAGCCTATCGACAATTAAAAAATATAGTAGTAAGTAAACAGGTAGAGTTTACAAATCCTACTTATGCTCAGCCTTATTGTTATAATATATCGGGCGAAAGCATTATACGTCAGTTTCAATATGGTATTGCTAAGATAAATAAACATTTTCCGGGAGTGACTTTTACCACTTATTCTGTGGAAGAACCTTGTTTCACAAGTTGTTTGCCTCAGATATTGAAGCTATTTGGTTTTAAGTATGCTGTACTCAAATGCCCGAATACTTGTTGGGGAGGATACACTAACGCTTATGGCGGCGAATTGGTCAATTGGGTAGGCCCGGATGGAACTCCCATTCTTACTGTTCCTCGCTATGCTTGCGAGAAATTGGAAGAGAATTCTACTTGGCAGACAACTGCTTGGTGTAATGAAGAATCTTATCTGAATGCTTGTCGTGATGCAGGGATTGAACATCCTGTGGGAATGTGTTTCCAAGATGCCGGATGGAAAAATGGTCCATGGTTGGGAAGTGGAAAGAATATAAAAAGTAATTCAATTTATGTGACGTGGAAAGATTATTTTGAGAATATTTCCATTGGTAAAACGAATGATGACTGGCATTTCTCGCAGGAAGATATGCGTGTAAACTTAATGTGGGGAAGCCAAGTGTTGCAGAGAATTGCTCAAGAAGTACGTACTTCTGAGAATAAAATAATAATGGCAGAGAAGATGTCTGTTATTGCTCATCTTGCCAATGGTTACACTTGTGTTCAGGAAGATTTGGATGAGGCATGGCGTACTTTGATGCTTGCGCAACATCATGATTCCTGGATTGTACCTTATAATGGACTAAATAAATTTGGAACGTGGGCGGATCAAATAAAGCGATGGACAGATGAGACAAATACTGTGGCTGATAAAATTACTTCCGCTTCTATATGCAGTTTTGATAACGATACTATTAATTCTGAAAATGCTCAGGGATTTGTACGTGTTTATAATACATTGGGGATAAGAAGAACAGAGCAGGTCAATGTTGTACTTCCACAGGAATATGCAGATACTGATTTGGAAGTCAATGATTGTAGAAATAAAAAAGTTGATTATTCAATAGGAAAAGAAGGTGGAAAAATTAGATTGTTGTTTGAAGCAGATGTTCCTCCCTTCGGCTACTCCACATACTGTATAAAGCAAGTAAAGACAGGTAAAAGAACGGTTTCAGGAAACGAAAAGATAATAAATGAACGGGAATATGTGGTTGAAAATGATATGTATAAAATTGTTTTTGACTTGTCGAAGGGAGGAATTATTAAAAGTCTGGTAGCCAAAAAAGAAGGAAACAAGGAGTTTGCCAAACAGACGGGTGACTATTCGATTGGTGAGCTGAGAGGCTATTTTTATGACGAAGGTAAGTTTCGGTCTTCTACAGAGACTCCAGCTAAGATGACGGTTTTGCGGAGTAATATACAAGAGACAAAGGTAAAATTGGAAGGAGAAATCGCTTCACATCCTTTTGTACAGATTATAAGCATTGCCCAAGGGGAGAAACGTATTGATTTTGATCTTACTATTAACTGGAAGAAAAATGTAGGTATAGGAGAATATAAAGAAAATAGTTGGCGGGATAATCGCAGAGCTTATTGTGATGACAGATTTAAGTTAAGTGTACTTTTCCCTGTAGATCTTCGTTCTCCCCGTATTTATAAAAACGCACCGTTTGATGTTTGTGAAAGTAAGTTAGATAATACATTTTTCAATAGTTGGGATCAGATTAAGCATAACATTATTCTCCATTGGGTTGATTTGGCAGAGCAGGAAGGGGATTATGCATTGGCTTTATTCTCAGATCATACAACTTCCTATTCACATGGAGAGGATTATCCGCTAGGATTGACTGCTCAATATTCTGGTAATGGACTTTGGGGACCTGACTATAAGATCACGGGACCATTGAGAATGAAATATGCTATTGTTCCTCATCGTGGAAAATGGGACAAGGCTGCTATTGCAACGAAGAGTGATTGTTGGAATGAACCATTGTTATGTTCTTATCATCCATCTGTAAAATTGGAGTCAAGATCATTGGTAAACTTAAAGAACAGCGGTTATCAGGTGAGTGCTGCCAATATGAAAGATGGGAAAATTATATTACGCTTGTTTAATGCGGAAGGTGACAAGAAGCAGCACAATATCACTTTTGATATACCGCTGTCTAGTATAGAAGAAGTAGATCTGAATGGTAGAATTATCGACAGAAAGACAATAAAAACACGTGCCGGAAAATCTGAAATTAGTATTTCTATCCCTCGTTTCGGTATAAAGACATTTGCTTTGAACTTGAATTGAACATATTCTAATAATAGTAAACTGTAATATTTTTATGTATAAAGCTAGCGCTAATCTTTTAATAGCTTGCTCTTTTTTGTGGCTGACAGCTTGTTCTTCGGCAGGAGTGGTAACAGAAGATTTAATTCCGACTGATTATGTAAATCCTTTTATAGGTGCCAGTACCAGTGTAGGAGCTGCCGGTGTTTATCATGGATTAGGTAAGACATTTCCCGGCGCTACTACTCCTTACGGCATGGTACAAGTAAGTCCTAATACAATAACCGGCGGTGACAATGGTTCCGGTTATAGTGATGAACATAAAACCATTGAAGGTTTTGCCTTTACCCAAATGAGTGGAGTAGGGTGGTTTGGGGATTTAGGAAATTTCCTTGTGATGCCTACAACGGGCAAATTGCAAAAAATTGCGGGTAAAGAAGATGGAAGTATAAAAGGTTATCGTTCTGCTTATGATAAAGCAACCGAAATAGCTAAAGCAGGGTATTATTCAGTAGAACTGACTGATTATAAGATTAAAGTAGAGAGTAGTGCGACACCTCATTGTGGAATATTGCAATTCACTTTCCCTTCCAGTGAGCAATCTCGTATTCAGATAGACTTGGCACGTAGAGTGGGAGGAACCTCCACTTCGCAATATGTGAAAGTATTGGATGATCATACCATCCAAGGTTGGATGAAGTGTACACCCGATGGTGGCGGATGGGGAAACGGTGAGGGAAACTCCGATTATACTGTTTATTATTATGCACAATTTAGCAAACCATTGAGTAATTATGGTTTTTGGAGTGCAGATATTCCCGATGACTGGGTTCGGAAGCGTGATGAAGTGGTGAGTATTCCTTATCTGACACGTGTATCACAAGCTCCGGTCATTAAAGATAAAAAAGAGCTGGAAGGAAAGCATCTTGGATTCTTCACCGAATTTCCGACGAAAGAAGGAGAAGAAGTTGAGATGAAAGTCGGTATCTCCTTTGTCGATATGGAAGGAGCAGCCAACAACTTTAAACAGGAGATTGCTTCTAAAAACTTTGCTCAAGTAAAACAGGAAGCAAATGATTTGTGGAATCAAGAGCTTAGCCGTGTACGGATATCCGGTGGAACGGATGACGAGAAAACTGTTTTTTATACATCATTGTATCATACTATGATTGATCCGCGTATCTATACAGATGTAGACGGGCGATACATTGGCGGAGATAAAAAGATACATGAACAGGATGGTACATTTATCAAACGTACCATATTTAGTGGTTGGGATGTTTTCCGTAGCCAGTTCCCTTTACAAGCGATGATCAATCCGCATTTGGTGAGTGATGCGTTGAATTCACTGATAACGATGGCAGATCAGAGTGGACGGGAATATTACGAACGTTGGGAACTTCTGAATTCTTATTCCGGTTGTATGATAGGTAATCCTGCATTGTCGGTGCTGGCAGACGCTTATATGAAAGGAATTCGCACATACGATGTGGAAAAAGCATATCAGTATGCAGTCAACACGTCGGCTAAGTTTGGGAATGATTTGTTGGGATATACACCTGAACCGTTGAGTATTTCGTATACTCTGGAATATGCTTATGCAGACTGGTGTGTGGCTCAGTTGGCAAAGGCGTTGGGAAAAGAAGAAGATGCAAAGCTCTTTTATGAAAAAGGGCAAGCCTATCATAATATGTTTGATGTGGAAAAAGGCTGGTTCCGTCCCCGTAATGCAGATGGATCATGGAAAGCATGGCCGGAGAATGCACTGACCGAAGAATGGTATGGTTGCATTGAGTCGAATGCTTATCAGCAAGGTTGGTTTGTACCGCATGATGTTCCGGGAATGGTTGAATTGATGGGTGGCAAGGAAAAGGTAATAGCTAATCTGACTAATTTATTTGATCATACTCCTTCTGATATGTTATGGAATAATTATTATAATCATGCTAATGAACCGGTACATTTTGTTCCTTTCCTTTTTAATCAGCTGGATGTGCCTTGGTATACACAGAAGTGGACACGATATATCTGTAAAAATGCTTATGCGAACAAAGTAGAAGGAATTGTTGGCAATGAAGATGTCGGACAGATGTCTGCGTGGTATATATTGGCTGCTTCCGGAATTCATCCTTCCTGTCCCGGTAATACACGTATGGAAATAACCAGTCCTGTTTTTGACAAGGTAGAATTTAAGCTGGATTCAAAATATCATCAGGGAAAAGTATTTACTATTATTGCTCACAATAACAACACAAATAATCTATATATACAAAAAGCCTTACTGAATGGCAAGGAGTACAATAAATGTTACCTTGACTTTGCTGAGATTGCAGCAGGAGGAACATTGGAATTATTTATGGGCGATAAGCCCAATACAAAATGGGGAGTTTTATCTAACATTTAAAATAGCTGAATAATATGATGAATAAGTTTAGACTTCTTTTACTGGCATCAAGTTTGTTTGTACTGAATGGAATAGGGCATGCTCAGACTTCTACCATGTCATTGAACAGTTCCAATCCCAAGATAGTATGGGAAGTCAAACCGCAGGCAGATTTGAATAATATGGGAGGAGAACAAATCTCTACCCCAGGTTTTAAAATGCCGGACTATGTGAAAGGAGTAGTGCCCGGAGCAGTTTTTACAGCATATGTTGAAGCCGGAATCGTTCCCGATCCTAACTATGCTGATAATATATACAAAGTAGACGAGGCGTTTTATAACCGTCCTTTCTGGTATCGTACGGAATTTGAACTTCCGGCATCTTATTCAGCCGGTAAGCGTGTTTGGCTTCATTTTGACAATACCAATCGTTTCGCCGATTTCTATTTTAACGGAGAAAAAATATCGGGGACAAAGACATCTACTAAAGATGTAAGCGGGCATATGTTGCGTTCCAAATTTGATGTGACACATCTGATTAAGAAATCAGGAAAGAATGCGGTTGCGGTTTTGATTACTGATCCCGACCAGAAAAAGACTCGTAAAGGAAAAGATCCGTATGGTGTTGCTTGTAGTCCCAGCTATCTGGCAGGTGCCGGTTGGGATTGGATGCCGTATGTTCCGGGGCGTCTTGCCGGAATTACAGGAAATGCATATCTGTCTATTACAGGTGATGCTGTGATGGAAGACCCGTGGATTCGCTCGGAATTGCCGACTTTGCAACAAGCGGAGTTATCTTTCTCTACAGGAATCAAGAATGCTTCTTCTGCTCCGAAAGAAGTGGAAGTTTCCGGTGTTATTCAGCCGGGAAATATAACCTTTTCCAAGCACATTCGGGTGGGAGGAAAAGAAACAGCACAGTTGTCGGTAGATAAAAGTGATTTTGCTGCATTAGTTATTCGTAATCCGAAACTTTGGTGGCCTAACGGCTATGGAGAACCGAATCTTTATACCTGTAAACTGACTTGTTCGATAGATGGAAAAGTATCGGATGAAAAGGATATTACTTTTGGTATCAAAAAGTATGAATATAAGATGATCAACAACGTAGTGAATTACCCGGTTCTGACATTCTTTATCAATGGACAGAAGATTTATCTGAAAGGTGGAAACTGGGGAATGAGCGAGTATCTGCTTCGTTGTCATGGCAAAGAGTATGAAACCAAAATCAAGTTGCATAAAGATATGAACTACAACATGATCCGTTTGTGGACAGGTTGTGTGACTGATGATGAATTCTATGATTATTGCGATAAGTATGGAATCATGGTATGGAATGATTTCTGGCTGTATGTAGCTTATAATAGCGTAGCTCAGCCGGAAGCATTCAAAGCGAATGCTCTTGATAAAGTGAGACGTTTAAGGAATCACCCTTCTATTGCTATCTGGTGCGGTGCTAATGAAACACATCCGGAGCCTGATTTGGATAATTATTTGCATGAGATGATAGCTCAAGAAGACAAAAACGACCGAATGTATAAGTCTTGTTCCAATCAGGACGGTTTATCCGGAAGTGGATGGTGGGGAAATCAGCCGCCTAAACATCATTTTGAGACTTCGGGCAGTAATCTGGCATTCAATGAACCGGCTTATCCGTATGGTATAGATCATGGCTATGGTCTGCGTACTGAAATAGGAACGGCTACCTTTCCGACATTTGAGAGTGTGAAACTGTTTATACCCCAAGACTCATGGTGGCCTCTGCCTACTGATGAACAATTGAAAGATGATGATGATAACGTTTGGAATAAGCATTTCTTTGGTAAAGAAGCGTCCAATGCCAACCCTATCAATTATAAAAAATCAGTAAATACACAATTCGGGGAATCTTCCTGTCTGGAAGAGTTCTGTGAGAAAGCTCAGTTGCTGAATATTGAAGTAATGAAAGGAATGTATGAAGCATGGAATGATAAAATGTGGAATGATGCAGCCGGACTTCTGATCTGGATGAGTCATCCGGCATATCCATCATTCGTATGGCAGACGTATGACTATTATTATGATCCTACCGGAGCTTATTGGGGAGCAAAGAAGGCTTGCGAACATCTTCATCTCCAGTGGAACTCTTCTAATAATAGTATAAAAGCAGTAAATACCACTACCAAAGACTTGAAGGGCGCTTATGCTAAAGCAACTATCTACAACCTGAATGGAAAAGAGGTTGCGGCTTATGGACGTACAAAACAGATGGACGTACCGGCAAGTAACATTGCGGAAGCATTCACGTTAAACTTCAATCCATACAATCTGGCTTTTGGCAAGAATGTGGTAGCTTCTTCATCATCAGCATCCAGACCGGCTTCTTTAGTAGCTGACGGAGGAGCAGGGAGTCGTTGGGAAAGTGATGCGAGCGATTCTCAATGGATTTATGTTGACTTGGGTAAGAAAGAAAAAATAGAGAATGTTGTGTTGAAATGGGAAACTGCACGTGCCAAAGAGTATGAAATCCAAGTCTCGAATGATGCGAAGAAATGGAAAACTGTCTATACAAACAAAGATGGAAAAGGCGGTACAGATGAGATCAAACTCTCTCCGGTTACTGCGCGTTATGTGAAAATGGAAGGAGTTAGCCGTGCTACAGACTTTGGATATTCACTGTATGAATTTGAAATCTATGGTAAGAAACAAAAAAATGTTGAGGAATTGACTCCACTCCATTTCATCCGGTTAGAACTGACAGACGCAAATGGTAATTTGATTTCAGATAACTTCTACTGGAGAAACGGTGTGACTGATCTTGATTATACGGCCTTGAATACGTTACCGGAAGCAGAATTGTCTTGCAAGTTAGTTGACAAATCGATGATATCTGAAGGGAAGATGAAATTATCGGTGAAAAATCATTCGAAAACAGTTGCTTGTGCTAACCGGATAAGATTGGTGAATACGGCTACTCAAGAAAGAATTCTTCCTGTTATCATGTCTGATAATTATATAACTTTGATGCCGGGTGAAGAACGGACCATTTCTGTTGAAGCAGAACCGGAAATGTTGAAAGAGGGAGTCAGTGTTTTGCTTAAACAGTATGGTAAGGCTGAACAGAAGAAATTGGATATATGATATATGTAGAAAACTAAGGACTACTTTTTTATTTTGAATACCAGAAGATAGTAAGTTCAGCATTGCTGCGCTATCTTCTGTTTTTTTATATCTCTTATATACTGTATTTACTATGCTCAGGAGTAGAAAGTGAACGCTTTACCTTGAATAACCTGCTTGATTTAATAGACAATGATTGACTTATTAATCTAGTATGTATGCTTGCTTAATGCCTTTTGGTACTAGCAATAGTTCGTTTCATGTACGTAATCCCATCGTTTCACATACGTAATCCCATCAGATCACGTACATAGTCCGAATGCTCCATGTACGTGAAACGAAGACATATTACTGACAAAGCTTATTCGTCAAAGCTTCTTTATGTATTAATGTTACCGTCATTTGTTTTAATATGTGCTATGATAAATAGTTTTGTGTACGGACAGAACGAAGAAAAATAGGACGTTAAGGTTGTATAAATCAGTGGGCATACTTGATGTGGGTAGACTGGAAGTGACAATAGAAACTTCGAAAATCTTATTATCACTCTTATTGTCACTGCTTATTATCACCGATATTCGTTTGATTGATAAATGGTTATCTCTGAAAAGTGACAAGTGACAATAAGAAATTGATTTTTCCTAGTGGAAGTTGCAGGAAAAATAAAAGATCTGTTTTAGTGGTTAAGTAAACTTGAATCGTCTTTTTAAACAAGATTCTTTTTCATTCAAAGTTGGAAAAGAGAATGTTTTGAAGGATAAATAATTAAATTTGTAATAAAGCATATAATCAAATGAACTGTAAAATAAACGTAAAGGTATTTTTCCTGCTGTTTCTAGTCTGCACTTGTTGTAATAGCTTGTGCGCACAATCGGCAATTCCTCCCTTTAAAAAAGGAGAACGGGTAGTTTTTGTTGGAAATAGTATAACCCATGGCGGACATTATCATTCGTTTGTGTGGTTGTATTACATGACTCGTTTCCCAAACAAGCCGATAACAATAATGAATGCCGGAATTGGCGGGGAGAGTGCATGGGATATTAAAGATCGGTTGGACTACGATGTTTTTGACAGAAAACCGACTTATGTGACTCTGACTTTTGGTATGAATGACACAGGGTATGATATTTTTTGGAAGGAGAATGCTAAGGAGTTGTCGGAGCAACGGATCGAAAAATCATTGGAAAGTTTTCGGGAAATAGAGAAACGCTTGCTGGCAGAGAATAAAATGACCAAAGTGCTGATAGGTGGTTCACCTTATGATGAAACGACGAAATTGAATAGTTTGCTTTTTCTTCATAAAAATGATGCTATTTTAAAGATAATTGATGCCCAGCGCAAAGCGGCTAAGAAGAATGGATGGGGATTTGTGGATTTTAATCAGCCGATGGTGCAAATAAGTCTGGAAGAGCAAAAGAAAGACTCAACATTCACTTTTTGTAGAGTGGATAGAATCCATCCTGATAATGACGGGCAGATGGTGATGGCTTATTTATTTTTAAAGGCGCAGGGATTGGATGGGGTCGAAGTATCGGATGTTTCGATTGATGCAAATAACAAGAATCTATTAAGTCATAGGAATTGTAAAGTCTCCGGACTGAAGAAAGAAGCAGGTAGTTTAAGTTTTGATTATTTGGCAAATTCACTTCCTTATCCTTTGGACTCTATTCCAAGACATGGTTGGGGAAACAAAAGGTCACAACGCGATGCTATGGATTTAGTTCCGTTTATGGAAGAATTTAATCAAGAGCGTTTGCAGGTGACTAACCTGGGAAAAGGTCATTATCGGTTGACAATAGACGGATTGTTTATTGATAATGTTTCATCTGAGCAGTTGGAAGATGGTATCAATCTGGCCGATTATCCCAATACACCCCAGTATCAGCAAGCTATGAAAATCATGTATCTGAACGAAGAACGTTTTGAAGTGGAAAAACGTTTCAGAGAATATTTGTGGACGGAATACTCGTTCTTGAAAAAGGAAGGTCTGTTGTTTGCTGATAATGAGGAGGCCGTAAATAAACTTAGGGAGTATTTACCTAAAGATGGTTTTCTGAGAATGAGTTATGAGTGGTATACCAAAGCGATGTATCCTGAGATACGCGAAGTGTGGAGTAAATATATGAAGACCATTGTCGATACAATCTATAAAATGAATAAGCCGACAACTCATAAAGTCAAGTTAACAAAGATAGATTGAGTCATTTATTATTTATTATGAGAGTATTGGACTGATGATCCATAGCTGTAATATTCATAGAAACTTATTTATGAAGAATAAAAAACTGTTACTAGGCATAGGAATAATATGCTGTCTTTGGTGTCTGCCAAAGATTGTACATGGGAAAGAGAACAGGGGGCCTTTCTCTTTGGTGGAGTTAAAATGTGAGAATATGGTTGATCCTTTGGGGATTGACAACGTTACTCCCTGTTTTAGCTGGAAATTGAAAGGAGATGGGGCGGTGGATAGACAAGCCTTTTACGAAATTCAGGTAGCGTCAGATAGTCTTCTGTTAATAGGGGGGAAGGCGGACTTATGGCAATCGGGAAAGTTGAAATCTGATGTTTCTGTGATGGTACCTTATCAAGGCTTGCCTCTGGCTTCGCGTTCTTTATGCTATTGGAGGGTACGTGCCTGGGACCGGAAAAGAAATGTTTCCCAATGGAGTACGGTGGCACGTTTTTCTATTGGTCTTTTGAATAAGGAACAGATACATGGCGCCTATATCGGTTCATCCCCGGAAGGAGGCAAAGTTTGTGCTCCTTTACTTCGCAAAAAAGTGCAAATAGATGAACTGGCAACAGCTTTTCTTTATGTGAATTCTCTGGGGTATCATGAAGTATATGTCAATGGAAAGAAAGTTACGGAGAATGTTCTTACCCCTGCTGTTTCACAGCTGAATAAACGTTCGTTAATGGTCACTTATGACGTATCTTCTTATTTGAAAGAAGGAGAGAATGATCTGTTGATATGGCTTGGACAAGGTTGGTATAAGAAAACTACTTTTGGTGCTGCTTATGACGGTCCGTTGGTAAAAGCGGAACTGGATATGCTGAAAGATGGAAAATGGAAAGTATTAACTGCAACCGACACTTCTTGGAGCGGACGTGAAAGTGGTTATTCAGATATAGGTAATTGGTGTGCTTTGCAATTTGGTGGTGAAAGAGTGGATGGGCGAATAGTGCCGACAGAATTTTCAACCTATTCTCTGGATAAAATGAAATGGTACCCTGTGGTGGAAGTAAATGTACCGGAACACATCGTTTCACCTCAAATGTGTGAAGCTAACAAGATACATCACACATTGCAACCTGTTTCTATCAGGAAACTTAGTGAAGGTACTTGGTTGGTAGATATGGGAAGAATACAGACCGGATGGTTTGAAATGCAGATGCCGGTGTTACCTGTGGGGCATGAGGTTACGATGGAATATAGTGATAATCTGACTAAGGAAGGAGATTTTGACAAACAGGGTGAGAGTGATGTTTATATTTCCGGTGGACGGAGGGGAGAATATTTTAGGAATAAGTTCAATCATCATGCTTATCGTTATGTCCGTATCTCCAACCTTCCGGTAGGACCGAAAACTGAATGGATAAAATCTCTCCAGATTTATGGCGATTATCGGCAGACCGCGACTTTCGAATGTTCGGATGCAGACTTGAACGCCATTCATAATATGATTCAATATACCATGAAGTGTCTGACATTTAGCGGATATATGGTCGACTGTCCGCATCTGGAGCGAGCAGGCTATGGTGGCGATGGAAATTCGTCTACAATGAGTTTGCAAACAATGTATGATGTAGCGCCGACTTTCACAAACTGGATACAAACATGGGGAGATTCAATGCGCGACGGGGGAAGTCTGGCTCATGTAGGTCCTAATCCCGGTGCAGGTGGCGGCGGTCCGTATTGGTGTGGATTTATTGTGCAGGCGCCATGGCGAACGTATGTGAATTACGATGATTCGAGATTGATAAAGAACTATTATCCAAAAATGAAAGAATGGTTCTCATATGTGGATAAATATACAGTGGATGGATTGCTGAAACGCTGGCCTGACACTCAATATCGTGATTGGTATCTTGGTGACTGGCTTGCACCGATGGGAGTGGATGCAGGAGCGCAATCTTCTGTTGATCTGGTGAATAATTGTTTTATCAGTGAATGTTTGGGGACAATGGAGAAAATAGCCCTGATACTTAGAGAAGAAAAGGAAGCACAAGAGTTTGCTGTGCGCAGGAAAAATCTTAATGAGTTGATTCATCAGACGTTTTATCATCCGAGTGAAGGCATCTATTCTACCGGTTCACAGTTAGACATGTGTTATCCGATGCTTGTAGGAGCTGTACCGGATTCTTTGTACGATGATGTGAAAAGAAAGATGATGACTGATACTGAAAAGCAGTACAAGGGCCATATTGCTGTAGGGCTGGTAGGTGTCCCTATTCTGACAGAGTGGGCTATTCGTAACAGGGAAGTTGACTTTTTATATCAAATGCTGAAGAAACGTGATTATCCAGGTTATTTGTATATGATAGATAATGGCGCTACAGCGACTTGGGAGTCTTGGAATGGTGAACGGAGCAGGGTGCATAACTGCTATAATGGAATTGGAGCCTGGTTTTATCAGGCAATAGGAGGACTAAGAATGGATGAGACAGCACCCGGTTATCGGCATGTATTTATCGATCCACAAATACCGGAAGGTGTGACTTGGGCTAAGATGACCAAAGACACTCCGTATGGTGTGATTGCTGTTGATTGGGAATTGACAGATAATATTATGACTCTTCAAGTCGATATTCCTGCAGGAGTTACTGCTACACTCTGTATTCCCGATGGGGCTGTTGCTTGTAAGATGAATGGGAAGAATGTTCGTATAGAAAAGAAAACAATCCAATTAAACGCAGGTAATTTAAAATACTATATTTACATGAAATAATAGATACGTATGAGAAAACATTTATTGTCAGCGCTTTTAGCGGTGTGTCTGGTTGCTACGGCCTTTGCTCAACAAGGGAAAGTATATGAGACACGTACTGTGAAAAGTGAGATTTTGGGAATGGAACGCAGTTACTCCATTTATTTGCCGGCAGGCTATGAGGAAGGAGATGGTAGTTATCCTGTATTGTATTTGCTTCACGGGTTAGGTGACAATCATACGGGATGGATACAATTTGGTCAGGTTCAGTATATTGCTGATAAGGCGATTGCTGAGGGGAAATCAGCACCGATGATTATTGTTATGCCTGATGCTGACACGGTTCATAAAGGCTATTTTAACTTGCTGGACGGAACGTATAATTACGAAGATTTCTTTTTTAAGGAATTAATCCCACATATAGAGAAAACGTACAGGGTGCGTGCTGAAAGTCGTTACCGTGCTATCTCCGGCTTGTCGATGGGAGGTGGTGGAGCGTTGTTTTATGCGCTTCATTATCCGGAGATGTTCGTTGCTGCTGCTCCGTTGAGTGCTGTTGGAGGGGAATGGACATTCGATCAAATGAAGAATCAATCGGATTTATCGAAGGTATCGGAAGAAAAGAAAGCGGAAATTCTCGGACAAATGGATATACAAACTATCTTGGAGAAATCCCCGAAAGAAAAGTTAGACCGCATCAAATGGATTCGCTGGTATATCAGTTGTGGTGACGATGATTTTTTATCGATAACGAACTGTCTTCTACATAACACGCTGTTGCAACATCAGGTTGGTCATGAATTTCGTGTGAAAGACGGTGGGCATTCGTGGACTTACTGGCGGATGGAGTTACCTGAAGTAATGAGGTTTGTATCCAGAATATTTACTCAATATTAAGCGTAAGTAAAGTAGGTTTTGTAGAGATAGGCTTTGGAGAATAAGACCTTTTGTCCTATGAATCAAAATTTATGGATATTTTTTTTATTTCTTTTTAGTGGTATTTGCCTGTTTACTCGTTCTTAATATAAACATTGTTTTTTATGGGTTTAATTTAGGTAAAAGGTTAGGATTGGTGTTTGATTGATTTTCAATTTTATCCTCCGGCTAAAATTGGCTCCTCATTACTCTTACTATAGTCGGAGGGAGCTTGCAAAATATCGTAGGTTAAGATAGGTGGATTGTTTTTTAAAAGGTAAAGAGGTTTTGTTTTCAGTTGAAACAGGAAAAATAGTGACTAGAATACAAAATCATATGACGAAAATAGTTCGAATATTAGTTTTCGCATTTCTGATGCTCATATCTGTTTGCGGTGTAGCGCAGGATAAGATTAAAATAGCTTGCATTGGCAATAGTATCACCGAAGGGGTTGACAATTATCCGACTCCTTTGGCTCGTATGCTTGGAGATCAATATGAAGTTGGTAATTTTGGAAAGTGGGGCCATACTTTATTGCGAAAAGGTGATCATCCTTATATGAGTACCGATGCATTTATCAATGCACAGAAATTTCAACCGAACGTTGTAATTATTAAACTTGGTACTAATGATTCCAAACCAGAAAATTGGAAATATAAGGATGAATTTGAAACTGATTTAGAATATATGATCACTACTTTCCAGAAGTGTGGATCTAAACCGAAAATCATTATATGTCGTTGTATTCCGGCAAGTAATAATTTATATGGAATCCGCAATGAGGTAATAACAGATGAAATTAATCCGATCCAAAAGAACGTTGCAAGAAAGTTCCATCTGAAATTGGTAGATCTGTATAGCCCATTAGAGCATAAAGTTGATTCAACTTGCTATGTATGGGATAATGTGCATCTGAATAAGAACGGTTCGCTCATATTGGCGGAGCATATATATAAAGCTATTACAGGTAAAAAAGCTCCTAAATTAAGAGATCCATTTGCTAAATAGAAGTAGGAGAAAAATCATACTATAAAACAACACATGAAGCGATATATTTATTTTATTTTTTTATCATGTTATGCAGCTAATCTATTGCTGACAGGTTGTGTACGACAGAAATTTGTTGTGATGGATATGGTACACCATAATCCGGGTGAAGCTATGACAGAATCAAAGTTTCTCGATCCTTCTTTCTTGAAAACAAATGAATATGGAGCAAAAGTTTTTTTCTTGTTTGAGGCTGCGCAGTTTGGAATTGACTGGAAGAGTTTTGATCCTTCTTTATTTCCGGATACTACTGAAGCCGGGCGCTGGGTGGCAGAGAAAGCAGAAATAATCCATAAAAAATATGATGCGGCAAAAAAGGAAGGTCTTCAGGTATACTGCATGCTTGATATGTTAGTACTTCCTTCCTCATTGGTAGAAAAACATAGAGCAGAACTTACTAACGAACAAGGAAAACTTGATATCTCGAAACCTTACACTCAGTTTTGTATTCGTGAATTGATGGAGGAAATGTTTAAAACGTTTCCACAATTGGATGGATTAGTGATTCGTACAGGAGAAACTTATCTGCATGATGCTCCTTATTACGTAGGTAATCATCCGGTACAAAACGGTATGCATGACCATATTACGTTAGTTAATTTATTGCGGAAAGAAGTTTGTGAAAGACGTAATAAGAAGTTGTTTTATCGTACATGGGATATGGGACAATTGCACTCGGTCCCAAAATATTATTTATCTGTTACAGACAGTATAGAGCCGCATCCCAATCTTTATTTCTCTATCAAACACACCATGACAGATTTTTGGAGATCAGCAATTGTAAATCCTGATATGAATTATAGTGCACTGGACAAATATTGGCTGGAAGAATCAGGACAATATGGTGTTCCTTTTAATCCTTGTATAGGTATTGGTAAACATCAACAAGTAGTAGAAGTGCAATGCCAACGTGAATATGAAGGAAAGGGAGCGCATCCAAATTATATCGCCAAAGGAGTAATTGGTGGTTTTGAAGAATTTAAGAAACCTGGTATAAAGAATCCGTATTGTTTAAACCAAGTGAAAGATAATCCCTTGTTTAAGGGTATTTGGACTTGGTCACGTGGTGGTGGTTGGGGAGGGCCTTATATCAAAAATGAGTTTTGGGTTGAATTAAATGCTTATGTCATGTCGCATTGGGCTAGTAATCCTTTGAAAACAGAAAAGGAAATACTATATGATTTTGCAAAAGCAAAGGGGCTTCCCGAGTCGGAATGGGAGATGTTTCGTCGGCTTTGCCTGTTATCAGAAGATGGAGTGATAAAAGGGCAATATAGTGCTATGGGAGATACTTATGTTAATTGGACACGTGATGATACCATAACTGGAGATGTATATCAAAAGAGTTATTTTGATCGTATGATTGAAAGAAATCAGGTAAATGCTTATCTGAAAGAAAAGGAAGAAGCTGTCCGTATTTGGAAGGAAATAGAACAGATCTCTCAAAAACTACATTTTCCTTCAGAAGAATTGAATCATTTCATTCGTACTTCCTGTTCGTATGGGCGCATTAAATATGAGCTTTTTTCTGTTTCGTGGCAGATTATGCTATGTGGTTATGTGGCAGATACAACAAAAAAGCCTTTTAATCGGGTAGAAATGGATAAGTATATTACCATATTTGATAGTTTGTGGAAAGAATGGAATGACTTATCTAAAGAAAACGATGATTGTCCTTCATTGTATAAGATTTCTTCTAACTTTTTTGGTTTTCCGGTTGGTATACAAGAGACAGTTGATAAATACAGGAAATAGCTTTCTACCTTTCCTCTTATATGTTATAGAAAATAAAAAATGAATGAATATTACTTAGTGGTTAGTATTATTCTAGTCGTCTTAATATTAATTGTAGCGAAAAGTATGAGAAAGAAACATAAAATAACAAAAGTAAGACTATGATCATTATTATTATATAAATTCTTAAAAACGGTATTTTCTATGAGAAACTTATTACAAAAATGTTTTAAATGGCAGTGGCTTGTTTGCATAGCTGTAGGCTGCTGCTTTGCGTCTTGTAAAGACGATGAAGAGTCAACTTCGGGCTATGACCCGAATAAGCCGATTGTGTTGACTGATTTCTATCCGAATGAAGGCAAACTTGCCACTCAAGTGATTCTTAATGGATCAAATTTTGGGAATAGTAAGGAAAATGTGAAGGTCTTTTTCAATGATAAAGAGGCTTCTGTAATTTCAGTGAAGGATGATAGAATGTTGGTATTGGCTCCAAAACGTGCATCTACAGTAGAGGACCCGGAGTGTGTTGTTAAAGTACAAGTGCAGGAGCAAATGGGAGAGTACAATCAGACATTTAATTATTATATCCAGACCACTGTTACTACATTAGTGGGAGGAAGTACATCAGCGCAGGTGAATCCAACAGGAACTATACCACTTTCGGAAGCACAATTTAGAGCAAATATTGACAGGTGTATTTGTGTAGATAAGGATAAAAATGTTTTCTTTTTAGTAGATAATGATGGAAAATTTGCTGCATTTATGTTGAATGAGGAGGCTGATAAATTAATATCTCTAAAATCAGATATTAATGCGATGTTTAACTCTCCTATCTTGGGATATAATAGTAAGGAGGGAATCGTTTATCAGTTTTGGGCCAATAGAGATAGTCATGATGTTAATTATTTTGACCCTAAGACGGATTATGCACCAACTACAGCTATAAGCTCTGTTTCATGGGATGATTCAAATTTCCCAAATATTGAAGGATTTGGAGTATGGGCAGCCAAGTGTAATTTTACAATGGGACCAGATGGAAAAATGTATTCAAGAATGTTGGGTGGAAATCTGGTACGGATTGATGTAGAGAATGCTAGGGGAGAGAATCTAACGAATGGGGATTTGGTTGGAACCAAGGATGGTAGTGCTTATGGACTTGTTTTCGATCCCCAAGATGAGAATGTTTTTTATTTCTCAAATAACGATAAACATTGCATTTATAAATATGATTTACGTACTAAAGAATGGGCATGTTGGGCTGGTCAAGAAGGTAAAAGCGGATATTTGGACGGACCGATAGGACAGGCTATGTTTAATAAACCTGGACAGATGTGTGTCGATTCCGAAGGCAATATAATTTTGACTGATACCGAGAATCACTGTATTCGTAAGATAACAATGAGTACAGGTTATGTATCTACATTAGCAGGAAAACCTCAAAATTCAGGTTATGTAAATGGTAGTGCAGAAGATGCTCAATTTAAAAAACCACTGGGAATCTGTATTGATAACGACGATGTAATGTATATCGGTGACTCAGAGAACCGTGCTATTCGTCGATTGGCTGTCGAATAAATAATTAGTGAAACTTTATATTTAATATAATATGAATCGAATATTTGTAATTTTTGCTTTGCTTCTTGCGTTTGTAGCACAAGTACACGCACAGAAAGAGCATAGCTTCATGTTGACTGGTACAGTCTTCGATGAATTTAATGAACCGGTTCCGGGAGCAAATGTATATGTTAAAGATAAACCGGGTGTGGGAATAACTACTAATATTGATGGTAAATTTCGGTTAAAGGTGAACATATATGATATAGTGGTTGTGTCTTTTTTGGGATATGAAAACTATGAGCAACGTTTAACGAATAAAATTGATAACATTAAAGTTACCTTAAAACCGGCTACGGAGAATATTGATGAAGTAGTGGTAGTAGGTATGGGTACACAGCGAAAGGTCAGTGTTGCTGGTGCAATTACAACGATGGATCCAGCACAGCTAGAGGTTCCTGCTACAAATATAGTTAATACACTAGCAGGTCGTGTTGCAGGTGTGATTGGAGTTCAATCTAGCGGTGAACCGGGCAAAAATATTTCCGAGTTTTGGGTGCGCGGTATTGGTACGTTTGGTGCTAATAGTGGTGCATTAGTGTTGATTGATGGTTTGGAAGGTAGTTTGAGTCAGATAGATGCTGCCGATGTTGAAAGCTTTTCTGTTTTGAAAGATGCTGCGGCTACAGCGGTGTATGGTAGTCGAGGTGCAAATGGTGTAGTATTGGTAACGACGAAGCGTGGTTTGGAGTCCAAATTGAAGATCAGTGGTCGTGCTAATATGACAATCTCACATTTAAAACGTTTACCTGAATATGTTAATGCCACTCAATATGCTGAAATGGCAAATGAAGCTTCTGTTGCAACCGGATTATCTCCTATTTATAACAAGACAGAAATGGATATTATAAAATATGGTTTAGATCCGGATCTGTACCCAAACATTGACTGGCAAGATGTTATTTTAAATCCCAATTCTTTCCAGCAAACTTATTATGTAAGTGCTCAAGGTGGTAGCAGTGTTGCCCGTTATTTTGCAAGTTTAGGAATGTCGAAAGAATCTGCGGCTTATAATCCATCCAAAGATAGTAAATACAATAAAGGTGTAGGCTATGATACTTATAATTATCGTTTGAATTTGGATATAGATTTGACTAAAACAACTAAAGTCTATATTGGAACAACTGGCTATATGTCGGTGAATACTCGCCCGAGCATGGGGGAATATTCTAGAGGAGTCAGTTTGACAGATTGGCTATGGAGTTCACAGGCAAAGACTACTCCAATAAGCTATCCATTACGCTATTCAAACGGATATTATCCTGCTGCAGGAACTAAGGATGAAATATCTCCGTATGTTCTATTGAATTATACAGGTAATGCTAGAGAACAGAATACCAGGAATTTAGTTACTTTAGGTATTACACAGGATTTGTCGATGATTACTAAAGGGCTATCAGCTAAAGTACAGGGATCATGGGATACACAAAGCTTATTCGGAGAAGCGCGCTATAAAATGCCGGAACTAAATGAGGCATTGAAGGAGCGTAACCCTAATGGTACCTTGAGTTTTGAGAAAATAGCTGATGAAAAGAACGTTACATATAGTAGTGCTGCTTGGGTTTGGAGGAAGCTATATTTAGAGGCAAATGTTAATTATGACCGTACCTTTGGTGATCATCGTGTAGGCGGTTTATTGTTTTATTATATAGAAGATACATCTGAAACTGGTGCGGATAAAAGCATGAATGCTATACCAAAACGTTATCAAAGTCTTTCTGGTCGTTTTACATATGGTTTTAAAGATACATATTTTTGGGATTTGAACTTTGGTTTGAATGGATCTGAAAACTTTGAACCAGGTAAACAATATGGATTCTTTCCGGCAGGAGCTTTCGCATGGGTACCATCTTCATATGAATTTATGCGTGAAAATGTAAGTTGGTTGAATTTTCTAAAGCTTCGCGTTTCTTATGGTGTTGTTGGTAATGACCGCATCAGTTCTAGACGTTTTCCTTATCTGACCCTAATAAAAGAAGAAAATGCTTCAAATCCTTGGGGAGGGACTGGTAGCTTAACAGAAGAACAAGTTGGTGCCAATAATTTGATGTGGGAAAAAGCAAAGAAATTTGATGTTGGCATGGATCTTCATTTATTTAAGGATAAATTTACTTTGACTTTAGATTATTTTAAGGATACACGGGATGGAATTTTTCAGGAACGTAAACAAATTCCTGATTATGTAGGCTTGATTCAAATGCCTTATGGTAATATAGGTCGTATGAAGAGCTGGGGTGCTGATGGAAATATACGGGGCTCAATACAAAATGTGGCATGAATGAAATGTAGGGTGAAGTACATGAAACCGCCTGTACATCGGTGATTGGCGAATGCCGCGCACTATATTGGGGAAGAAAACAAAAAGTTCCGTTCCTTCCATTTTGCTTCCGTTGCTTCTATATTCATTCCGGT
>NZ_KV804409.1:0-3016 GCF_001811315.1 Bacteroides sp. HMSC067B03 | reverse complement strand
TTGCTTCCGTTGCTTCTATATTCATTCCGGTGGAGTGTGATGTAAGTAGGGGAAATAATGAGAGACAGATTGAAAAGGTGAAGGAAAAGCTATATGCTACTTCTATTTTAGGCTTAAATAAAGGCTATACACTCCATTTAGACGGGGTATATAGCCTTTATTAATTTAGATATAGAAATACATTACAGCGGCTTAAAATGCTATTTTCGTACGCTTCGAATAAGCACTCCTTGTTGTATGATCGCTTTTTTAGTAGCGAAGGAAACACCATCAGACAACCCCTTGTGACGTAGGGTTTCTTCCGTAATACCTATCTCTTCAGCAGTAAATTCAGAATAGATTGCTGATATAGAACCAAAAAATCGGCTTGTTTTTTTGAAAATGAGATGAACATGTATAACCTTAGTCTCTTTAGCCATGACCTTACTTTTAGATATTTATAATACTAAAACCTCCATATAGTTACTATATAGAAGTTTTTCTAATTGCAAATATACGAAATAAACAAAGAAAATAAGATGTATTTTTGTTTATTTCGTGATAAATACAGACTTATGGAAAAGATTTAATTTATTGTTAAAATAGTCTATACCCATGCCATCACCCTTTAAACACCCATTAGAAAATGAGAACAAAATGTGAATATCACCCATTAAACACCCATTAAAAAAGAAGTGTTTTTATTGTTGAGTTTTACCCTATAATACTGGTATATGCATTGAGTTATACCCTATAATACAACTTTTAGGGATGTGGATATTTTAATAATATACTGAAATACATGTGTTTATAACAAAAAAATAATATTTGATATTAAGTTAACCTTTTCATAAGTAGGGACATTTGACTTTTCAAAGCATCCACATCGTCTTCTAAATGGTTTACTTTATCATAATATGTCGCGTTAATATTAGGCATCTTTGCGCTTAAATACCATTCCACATATAGTATAGTATTAATCTCATCTTCCATCAAATTGAAGTTTGGGTAATTAGCTTTATCAACATTATCAGAGGTACAAACTATAAAACCATGTTCATGAAATCTGTTTTTTATGCGTTTCACGTAAGCACGTCCACTTCTGTCGCTTAGCACATATACATGATTGTCTTTAATTTCATTCCATTCACTTCGATCCAATAATCTTAAGATGAGATATGAACAATCTAATAATGTCGGAGACATACTTTCTCCCCGTACTTTAACACAGAAATATTTTCTATTCCTATGTAGCATATTGTAAGGAAGCCTAATAGTTTCCACAACTTCTATAAAATCAGGATTTTCACATCCATAACCTGCAGCTACAGATATATCAACGATAGGGATTGACTTAAATTCCGACTCTATTGGAATGATTTTAGAAATTTTCGTTTGATTGTCATCACGCAGCATTGAGCCACATCCGGCAAGCAACCAATCCGTAGAGATATCGCTATAATACGAGAGAAATTTCAATAGGTTATCTTCAGACATTCCATTCGGTTGACTCAATACACCATTGGTTATGCCTGTGTTTTTATAACATTCATACTTTGTAATCCCTTTAAAATCTAAATATTGCAGAATCCTCTGCTTTAATACTGAAAAATCTCTCGTATTTTCTTTCATAATTGAAATATCTCTATTATATTTGCAGCGTGTTACAGATTAACAGCGCTCAAATGTATGAATAATTACTCTAAAATAAAAAGGTATGAAACAAATAATTGAATTAAGAGACACCGAAAAACGAAAGATGATTGCAGAAGCATTTGGAATATCTCTCGCAAATCTTAGTCAAATACTCCGTTTCAAACGGAACGGAAAGAATGCAGAAGCAATTCGCAAAATGGCACAAGAAAATGGCGGTATTAAATATACCGAAGGTAATGAATCATCCAAAGTGAAGGTTTTAGATTCTCGCGGAAATGTCACAAGTATTATCAATCAATAATTTATCTGCGATATGAAAACTATTAGATTTATTCAAAACGTGATGGTAGGAGTTGGCGTAGTCACTGCTATCGCATTAGTTGACCAGATAGAGGTTGAACCATCAAATATGTGGGCAGCTATTGTGATAACAATTCTTTCTGTAATCATTGTCATAGAACGAGAACTAAGATCGAATAACTAATAACAGAACGCAAGAATAGAACTTCCTTCAGGATAGCAACTATTAATTTGAATTTGCCATGTATTTCAATTGGTAATAGTAGAAAGATTGGGAAGTAGCTACAATTCCGGGGCAGTGCCGGAACTTGCACAAATAATAATATTAATATAATGGCTGAGATATTTAATAATCGGATTTGCGTGTTTGCGAATGAATTAATCATCTTCAATCCCAAAACGCAAGTTGGGAGTGAAGATGGGTTCATTCCTGAAGGAACATACTATTCGATGGCGAGGAACGGACAACTTATCGTACTCCGTCGTGGTATTCCTGGATGTCCTGCCCTAGTAGATTTTGAAACCATGAGAAAGGATGTAAAAAAAGAGTACATTGTACGTAAGGGTGATCCCCGTGCGGAAATTGCTGCAAAAACGCAGAAGTCTGTACTGGAAGATGCGATTGTCTACAGCAATGCCGCCTACGAGTTTTTCAGTGTAAAATACCGTTATGACGGTGACAAGAAGCTGCCACCCGCGAAGATTGACGAATATACCCTTAACGTACGCATCATGAACGCGCTCCTGTCCCTTCGCGATGGGCGTAAAGCGAACTCGATAGGTGGCGGAAGTACACGGATTAACGTTTGGGAGAAACTTTGTAAATTGAGCAATGACCTGCTGACACTGAAAGACCCGAACGGTCGTGATATTTTTCCCCATAACCTACCAAAGAACTGGAAGGCTTTGAAACGTAAATGCGAGCAATATGAAGCGGCACGACGGATCAGCGAAGAAGAAGGCTATCGCAGTGTCATTCATAAATCGTATGGCAATAAATACGCGGCAGTCGTAATGAACGAGGATGCGAAGGCGGTGATGCATAAGTTAATCAGTATGCATAACAATCTGAATAATGTTC
>NZ_KV804408.1:84819-89617 GCF_001811315.1 Bacteroides sp. HMSC067B03 | reverse complement strand
CCTACTATACGAGGGAGTTTATCGAATACTTACCCTGTTCTTCAGATTCTTTTTTATTATATCTTATCGATATTTCTATTTATTGATTACTCAGCAATACAAATACTCACACGGTTCTCTTCTGGTGTGTTGTAGGGCTGAACAGTGTCACCTTTAGAATTAATAAGCATTCTGTCGGCAGTTATTCCTTTTGCCTTCAAAGCGTCGGCAACATTAGATGCACGTTTTTCAGACAGAGTTTTATTAATTCTGGGATTACCTGTATTGGCATCAGCATAACCGGTCACTTTCACCTTTGCTGACGGATTCTTTTGAAGATACTCTACCAACATATTTATTTTAGCATGCTGGTCGTCTTGTATCTTTGCCGAATTCAAGGCAAAGAAGATGTCTTGCTTCATAGGCTGCACCACTACTGCTTCTTCTTTCAGCTGTTCTACCACCACAGGTGCAGGTTTCGGTTGTTCTACTACCACAGGCTCCGGCTCGTAATATACAGGCGGAATTTCTTTGTAGCCCTTGCCGAACTTAATATTCAGACCAAGGAGAGCATTGAACTGCCAGTCGGCATTTCCTGCTTTCTTAGAGTTGAACTTGTCGGACAGAACGTTGGCGTTACCTTCGATGTTGATAGACAGGCGGTCATTCAGACGCAGGTTACATCCTAAGCCCAAGCGCCCTGCTGCTAGGAATTTTCCTTTTGTCCAGAGATGGCCCATTTCGTATCCGGCTGCGTCTATTGCAACAGCCTCGTCATTGTCAAAGCCACGATTGAGACCTACGCCGGCGAAAACATAACCATTCAATACACGTTTGGGGTTAAAGCCGCAAAACAGCGTACTCAAATCCGAAACAATATCTACATTGCCCTGCAGATATTTATATTGGTAGTCTTGTCGGGGAGCGACCCAACTACCTTTTGCCTGCCATCCGCTGACACCCACACGGGCACCCCATGCAGGAGCAAACTGATAACCGACATTTACGGCAGCAGCCGGAGAGATAAGGTCAGTAAACTTAGCTTCACCTACTGTATGGGCAGCGCCTACTTGCACTTGCATAAACCAATGACGCTTAAATTCTGTTCTTCCTTCCTCCTTGATTTGTCTCTCTTGTGCAGAAGCAAATGTTCCACTCAATAATAAGGCAAATACAGCTATCCACAAATTCTTTCTTTTCATGCTTATCTCCTTTCTTTTTTAAGTGTGATATTGCGATGATTATTAAAGAAGGGTATCCTCTTTGATGAAGATACCCTTCTAAAACTATATTTTCATTAAAGATTTAATTTAATCCGAGAGTCTTATCATTTTTACCGTCGGTCTTTAAGAACCCAACAGCCGGCATCTTATATTCTGTATCGGCACGTTTCACAGGAACAGTAATCTTAAGTATCTTAGGAGTACAATTCTTGTTCCAGTCATGTGTAATTGTAACTGTCACGACAACCGGTTGATCATTAGTAACCGCGCTACCACCTTCCTGAGACAAGTTACTCCATGACAGAACACCCTTATCCGAAATAGATGCGTGAGTTACGACGAATTCTTTATTCTCTACCTGATCTGCAGCATTGATCGCATACTTAATGTTTACGTTATGTACTTCGTACAATGATTCACCTATTTTCAAACCATTGCGTACGAACCAACCGTTCTGAATAGCCGGATCCCACATCAAACCATTGGTTGTAGTCTTGTGAGTATCCCACAACTTGAACAGACGATATATCGGCAAATAATGACCTTCGTTTACATTGTCAGCAGCACCGTCAACCAAGTACCAAGAACCATTGTTTACTACTTCATAAGAAACAGGATCTACGAAACGTACATTGAATGTATAGAATCCGGTAGGCTCTTTCTTAGTTGTAACACCCGGTATTGCAATAGGAATCTTACGATCGACACCATAGCTACCAACATAAACATATGCTCTGATTTCAAGCGGTTGTTCAAGCCATTTACAGTCGAATTGGTTGATTGTCAATACATGTTTGTTAGTCTCTTCATTATATGCCAATGTAACATCTCCACCATATTGAGTCGGGTTAACCAATTCGAAGCAAATAGTACCGCAAGGTAATACTTTAGCAAGGTTATTAGTCAACATTCCATCTTCAATGTTACAGCTCATTTTAAACGTTCCGCCGAATGGTGTTGTTGCGTCAACGTTTTCTTCAGTCGGATAGCCATATCCCAACATATATTCTGTTCCGGCAATATGGTTGTTACCAGCAGCCCACATAGATGGGTTGTAAGTCCATTCTGCAGCAGGATCAGTTACATTGAACTCAGCCTTGATCTTGAATGCTTTATAAGTAGCTAACGTACTCTCAGTAGAGAAGCTCAATTCCACTTCATATTTACCAGCATGAGCTTCCGGAGTCAATCCGAAGTATAGGTAATTATTCTCAGTTGTCGGACCTCCAAAGATGTTCGCCCAGTCAATCATCAGATTCCAGTTCCTTGACGGATCTTTGTAGATATAACCACTGTTTATGTATGCAGCCCACTTCGTGTATTCGGTTCTAACACCGGTCTGTGCATCAGTAAAGAATACCTTCACACTGTTGGTACCACCTGTAATACCATCACCATACAATTCTACAAACTTCTCTTTACTTACACCTAACTTATTGAAGTACTGATCGAAGTCAATCTTAAGTCCATCAACAACATTAGCATTCGCAAATGCGCCATTACCCCACTGCTTCATATCTTCTCCACCAACGAGTGCAGTGCAGCCAAGTACCTGGTCTGTCAGATCTTCATTAGTCCAAGTATCAGTCAACTGTTCTGTTTCAACCAACTTGATTTTCAAGAGTTTAGACATTACCCATTTACCGTCAACAAACATTTTAACTTTAACAACCGGTTCACGGCCAATAGAAGCTGTCTGAACTTTACCATCTACTAAGATCGGAGTCATTTTTCCTGTCTTAGAGTCAAACGTCACATAACGTTCAGTCTGTCCTACTTCAGCCTCAGTATAATGAACATCTTCAAATTCGAAAGTAATATTTTCGAAGCCAAGATCTTCCAGTCTGTATTGTCCGTCTTTTGAAGAAAAGTCGGTATTCGTATAGAATTTAACAGCATAATCACGAATATAGTCTAACAATACCGGTTGGTCAGTATACAAGACATTGGCGATTACAGGTACGTTAATATTACTAGCAATGTAACTATTTCTTTGAGCAGCATTAAGCTCCTCAGCATACATGTGAGTCAAATCCGTAAATGTAGTAACCTGATCATTCAAATTACCATCTTTTATAGTTATACCGATCATTGCATCGTCCTGCTCAACCACCATACGTTTAGTGGCTACAAAATCAGAAACAACAATACCGTCATTAATAAACTTCTCGTTTTCATTCGTATTCTTAACGCGATAAGCAAGCATATTGACTTTACCGGCTTCACCGTATTTGCTGGATTCCTCCATAGGTTTGCCATCCGGATTATCATATACATTTTCTTCTGTTTCTTCAGAAGCTTTATACATCTTAAATACGTTCGGATTATCAGTATTATTACCAGCAGAAGCTTTCACAACCAGCTTACCTTGAGAGTTTACCGAAATCTTAGACAAAGGCAGTCCTATTTCAACAGCCCTGGTAGTGGTAGTAGCAGTCTGTTCAATAAAACCTAATCCCTCATAATATTTAGGATTAACGTTTGCAGGATTCAGCTTATACTCATATTCAGCCCATCCATTGACCAATGTGCGGTATAATGGCTGAAGAGCACTGTTGTATTCATATACTTTAGTAATACCTGTAGAGTTCTCATCATACCCGATAACCGGCAAGAATACAACATCGCCTAAATCTTCATTGATATTAGAAGTTACGTGAACTAAAGAAGATACGAAAGTAGCAGAATACTTATAAATCTTAGCAGAAGTAGCTTCGCCGGTTTCAGTTCTCAGATTACTGAAAATATAGTAATCTCCCATATCGGCCACAGAAACAACTCCCGGGATAATCCAAGTCATATCAGTCTTGTTCTCCGGTTTCACTTCATTCTTGTACCAGAATCCGTCTTCGCCCGGGATATAAGTATCACCATCGATTCCAGGCTCTCCTTGTTCACCCGGCTTTCCTTGTTCACCCGGCTTTCCTTGTTCACCGGCAGGTCCTTGTTCACCCGGATCTCCCTTGTCTCCTTTAGCCTTGAACTCTGTTTTCTTACCATCTTGATACCAGTATCCGTCTTCACCAATCGTCCACTGAGTACCATCTTTTCCGGCATCACCATTTTTAATGGTAAAGCTCTTACCGTTGCTCAATGTTACTTCCACACCACCGGTAATGTTCTCAACTTTTGTGATTACAGATCCCCCTTCGATCAGCTTGTTGATTTCCGCAATAGCGTTGGCATTTTCGGTTATCTTCTGCTCTAACCGATCGATATCGTCATCGTAGTCCTTACAACCTACATATGAAAATGTGGTTAGCGCCAATGCTCCGAAAAACATCACTCTAATAATTTTTTTCTTCATAACTACTTAAAAATTACATTAATAATATATTATTAAACACTAAGTTCAAATAATATTCGCCCGTTACTTTGTAGGTAACAGGAAACAGCCTGTAGCTACTTCTGAAGAAGCGTCTAAAGGGTAGACAAGAAACATAAGTATCAAAATATATTTAACCCCTGCTTTAGAATAGCAGCAGAGGGGAGGGAAATCTTTTGCAATAATAAGAGAGCATGGTGTGTTCTTCACAAAAAATCCGCAGTTTTGTTTGGTGTATTTCCTTTTTTTAGTAGTTTATCAGAAAAAATAT
>NZ_KV804408.1:8048-84719 GCF_001811315.1 Bacteroides sp. HMSC067B03 | reverse complement strand
TATCTTTTTTGTTTGCATGTTTTCCAAAATATGTTCATCTTTGCAGCGTATTATCTCCCCGTTACCTACAAAGTAACAGGCTTTAATTCAAATAATTACCTACCGAGAAAGACTTCCTAAAGGAAGAGAAGACCATTACATTCGCTTCATCAATTTTCTTATTCTTGAAAGGTTTCAGATAAGTCTCTGTGACAGTGATAGATGAATGTCCCATTGCTTCTGAAATGACACCGGGATGTATCTCACAATAATAAGCCATCGTAGCCCATGTGTGACGCGCTGTATATGAACTCAGATCCGTAGTCAGTCCCAGCACTTGTTTCAGAATCATCAGCTGATAATTAAAGTTACGCAATGCCAACTGGTATTCCTTATATGCCTCCTCCGTTCCTTCCTTGCTGGAAATCAACGAAAAGAGATAAGGAGAAGCAGGATCGGTATTCATATGCTGTTTGATCAATTTCACCGCTTCCGGCAAAAGAGTCACAGTCAGCATTCTGCCTGTTTTCCTCCGACGATAAGTAAGGACATTTCCGTCTATATCATGTTTTTTCAGATAAGCAAGATCGACGAAAGGCATACCACGCAGCAAAAACATTAATATGAAAAAACCACGGGCACGCTGCAATTCCCTGTTTCCCGAGTGCAGCTGTTTCGGAATATCTTTCATAAGACGTTCCATATCCTCTTTTTCCAATGCACGCTTTTTATCGGCACGTGTCCCCGTATAGACATACCGGAAATGATGCGGTACATAAGGTGCAATGCGTCGGTCTACTGCCCGATTGTACACAGCTCTCAGCGTACGCATATAAGTAGAAACCGTATTCCAGCTACAATTTCTTCCACGCAGATACGCTTCAAAACTTTTCAAAAACTCCGGAGTCACTTTTCGGAAAGGCAGATTCCCGCTTTCATTGAATGCGACGACAGCACTCATGCTACTCCTGTAAATATGGGCGGTCCCATAATTCCCACTTTCCCGTAGCCCGTCGGCTACCTTCTTCATAAATGAAATTAAATTCCCCATTTTTTACTGTTTAAAATGATCAATAAAGGCTGCTGCAAAAGAGAAGTGAACCCTTCTCCACATTCCCCGGCAGTGCCTTTTTTCCTATTCCCAATCATAAAGATACAAATCTATTGCCACATTTGTTTGATGTACCCCTAAAAACATTCGATACCAGCTCACAGCCGATCATTTTCTCCAAAACATTTGGCTATCTGACAAATAATTCGTTACTTTGCACCGCTTTCGCGCAATCGCTGTCAAGAGAAGAGATACTTGGTATGTTGCGTTGTAACGATAAAACAATTTAATAATAGCAACAATGGATTTAATTAAAATTGCAGAAGAAGCATTTGCTACCGGTAAACAGCACCCGAGCTTCAAAGCAGGAGACACTGTAACAGTAGCATATCGTATCATCGAGGGTAACAAAGAACGTGTACAGTTGTACCGTGGTGTTGTTATCAAAATCGCCGGTCACGGAGACAAGAAACGTTTTACTGTACGTAAAATGTCAGGTACTGTAGGTGTAGAAAGAATTTTCCCAATCGAATCACCGGCTATCGATAGCATCGAAGTGAACAAGGTAGGTAAAGTTCGTCGCGCTAAATTGTATTACTTGCGTGCTCTTACCGGTAAGAAAGCTAGAATCAAAGAAAAAAGAGTTAACAACTAAGCTGAACTCTGAGATTCGAAATAAAAAAGAGGAAGTTCCGGTAACGGGATTTCCTCTTTTTTATTGCCAAATTCTCAGCATAAAAATGAGAAACAGTTTTGGTTTTAAAGGAATATGAGCTTGGTTTTAAAGGAACGGAGTATTTCTTTAAAACCAAGCTCAGTTTGCTCACCGAACATCGTAATTTTATCAACTTTCAAGCGATTGAAATTCTATTTCATCTCAGATGCCCAACATTCTTCAAATATCATTTTATTTAAAACAAGAAATAAATTAGAGTAAAAAGCTAACAATCATCTCAAAAACATATCTAAATCAACAACAAACACATAATACAAAAACATCAAGAGAATCATAAATGCAAAATTTATCGCCTATTCGTAAGGAATATAAGGATTGATAACTTTATTGCAATTCCAAATGCATAAAATGTCCTGAATGTCCACTTCAAAAAAAAGAATCGATTTTTAAAATAAAGTAGTTACTCCTATTCCATCTCTTGTGTTTTGAAAAGCAAAATATTATTTTGTTTTTCAAAACGAAATAATTATCTTTGCATAAAAGAGTGCAAACATGAGAATAATAGCTAAAAGCAAAATCGTTGATTATTACACCGAAAATCCAGAGGCTGAAATAGCCCTTGAAGATTGGTATCACAAAACAAAACTGGCAGAGTGGAATAACTTCGCCGACATGAAAAAGACATTTAATAGTGTCGATAATGTAGGCAATCAACATTATGTTTTCAATATCAAGGGTAATAATTACAGGCTAATAGTAGTGATCAAGTTCACAATTAAAACGATTTTAATTCGATTTATTGGCACTCATGCAGATTATGATAAAATAGATGTTAAAAACATATAGATATGACAAAGATTCAGAATGAGACAGCTTATAAAGCTACAATGGAAAGAATAGAAGAACTTCTTCCATTAGTTGATGATAATACTCCTTTGTCTGACAAAAATCTTATTGAACTAGATTTATTGTCAGGGCTTGTAGAGGAGTATGAGGATGAGCATTATCCAATAAAAAGCCCATCTTTGGCTGATATAATGAAACTTCGTATGTATGAAATGGGACTTAGCCAAGCCAAACTATCAGAGTTGCTTGGAGTGAGCCCTTCTCGTATCAGTGATTATTTTACCGGCAGAAGTGAGCCAACCTTGAAAGTGGCTCGTGAAATCAGTAAAAAGTTGAATATTGATGCCAATATTGTATTAGGAATATAAAATTCGATGCAGTCTTTTTAGCATATCTGAAAACACAAAAAATCCCCGGAAACTCAACGCCCCCGGGGATTCAATTACCTTTATTATAAAAAATCGATATTATTCTTTCAGATCTTTCAATTCCCAAGCCAAAGCACTAGCACCCAGCACCGCAGCATCAGAATCTTTCAGTTCGGAGACAAGCAATTTAGTCTTGCCTTTATAAATATTCAGAATATTGTCATCGATTGCTTTCTGAATCGGTTTCATGATATAATCACCCGATTTTGCCAGACCACCAAACAAAACAATAGCTTCAGGACTAGAGAATGCAATAGCATCTGCCAAAGCCTCACCCAAAATATTACCTGTAAATTCAAAGATTTCCTGTGCCAGCTTATCACCTTGTACCGCTGCATCGTATACGTCTTTCGAAGTGATGTTTTCAGCAGGAATATTACGAAGCAAGCTTGCATCAGTACGGGCAGCCAGGAATTCACGAGCTGTACGAGCTACGCCGGTAGCCGAACAGTAAGTTTCCAGACAACCTTTACGACCGCAACCACAAATGCGACCGTCACGACGTGCAATTACGTGTCCTAATTCTCCGGCAAAACCATCATGACCATAAACCATCTGACCATTGATAACGATACCACTACCTACACCTGTACCCAGAGTAATCATGATAAAGTCTTTCATACCACGGGCAGCACCGTAAGTCATTTCACCGATAGCGGCAGCATTAGCGTCATTTGTCAAAGCGGTAGGAATACCCAATCTTTCTTCAAACATAGCAGCCAACGGAAGAATTCCTTTCCAAGGCAAGTTCGGAGCAAATTCAATAGTTCCGGTATAATAGTTACCATTAGGAGCACCGACACCGATACCTCTGATCTTATCTACACCACCATTAGCAATGATCAACGGAAGCAAGTTTTTGCATACCTCATCCGCATATTCTGCAGCAGTCGGATAGCCGGCTGTTTTAATTGAGCTACTGGCAATAATAGTTCCGCGTGCGTCTACAATCCCAAAGACGGTGTTTGTTCCGCCTATGTCAATACCTACTACGTAGGGTTTCTCCATGTTTGAATTCATGATACTTTATTTAAAAGGGTTAGTTAATTATAAAGTTTACTGCACACAAATTACGTAAAGAAGATTGAGTCTACAAAATGTTTTTTCAAAAAAGTTCACTCTGTTTGCAACTTTTCGTATCTTTCGTGCGTCTAATAGTGAAAAACTAAAAGGAAAAAGAAACTTAATAAGGGAAATTGTGATAAAACTAACAGGCATTAACAAGACCTACAACAACGGAGCACCTCTCCATGTACTCAAGGGCATCAATCTCGACATTCAGCGAGGTGAGTTTGTTTCCATCATGGGAGCTTCGGGTTCGGGCAAATCTACTTTACTAAATATATTGGGGATACTGGATAATTACGATACCGGAGATTATTATCTGAACAACGTTCTTATCAAAGACTTGAGCGAAACGAAAGCTGCCGAGTATCGAAACCGTATGATCGGATTTATCTTCCAGTCATTCAATCTGATATCATTCAAGGATGCCGTAGAGAACGTGGCCCTTCCCTTATTTTACCAAGGTGTAAGCCGCAAAAAGCGAAATGCACTCGCTCTGGAATATCTCGACCGACTGGGACTGAAGGAGTGGGCACATCACATGCCGAATGAAATGAGTGGAGGGCAGAAACAACGTGTAGCCATTGCCCGTGCATTAATCACCAAACCACAGATAATCCTTGCCGACGAACCGACGGGTGCTCTGGACAGCAAAACATCTGTAGAAGTAATGCAGATACTGAAAGACTTGCACCGAATAGGAATGACCATCGTCGTCGTAACTCATGAAAGCGGTGTTGCCAACCAGACTGACAAAATTATCCATATCAAAGATGGGATTATCGAACGGATCGAAGAAAATCTCGACCACGATGCCTCTCCATTTGGTCAGAACGGAATCATGAAATAAGTATTAGGTAATAAGTATTAAATATTAATTCCATGCGGTCACAACGCAGCCTAATACTTAATACCTAATACTTAATACCTATTATTTATTTTATTACTAATCACTTATTACTCAAAAAAATGATTGATATCTGGCAAGAAATATATAGTACCATCAAACGCAATAAATTGAGGACTTTTCTCACGGGATTTGCCGTCGCATGGGGAATATTCATGCTCATCGTCCTGTTGGGCGCCGGCAACGGACTAATTCACGCATTCGAGCAGTCGGCCTCCGAACGGGCTATGAACTCTATCAAAATCTATCCGGGATGGACCAGCAAATCATACGACGGCCTGAAAGAAGGAAGACGGATACGACTGGACAACAAAGACCTGAATACGACCAATAAGAATTTCCCGGATCATGTTATCAAAGCCGGAGCCACTGTATATCAGGGAGGCGTAAACCTGAGCTTCGGATCGGAATATGTCAATCTGAATCTTTCCGGAGTATACCCCAATCATACAGAAGTGGAAGTGGTAAAACTCTTTAAAGGGCGTTTCATCAATGAAATCGATATTAAAGAACGACGGAAAGTAATCGTACTCCACAAAAAGACTGCCGAAATCCTGTTTGACAAAACACATACCGATCCCATCGGACAATTCGTGAATGCAGGTAATGTTGTCTATCATGTAGTAGGTCTGTACAACGACAAAGGAGACAGCGGCGACAGCGATGCTTACCTTCCATTTACAACTCTGCAAACCATTTATAATAAAGGAGACAAGCTGAACAACCTCATTATGACTACCAAGAATCTGGAAACAATAGAATCTAATGAAGAATTCGAAGCTCACTATCGCAAAGTGATCGGTGCCAACCAGCGTTTTGACCCGACCGACCATAGTGCTATCTGGATATGGAACCGATTCACCAACTACTTGCAACAGCAACAGGGGTCAGCAATGCTCCGTATCGCTATCTGGGTAATTGGTATTTTTACCTTATTAAGCGGGATTGTCGGAGTTTCGAACATCATGCTGATTACTGTAAAAGAACGTACCCGCGAATTTGGCATCCGCAAAGCACTCGGAGCCAAACCTCTTTCCATCCTTTGGCTGATTATCGTAGAAAGTGTCACGATTACCACCATATTCGGTTACATAGGCATGGTTGCAGGCATCGGTGCTACCGAATGGATGAACAATACCTTCGGAAACCAGACTATGGATAACGGTATATGGTCCGAAACGGTATTCCTGAATCCGACGGTCGATATAGGAATCGCCATTCAAGCTACACTCACATTAGTAATAGCCGGAACATTAGCCGGATTGTTCCCTGCCCGAAAAGCAGTCAGCATCCGACCGATTGAAGCACTTAGAGCCGATTAAAGATTATGAGAATAGACATAGATACTTGTGAGGAAATCCTCATCACCATCACAAGAAATAAAACGAGAAGCCTGTTGACGGCATTCGGCGTATTCTGGGGAATCTTCATGCTCGTAGCTCTTATCGGCGGCGGACAGGGATTGCAGGATATGATGCAAAAGAACTTTGAAGGATTTGCCACCAACTCCGGTTTCCTCGCCGCCCAAAAAACGGGAGAAGCCTATAAAGGATTCCGTAAAGGACGCTGGTGGGATCTGGAGGCCATTGACATCGAACGTCTTCGCTCCCAAGTGAAGGAAGTGGAAGTCATTACTCCTTCTGTTGCCCGCTGGGGGTCCAACGCAATATATGGAGACAAGAAATACGACTGTAGCGTGAAAGGATTATATCCCGACTATCTCCACATCGAATCACAGGAAATGGCATACGGACGTTTTATCAACGACGTAGACATCCGTGAAGCACGTAAAGTCTGCGTCATCGGCAAGCGTGTTTACGAAAGCCTGTTCAAACCGGGAGAAGATCCGTGTGGCAAATATATACGGGTAGACGGCATCTACTATCAAATCATCGGTATGTCTTCTTCCGAAGGAAACATGAACATACAGGGACGTGCCTCGGAAGCAGTCACCCTTCCATTTACCACCATGCAGCAGACTTACAATCTGGGCGGGCAAATTGACGTAATCTGTTTCACCGTCAAACATGGTGTGAAAGTATCTGATGTACAACCTCAAATGGAGTCCATCATCAAAGCCGCACACTACATTGCACCTAACGATAAACAAGCGCTTATGTACCTGAATGCCGAAGCCATGTTTTCCATGGTAGACAATTTATTCAACGGTATCCATATTCTGATCTGGATGGTAGGTCTGGGCACTCTGCTGGCAGGAGCTATCGGAGTGTCGAATATCATGATGGTCACCGTGAAAGAACGTACTACAGAAATCGGTATACGCCGTGCCATCGGCGCACGCCCCAAAGATATCCTCCAACAAATCTTATCTGAAAGCATGGTATTGACTACGATTGCCGGAATGTTCGGTATTTCTTTTGCCGTCATGGTATTGCAACTGGTTGAAATGGGAGCAAACTCAGACGGAGGAGACGCACATTTTCAAGTCAGCTTCGGTCTGGCAGTCGGAACCTGCGCACTGCTAATCGCATTGGGTATGCTGGCAGGACTGGCACCCGCCTACCGTGCAATGGCTATCAAGCCGATTGAAGCAATCAGAGATGAGTAGCAGTGGAATGATAAATGAAGAACAAAGAATTAAAAATTAAACATATATATTCAAGATGAAAAAGTATCTGAAAATCACGTTATTGGTAATTATCGCCATAATCCTTGTCGGAACATTTGTATTTCTTTATCAGAAATCCAAGCCAAAGGTTATAGTTTATGAAACATTGGCAGCAGAAGTGACAGACCTTGAAAAAACGACAGTAGCCACCGGAAAAGTGGAGCCAAGAGATGAAATTCTAATTAAGCCTCAGATTTCCGGTATTGTTGACGAGGTTTTTAAAGAAGCAGGTCAAAGCGTAAGAAAAGGGGAAGTAATCGCCAAAGTAAAAGTAATCCCCGAACTCGGACAGCTAAATTCAGCAGAAAGCCGTGTTCGTCTGGCAGAAATCAATGCAAAGCAAGCAGAAACCGATTTTGCCCGTATAAAAAAACTGTACGAGGATCAGCTGATCAGCCGCGAAGACTTTGAAAAAGGGGAAGTGGCAGTAAAACAGGCACGTGAGGAAAATCAGACTGCCAAAGATAACCTGGAAATTATTAAAGAAGGAATCACTAAAAACAGCGCTTCATTCAGTAGTACCATGATTCGTTCTACCATCGACGGGCTTATTCTGGATGTGCCTGTGAAAGCCGGTAACTCCGTAATCATGAGTAACACCTTCAATGACGGCACTACCATTGCTACAGTGGCAAACATGAACGACCTCATTTTCCGGGGAAATATCGACGAAACCGAAGTAGGACGTATCCACGAGGGAATGCCGATCAAACTGACAATCGGTGCTTTGCAGAACCTGACCTTCGATGCTATTCTTGAATATATCTCTCCCAAAGGAGTGGAGACCAACGGAGCAAACCAGTTCGAGATTAAAGCAGCCATCACGGTGCCGGATACCGTACAAATACGTTCCGGTTATTCTGCAAATGCAGAAATTGTATTGCAACGTGCCAACAAAGTGCTGGCAGTACCCGAAAGTACCATCGAGTTCAATGGTGATTCTACGTTCGTATATATCATGACGGATTCCGTGCCACAACAGAAGTTTAAACGTACACAGGTGACTACCGGAATGAGTAACGGTATCAAAATTGAGATAAAGAAAGGTGTAACCGCTCAAGACAAGCTACGCGGTGCTGAGAAAAAAGATAAATAACTGATTCCGAATGAAAGCAATTTATAAAACTATAGCAATTGTTCTGTTGAGCGGAACCGGTATCGGTTCCATTCAAGCACAGAATACCACCTCGCAGGCCTGGACTTTACGGCAATGTATCGACTATGCCATTGAGCACAATATCGACATTCGTCAGACAGCCAATGAAGCCGAACAAAATAAAATAAGTGTAAACACTGCTAAATGGGCACGTCTCCCGAACTTGAATGGTGGTGTCAGCCAAGGATGGAGCTGGGGCCGTACAGCTTCTCCCAAAGATAACTCATATAGTGACACTAACAGTGCCAGTACAGGTTTGAACTTGAGTACCAATGTACCTCTTTTCACGGGCTTGCAATTATCCAATCAATATTCGCTTGCCAAGCTCAATTTACAAGCGGCTATCGAAGATTTGAATAAAGCAAAAGAGGATATTGCAATCAATGTTACCTCTGCCTATCTGCAGGTTCTCTTCAATCTGGAATTGAACAAGGTAGCACAAAGTCAGGTAGACCTTAGCAAAGATCAGCTGAAACGCATTAAAGGACTGCATGAAGTAGGTAAGGCCTCACCTGCAGAAGTAGCAGAAGCACAGGCTCGTGTAGCACAAGATAATATGACAGCTGTACAAGCAGACAATACTTATAAATTGTCATTACTAAACTTAAGCCAGTTATTAGAATTGCCCACACCGGAAGGTTTCATTCTTGAAAATCCTAAAGAAGAGCTGGAGTTCGAACCACTAACGGCACCAGACGACATTTATACTCAGGCACTTGCATATAAGCCGGGGATTAAGGCAGCAGAATATCGCTTACAAGGCAGCTTGAAAAATATTCGTATTGCCCAAAGTGACTTCTATCCGCAACTTTCTTTCAGTGCAGGATTAGGAAGCAGCTACTATACACTAAACGGTGAATCGGAATTCGGTTTCGGACGCCAATTAAAAAACAATCTGAGCAAATCCCTTTCTTTCAACCTAAGTGTTCCGATCTTCAACCGTTTTACTACCCGCAACCGGGTACGTACCGCCCGCCTGCAACAAGCAAATCTCGCCTTACAACTGGATAACACCAAGAAAGTACTTTATAAAGAAATACAGCAGGCATGGTATAATGCCGTAGCTGCGGAAAGCAAATACAACTCCAGCGAAGTCGCAGTGAAATCCAATGAAGAATCTTTCCGGTTGATGAGCGAAAAGTTCAATAACGGAAAAGCTACTTTTGTTGAATACAACGAGGCCAAACTGAATCTGACCAAAGCTCTTTCAGACAAGTTACAGGCTAAATACGAATATCTGTTCCGTACCAAGATACTGGATTTCTATAAAGGACAGACTATTGAATAGAAAGAGTTTCTGCCCTGTCAAAGAACAGTTATTCTAAAACATATCCGTTGGCTCATTCGTTATTATAGAAAGAACCAACGGATATGAAGCATTTAATTATCGCTGTCATTCTGATCATCAGTAATGTATTTTTAGGGATAGCCAAGCCAATGAAGAATCAAGCAGAAATCTATCTTGCAGGAGGATGTTTCTGGGGAACAGAACACTTTCTGAAACAAATCAGGGGAGTAGAAAGCACCCAGGTAGGATATGCCAACAGCAATGTTGCCAATCCGAGTTATGAACAAGTATGTTCGGGCAAAACGAATGCTGCCGAAACAGTAAAAGTCGTTTATAATCCCGAAGAAGTAAGTCTGGACTTATTGCTCAACCTGTATTTCCAGACTATAGATCCCACCAGCCTCAACCGCCAGGGAAATGATCGTGGAACGCAGTACAGAACAGGTATATATTATATCAGCCAAGCCGATATATCTGCCATCAATAAAGCTATTCAAGTATTGTCCACTCAATATCAAAAACCAATTGCTATTGAGGTAAAGCCACTGACAAATTTCTACCCGGCAGAAATCTATCATCAGGATTATCTGGATAAGAACCCGAACGGATATTGCCACATCAATCCGGCATTATTTGAAATGGCACGCAAGGCCAATGCTTCTAAAACCAAAAACTATCAAAAGCCGGATGATGCAACTCTCCGTAAGAAATTATCTGCGGAACAATATGCCGTGACTCAGAAGAATGCAACAGAACCTGCTTTCCATAACGAATTCTGGAATGAACACCGACCCGGTATCTACGTAGATATCACCACCGGAGAACCTTTGTTTGTTTCAACTGATAAATTCGATTCCGGCTGCGGATGGCCTAGTTTTTCCAAGCCTATCCAAAAAGAACTGATTGCCGAGAAGAAAGATACAACTCACGGAATGATACGGACGGAAGTACGCAGTAAAACAGGTGATGCCCATTTGGGACATGTATTCACTGACGGTCCGAAAGAAAAAGGCGGACTGCGGTACTGCATCAACAGCGCTTCACTACGTTTCATCCCCAAAGAGAAAATGAAAGAAGAAGGATACGAAGAATACCTGTCACTTATTAAATAGAATAACTTACATTGTTTCCAGACAGATACAATAAAAAACGGTGGATTCCTTGTCCGGGTAATCCACCGTTTTCGTTTGTTAACCTTAAGAGAGAAAGAGAATTTCACAATCCCCTGAGTATCGTTATTTTCCGGCAAGCAGCAGGTCTGCTTCATCTATTACCGGAGTCTGTATATTCATTGCCCAGTTACCTGCCGATTCTTCAATCCACTTGTAGTCATTCCACTTATAGTTCATATATGCAATCGGCATATTAGCATCGTTCAGTTCATAAACGCTCTTTTCTACAGAGTCGTCATAAGCTTTATGTGATTTATTCCAGCGTGCGTATAACAATGTGATCTCATTAGAAGAATAAGTATAATCTATCTTGAAATACGGAATCCACTTTTCGCTGGATGAATCCCATTTGAAAGCTTCTTTGGACGCCATTCTTTTTTGTTCATCATACGTAAAATCATATTTCATGTGACGATAGAGAGAGCCATCGAGTCTGTAAATAACCTTCGATACAACAACATCATCCACTTTCTCTTCATTAGTAATGAAGTTATTGTTCTGTGCTTTCAACTCTGCATTAGCGATACCGGCAAATACCATTGCTACTAAAACCATCATTCTGAATAATACTGTAGTTTTCATAATTGTATATTTTTTATTTGTTCAACTTTCTTTTTTGTTCTTCTGTTTATTAGACGGAACATCTATATTGAATGGTTGCAACTTTCTGAACTTTTTTTCATTTTTCAGTTGCCCGCCTTCGATTATATAAATGCAAGGGGTATGCCAAAACAGTAAACACCTAATAATCAGAACAAAGAAGGTATAAGCAGATGTACGAAAATGAACAGTTGTTCGCTCATAAACGGACATCATGTTAAAAAAGAACGACTTATATCCGGTTGAACAGAATATTATCTACCTTTGCATCCAATAATTTATTTAAAGGCAAATGATGAAAAAGAACAGCAAACAAAGTATTCTCCTGTTATCAATTGGAGGAATCTTATTTATCTGCCTTGTCGGTGTCTATCTAAGCCGTAGCATTCTTCTACGGAGTATAGCCAATAAACGTACTACTCACATCGAACAAACATACGGGCTGCACATTCACTATGAGAATCTGGAAATGTGTAGTCTGAATGAAGTCTCCATTCAGGGACTTTCTGTAGTTCCCGAGCAAAGGGATACTCTCCTTACGCTGCAAACTGTCAACGTCAAACTGACCCCCTGGAAACTACTGAAAGGAAACTTTGAAGTACGCAATATCCGTATGGACGGACTAACGATTGCTTTTATCAAACGGGACAGCGTAGCAAACTATGATTTTCTATTCTCCAAACGCCAATGCCAATCGGAAGCCACAACCAAACCTGCCACCGAAAGCAACTACAGCCATCGTATCGACCGGATATTGAACTTAATATATGGCTTTCTGCCCGAAAACGGACAACTGACTCAACTCAATATAACCGAACGGAAAGACAACAATTTTGTTGCCCTAAGCATCCCCGCCTTCACGATTGAAGACAATCGTTTTCAGTCGGCCATCAAGATAAAGGAAGATACCCTGACACAACAATGGAAAGCCACAGGCGAACTGAACAGAAAAGCCCGGATGTTGAAAACAGAACTTTTCGCTACTGGGAAAAAGAAAATCTCACTGCCTTATATCAACCGCCGCTTTGGGGCAGAAGTTACTTTCGACACCTTATATTATAGCATGACCGAAGAAAATCTTGCAAATAATCAGCTACGACTGAACGGTAAAGCCAGAGTCAGCGGTCTTGATATATTCCACAAAGCCCTTTCGCCGGAAGTTATCCATCTGGATCGAGGACAGCTTACGTATCAGATGAATATCGGCAATCATACGCTGGAGTTGGATAGCACCACTACAGTTCTATTCAACAAAATACAATTCCACCCCTATCTGCGAGCAGAAAAGAAAGAAGCTCAATGGCACTTCACAGCTGCCATAGATAAATCCTGGTTCCCGGCTGACGATTTATTCGGTTCTCTCCCCAAAGGGTTATTCAGCAATCTGGAAGGAATAAAGACAAGAGGTGAGTTGGCTTATCATTTTCTGCTGGACATCGATTTCGCTCAATTAGACAGCCTCAGATTTAAATCGGAGTTAAAAGAAAAAGATTTCCGGATCATGGAATATGGTGCGACACCTCTTTCCAAGATGAGCGAAGAGTTCACTTACACTGCTTATGAGAATGGCATGCCTGTCAGGTCATTCCCTATCGGCCCCTCTTGGGAACATTTCACACCATTAGACAGTATCTCTCCCCTGCTACGGATGTCCGTCATGCAAAGTGAAGATGGGGCCTTTTTCTATCACAAAGGATTCTTGCCCGATGCCATACGTGAAGCATTGATTTACGACCTGCAAGTCAAACGCTTTGCCAGAGGAGGCAGTACAATCACCATGCAACTAGTGAAAAATGTATTCCTCAACCGGAACAAAAACTTTGCCCGCAAACTGGAAGAAGCCTTGATCGTATGGCTAATAGAGACAGAGAGGCTGACGTCTAAAGAACGTATGTACGAAGTGTATTTGAATATTGCCGAATGGGGACCTCTGATTTACGGTATCCGGGAAGCCTCTGCTTATTATTTCAATAAACGGCCTTCCCAACTCACGACCGAAGAGAGTATCTTTCTGGCTTCCATTATCCCAAAACCAAAACACTTCCGCAGTTCCTTCGCAGAAAACGGACAATTGAAAGAGAATATGGAAGGCTATTATAAACTGATTGCCGGACGTCTGGCTCAAAAGGGGCTGATAAGTGAAATCGAGGCGGATACTATCCGCCCCGATATCCAAGTTACGGGCGACGCCCTGAATAGTTTAGTCGGCGATACGCCGGAATCTAGTTCTCCTACCGCTGAGGAGCAATGACTTATTAATAAAGGAATAGGTTTTATCTTCTTGAGCTATTTCCTCTTTCTGAAGAACGGGAAGAAGAGCCTCGGCTACTGCTACTCGTGCTTCCTGAAGATGAGCTTCTTTCGGTCGATCTGGAAACGCTGCCCCTACTGGAACTGCTGCCGGAACTACTGCTGCCCCGATTGGAAGTACTACCGGAACTGCTACTTCTGCCGGAAGTACTACTTCCCCGGTTCGAACTATCATGATTCCGGCTGCTCGTTGTACTGCCGTTTGTTCTACTTGAACTGCCGAAAGAACTGCTGCCACGTCCACTTTCGCGGTTCGTGCTGCCACCTGTCGGACGACGGTCAGAGTTCGAAGAACCTGTACTTGTTCCCGGACGACTTCCGGAATGATGATTTCCTTCACCTCTGTTATTATTTCTGCCCGGAGTTGTCTCCTTATTCGGTTTATCGTCTCTGGAAGGAGTAGACGGTCTGCCTGGAGTCGTTGGTCTGCTTGGACTCGACGGGCGTTCAGTTGTAGAGGGTCTGCCTGAAGCAGAGGGTCTTCCCGAATTTGAAGGTCTATGTCCCGATTCCGGACGGGGGCGGGAAGAATTTCCAGGCCGTCCCGATGAATTAGGACGTGATGATGTTCCCGGACGTCCCGAAACTCCGGGACGGGCAGGTGCATTATGCGGACGAACAGAAGTATTCGGGCGGAAGCGTACAGAACCGAAATCCGAACGACGATAAGAATGGAATACTCTCTGATCCCTTACCCGGTATGGAGTAGGATAATGGACAACGTTATTGTATCTTCCCCGGTAATAGCTCACATGATGAATATGCGGACGATAATGTGCACCACAGTAAGTCCGATAATGATAAGGTACACCAAAATAGAATAAACTACGATTCGGATAATTAATATAAATCCGGAAATTCCATCTTCCTCCGGTCACGTAAATCGGACGATAAAAATAATCAGCCCCCAGAAACCTGCGATATTGCCCATCACTCAATACCCAGCGAAGATCATCGTTACGAATATCCAAGGCCTCATAGTAATCGTCCAACGCCCATTCGTCACCCCGCACTACATAATCCATAATATTACGAAGAGAGTAGAGGAAATCATAATTAATCTCATACACATCATTATACTGCGGATTACTTAAGTCCAACTCATATGCCATCTTATCAGTAAGGAAACGTGTCTCCTTACGCACCTTACTGGTGCTCATTCCCGCCATTACAGTGGTACTGGCAGTCACTACTAATAATATAAACAGAATTCTTTTCATGATTTCATTTTTTTTAGTTACGTCCGCTATCGTAAGATTCCGCGAACTCTCTCATCTCCCTCTTATCCATCTCAAAAGTGAAAACATCCGTTAGTATCGAGAAGTTCTTCTTATCTGCGATTTTCGGATAAAGCTTCTTTATCATATTCTTCTTATCTGTCTGAAAGGTACACATATCCACCAATTTACGACATTGGGCGCAAGTGAATCCCGAAGGAGGTACGACTTCATCCAGCATTCGGGTCCGGTCAGACTCAAATGATTTGCCTCTATATTCATTGAAAAAACGATCAAATTCAGCTGCGCTCATAGCTCTTGGCCGTACATATCCTGCATCTCCCGGTCGTTGCTCACCATGATAAGCCTGGATATATTTTTTCATGCTGTCACGGTCAAAAGAAGAAAAGAGCTTATTGACAACCGGACTGAAATTTTCTTTATCCACAATTTGCGGATACATACGCTTCATCACAGTCATCTGAGTATCTGAGCTATTAATCTGATCTATAATCTTTCCGCACTGTGCAGAAGTAAAGTTGCATTCCAACAAAACGTCGTCTATATACTTAATTTGTTCAGTAGGCATGATCACCATCCGGAAATCACGTAGAAAACGATCAAATTCGTCGTGCATCATAAGAGTTCTGCGACGGGATGTTTCTTCATACTGTGGAGGGCAGACCGGAGGCGTATTGGTTACAACAACAGAAGGAGGCATCATTACCGGAGGCGGCAGCAGAATTTCATCACCGTTAAATGTATCCATACTTGTCACCCTTCCATCTGCAAAATATACTATAATCTTAATCGAGTTTCCGTAAAGTACTGAAGAGACCCGATGGAACTCCCATTCTTCGGTGTTGCCATCAAAACGTCTGTAATCCGGTTTACCCAATATTCTTTCCACATTCTGGCGAGACATTCCTTGCTGCACTTCCATCACTTGCTTGTTGGACACGTAATAAGTAGAGCAGCTGCTGGCGATCACCCACAACGTAAAAAACAGGATTATATGTATCTTTTTCATAACCGTATCGTTTTTAGTTAATTATATCAGCGTCCTTCGTATTCCCTGATAAAATCGTTCATTTGAGTCTTGTTCTTAGAGAATGTAAGAGTAGCGGTCACCATAAAGAAAGCCTCTTTATCCACAATATTGGGATACATCATTTTCATTATTTTCAATCGTTCATTATCAAAAGTATAGAACTTCACCAATTGGAGACATTGTTCTGATGTAAAATCTGAATTAGTCAATGCAGCAGTTATCAACCCCATACGATCTTTATCAAAAGGCTCATTCTTCACACTATCAAGGAACTTCTTAAAGAGTTGATCACTCATCACTCTATCATAGCGATCATGCTCCGGACGATGTCCACTTTGTCCCGTTCCCGGTCTGCCGGGCCTTCCCGGACGGATATCTCCAGGTTCTTCTACAACGATATCATGTACTCCATTTCCGTTAAAGTAAACACGTTCATTATACAATCTTTCTCCTTTCCAAACGCGTTCTCCCGGACGGGTAGAACGGGAAGCATACACCTCAATCGTATAATTTCCCGGTTTCAAATTGGCAACGAAACAAGTGGTAGTAGGGTAACACATCTGTTTTCCTCCAAAATAAACAAGAATCGGAGTGTCTCCTCCATCAATCCTGATTCCACTGATAGACTGCGCTTTTAAAGAAAGAGCAGCGAGCAAAATGCAGAAACTTATTATTATCTTACGCATAACTTATCTAGTTTTGAAATTATTATCTTTAACTGATATCACAAAAATAGGGTGAGAAAACTCCCCACCCCAATGATTCTCTCTATTCTTGTATAGGGATTTCCCTATTCTGTTTAGGATTCCGCCAAAGTGATGCCATTCTCCTGCAAAGAAATCAACCGCTTCTTATACAAGTCGCCCACCCCTTTCTTGAATGTTTTCTTACTAACGCCAAAAGTATCATAGATATCCTCCGCAGGGCTTTTATCGTTCAGATGGATTCGTCCACCATGCTCTTTGATATAATCCAGCAGTGTCTTCGAGAAATCATCTATTTTTTCGAATCCCGGCTTCTGAAGGATCAAGTCTACCTTACCATCTTCGCGCACTTGTTTCACAAAAGCTCTCATCTGCATACCTGTTTCCAACGTACAGAATATCTCATTCTCATATAGCAATCCGCTATGCTTATTATCTATAATCGCCTTAAATCCCAAATCTGTCTTCTGCCATATCAATATATCCACCTCTGTACCCGGAGCATAATCCGGTATGTCTTTCGACAGATAGCGTTCTACCTTTGCCGAAGCTACGATACGATAGCTTTCATCATCCAGATGTGCATGAATAACATATTTCCGTCCAACCTGCATTTTCATCTTTTGCTCACTGAACGGAACAAACAAGTCTTTCATCAGTCCCCAATTCAGAAATGCTCCGAACTGATTTACCCAAGCAACTTCCAGACAAGCAAACTGTCCCACCTGCACCAACGGGGTCAATGTAGTGGCAATCAGTCGCTCATCTATATCCAGATAGAGAAATACATTCAGCATATCCCCTACCTGACAGCCTTCGGGCACATAACGGGTAGGTAACAAAATTTCTCCTTCTTCTCCTCCATCGAGATACAGACCGAAATCGACCTCCTTTACTACCTCGAGCTGATTGAACTTTCCTAATTCTATATTCATACTTCTATTTATTATATATTCCATATCTTTATAAAGAACAAAGATAATCTATTTTACGCACATCCCTTTCATGCACAGATATAACTTTTCGTTATTAAGGAAAACTATTTTCTATGAACAATCTGACGATTAAGGCGTTATCTTTGTAGCGACAACAAACCAGAACTGATTATTCACCTTATAAACATATATAATTATGGAATTTTTAACCAACGAGAAACTTACGATCGTAGGAGCAGCCGGAATGATCGGCTCTAATATGGCTCAAACTGCCATGATGATGAAACTTACCCCGAACATTTGTCTATATGATCCTTTTGCTCCCGCTTTGGAAGGTGTGGCAGAAGAGTTATATCACTGTGGTTTCGAAGGTGTGAATCTAACTTATACCTCCGATATCAAAGAAGCACTGACGGGGGCCTCTTATATCGTATCTTCAGGTGGTGCAGCCCGTAAAGCAGGCATGACTCGTGAAGACTTGTTGAAAGGAAATGCTGAAATCGCTGCTCAGTTCGGTAAAGATGTTCGCCAATATTGTCCGAACGTAAAACACATTGTTGTTATTTTTAATCCTGCTGATATCACCGGACTGATCACATTGCTTTATTCCGGTCTGAAACCGTCGCAGGTCTCTACACTGGCAGCATTGGACAGTACCCGTCTGCAGAATGAGCTAGTGAAATATTTCCATATCCCCGCCTCCGACATTCAGAACTGCCGTACGTATGGTGGACATGGAGAACAGATGGCAGTATTCGCTTCAACCACTAAAATAAAAGGAGAACCGCTGACTGATTTCATCGGAACTACCCGCCTTCCATTGGCTGAATGGGAAGCTTTGAAAGTGCGTGTAATACAGGGTGGTAAACATATCATCGACCTGCGCGGCCGTTCTTCCTTCCAAAGTCCGGCTTATCTTTCCATTGAAATGATCGCTGCCGCTATGGGCGGACAACCGTTCCGCTGGCCTGCCGGTACCTACGTATCCAATGATAAGTTCAATCACATCATGATGGCTATGGAAACTTCCATTACTAAAGATGGCGTTACTTATAAAGAGGTGGCCGGATCTCCTTCTGAACAGGAAGAACTGGAAAAGAGCTACGAACACTTGTGCAAGCTTCGTGATGAAGTGATCGAAATGGGTATCATTCCGGCCATCAAAGACTGGCATGCCTTGAATCCCAATATTGACTAACCAGTAATCATTAAATAATAAACACCGGAATTCGATGATATTTTTCAGTTCGGATTCCGGTGTTTTTTATTATTTATTCTTATCGATCTGCTATTAATCCCCCACTCTGGAACATCCTGCACAAACTCCCTTTACTACATAATTCACACTATTCAAAGTAAATCCTTTCGGCAGGTCGATTACCGGAATATGAATCTTCTCAAGACAGAATGTCCGATGGCATCTTTCGCAATAAAAATGCGAATGCAGGTCTTTCAGCACACAATTACAAGCATCATCACAAACTGCATATTTCCATGAGCCGCTTCCATCATCTATACTGTGTATCAGATGATGAGACAGGAAAAGTGTAATTGTCCGGGATATAGTCGACTTATCAACCGTATCCAGCAACGTTTCAAGATCAAGCTGAGACACTGCACGTCCCGCTTCCATCATACTCTTTAATATGAGAAGTCTTATTGCCGTCGGCTTGATGTCTCTTTTTGCCAACTTATCCAAATAAACTTTTTCTTCCATATTCTTTTATTTTATCATTTTCTGTATCCTCACAGCATTCATGATGGCAATCAGCGCCACACCGACATCCGCAAAGACAGCTTCCCAAAGTGTAGCCAGTCCACCGGCTCCCAATATCAGCACAAGCAATTTCACCCCAAATGCCAGTGAAATATTCTGCCATACAATCCTGCGCGTCAGTTTTCCTACCTTTATCGCCTCAGCAACCTTAGAAGGCTGGTCAGTCTGTATTACCACATCAGCCGTTTCAATAGCTGCATCACTGCCCAGGCCACCCATGGCAATACCTACGTTGCTTAAAGCCAGTACCGGAGCATCATTCATGCCGTCGCCCACAAAGGCAACCTGATTTTCGGCATGCCGGCGCAATTCTTCCAAATGCTTCACCTTTCCATCAGGAAGCAGATCACCGTAAGCTTCCGAGATGCCCAGCTTCTCTGCAAAGTTACTAACAATACTTTGTTTATCACCGGATAATATCTGAATGTTTTGGATTCCCAGCGCTTTCAAGTTCTGAACAGCTGCCGTTGCATCCTCTTTCAAAGTATCTGATAACAACAGATAACCGGCATAACTGTTCCCTATCGCACAGACAACAATCGTATCTGTGATAAAAAGGAGTTCGGGCGGATACTTTATCTGAAACTTAGCAAGTAGACGGCAATTACCTACCAAGACAGAGACGTCACCCACTGTCGCTTCCAGACCAAGTCCCGCATATTCTTTGCTGTCAGTAACGGGTGGTGAGAGTTCTATATGCCGCAGCTTTGCATAGTTCACAACAGCTTTAGCAATAGGATGCGTACTGTCACGCTCTACCGAAGCGACTAATCTGACAAGCTCTTCCTCGGAAATACCGGGTTCGCATTTACAGGACTGTACCTCAAATGTACCTTTCGTAAGGGTTCCGGTCTTATCAAAGACCACTGTGTTTATTTTTGTAATGGCATCCAGATAATTCCCTCCTTTAAATAAGATTCCCAACCGGGAGGCCGCTCCGATACCACCGAAATATCCCAGCGGAATACTTACTACCAAAGCACACGGACACGAGATCACCAGAAAAACCAAAGCCCTGTACAACCAGTCATTAAAAGCAAACACAAACGGAGGACTTATCAATGAATAAAGGAATGGAAGCAGAACGATCAGAACCGCCAAACCCGTAACAATAGGTGTATAGACACGGGCAAATTTACGGATAAACAATTCTGCCGGAGCTTTACGTTCCGATGCATTCTGAACGAGTTCCAGGATACGGGCAAGGGCGCTCTTATCGAAAGGCCTGGTCACTCTTATCCGGATTACTTTATCGGTAACAATCATTCCGGCAAGTACTTCCTCATTCTTGCGTATGCTACGAGGTACACTTTCTCCTGTCAGTGCTGACGTATTGAACGCTGCTACATCATTCAGCATCATTCCGTCCAAAGGTACACGGCCACCTGTTTTTATTTCAATCGTTTCTCCTACTTTTACCTTCTTAGGATTCTCGACAACTACCCCATTTTCTCTGACGACTGCCGCCTCTTCCGGCCTGACATCTAATAGTGCCCCGATATTACGTTTTGCCCTATCAACAGCCTTTTCCTGAAACAGTTCTCCTATGGAATAAAACAGCATAACTGCTACTCCTTCGGGATATTCGCCAATATAAAAAGCTCCAAGCGTAGCTATAAACATCAGTGTGAACTCACTGAAGTAATCCTTATCCTTTATACTCTCCCATGCTTCTTTCATTACGGGTAAGCCGACCGGGAGATATGCTACAATATACCATATCAAGGAAAAATATCCTTCACGGAAAAAAGTGAAGTCCAAAGCATTCATTACAATTCCACTTATCAGCAGAATAAATGAAAGTCCCACTTTCCAATATTCAGAGAATATCGATTCTTGCTTTTCTATATGCTTTTCAGGTGCACATTCATGTGTATGTGCGCAACAACTACAATGTCCCATAATCATCCTTTCTTTTTATCTGTTGCAAAGGTAGCGAATGATTCGTGCAACAAAGTTGCAAACGTTGCAATTGTAAGGCGGTTTATTTCAGCAACGACACTTGGTGTATAAACAAAATAAATCAAAGCATTTGTGCAGGTTTCCTGCTCAATTAACTCCCCATGATTTATTCGGAGTATCACCTAACTCAATCACCAGATGTCCTCCTTTAACTAATTCTTCATGCGCCAACTGAAAAGAAGAGTGTTCCACTCCGTTCCAGCTTACTCTCTGAATATAAACATTCTTCGGAGAGTTATTAACCGTTTCAATAACAACCTCCTTGCCCGGATAATATCTGTTATCAAGCTGAATGGTAATCTTATCGAATATCGGAGATGTTATTTCATATTGTGGCGTAGTGGAGGCACCTCCCTGCACATCAAACAGACCGATAGCCATCAATACACCCAATGCCCCCATCTGTCCCTGATCTTCATCTCCATTGTATCCTCCAAACGGAGTAATATCACCGAAAACTTCTTTCTTGATGCGTCTCACCCAATATTGCGTAAGCCAAGGTGCACCGGCATGACTAAACAGATGCGCCATGTGAAGAGAGGGCTGATTCTCATAATCAATCCAGTTGTGAGCATGTTCTCCATGCTTACTTATGAAGTTATCCTGTGAAGCCAGTTCAAACTGTTGGTTGAGTTTCGTGACAAAAGCCTCATTTCCCCCTATTAAATAAATCAGATCTTTGATGTTATGGGGTACATAATAGGTAAAAATAGCAGCATTACTCTCCACAAATCCCGGCATGTTGAATCCTTTCCCAATCGGTGAGAAGTTCCTCATCCAAGAACCATCCGTTGTACGCGGACGCATCCATCCGCTTTGTTTATCGTACACATAGCGGTAGTTGAACGAGCGTTGCAAGTATTTCCGGTATACATCTTCTTTTTCCAGTCCTTTGGCGAACTGTGCCATGCACCAGTCCTCGTAAGCGAAGTAAAGAGTCATCGCACATCCCTCCGCATGAGGACTTTTAGTCGTTGGCTCCGGCACAAATCCCTTATCAACGTATTGCTGCATAAAATTACCGGGATTTGTCTTATAGCCTACATAATCACGGATACCACCCGGCTCAGAATTCTTCAAACAACCCTGATAAGCGGATTCTATATCAAAATCGCGGATTCCCTTATTATAGGCAGCCGCAATGAGAGGAGTGGCCTGATCACCCACCATCACATAAGTATAATTACCACCACTGGGGCCGCGAGCAATCATCCCGCCATTCGTATAATAATCCACTAAAGTAGAGACAAATTCACTCATTACTTTCGGATATGCTATCGACCACAATATATTCAGATTAAATTCACTTCCCCAAAAAGCATCCGAATTATATGTATTTCTTGTCGGTGTACCATTATCCAAAGGAACTTGACGCACTACAGGCTCCTCGCCTGTATTATCTATATATTTTCCATTGAAATCCGAAAACGTGTGACGGCCCAGAAGAGAATGCCAAAGGTCTGTATAAAACTTAATCTTTTCCTCTTCACTACCACCTTCTACGGTTATCTTGCCTAGTTCACGATTCCATTCGGCAAAAGCATCCTCTTTCACACGGTCAAAATTCCAGTGGGCAAGTTCCTTTTCCAGATTGATGCGAGCTTGCTCTTCACTGACATAGGATATGCCCACCTTCATCAACAAAGTTTGTTTTTTCAGTTTTCCAAACGAAGCGTATCCTCCGATATCTGCTCCTTCAATTGAGTTTTTATGTACCAGTTTCTTCTCCTTGCCTTCCTTCTCCCAGCCTCCGAATGCTGTCATATTCTGATTGAACCGGGCCACAAAATACACTGTCACCGGCTTTTTGCGACGTGATGTAGGTGCCAGAACAGAATATCCTCCGATTTCTTTTGATGATATCCGGTGAATAGCGGCCTTTTCTGTTTTTCCATGTGCCAGAAGAGCACCAACATCAAAAAGTACATTTGCTTTTTCTCCTGCAGGATAAGTATACCGATGCATACCGACTCTGGATGTAGAGGTCAGTTCCACTCTTATCTGATAAGTATCAAGTTCTACTTTATGATATCCGGGTTTCACTATTTCCGTCTCGTGAGAGTAGGTTGATTTATAGGCATCCATACCTTTGTGTCCCTTTACCTCTCCGGTTGTAGGCATCACCGGGACACCGGCAAGCTGCCAGCAATGTACGTGACTGAAACAACGTATCTCCTTGGAGTTATACAGATAACCTGAATTCCAGCTTCCTTCCGTCCATGTATCCGGGCTCAGACTAACCATTCCAAACGGGCGGGAAGCCGAAGAGAAAAAGAACCATCTCGATTTGTGAGTATCAATCTGAGGACGCACATAATCGACAGGGGTTACTTTCGGTTGCATCGCAAATAAATTTAATGCAATAATCTGTACACAGAAGAATATAGAAATATATTTATTCATTATAAAGTATATTATGTCTTTAAGACCTTCAAGTTGGACAAGCCTAATTATAGAGTTTTTTATTTTTTACGCTATTCAAACAGAACAACAGTAAATATTATGATACAAGTCAGTTAGACGCCGGCATCTAATCTGAATCAATAGTATTTGTCAATTCCACCAAATCCTGCTATTATTTTGTTGTCTTTCGTTTTATTGATAAAGTTATTTAATCGCTTTTCAAATTCTTCAGGTCGTTTCCTCGCTGCTTCAATATATGCTATTCGAATACGTTTATATGCATCAGAAAAACGTTGATAATTTTCCCATATTATTTTATCTTCTTTCAATCTGTCGATTATATCATCTGGAAAGACAAAAGGATCAGACAAAACATTTCGTATTTTATCCTCAAACTTAGGATGCACCATTTTATTTCCCAATAACCACTTAAGTCTTTCTTTGTTGGCTTGTGAGTATGTGCTTTTAGGGTTTCTAGGTGTGAAATGCTGAATTTTATGTTCTTCATCAAGCGACTTTATTGTACTGTCAATCCACTCAAAACAAAGGGCTTCTTCCACAGCGTCATTGTATGTAATACTTTTCTTTCCCGAAGATTTGCCGGGAAATACAAACCAAATTTCATTGGCAGTCTCAAAGTTGTCAATCAGCCACTTTCGCCAATCATTTCTGTCTTCAAAATATTTTATTTCCATTGATATAACAAGTCATTTAAACGAACAATTTTACTGCCTTTACTTTCATAACGAAGCATTTCATCAATTTTCCTTTTATCATAAACAGCATCTGTCCCTGCTATATAGAACTCATATTCTTTGTTACGAAAAACATCCGATCGCACACACCGGTATCCAACGATGCAAAGGCTTACATCTGCCAAATGTACTAAATCTTAGAAAAACAACCCCAAGTTACCTCTTAAAACATTGCTATTTAAGCAATGAAAAGTGATATAGACAGTAGATGTTAGCATCCACATATTAGAGAAGTACAGTTTCAATATCTGTTTCAACCGATGAAACAAAGTGTTCCATGCTTTGAAACAGAGTGTTTCATGCCTTGAAACAAAGTGTTTCGTACGGTGAAACAAAGTGTTTCAAGCTTTTGAAACTGCCTGAAACAAATATCAGGCAGAAATCATCTATATACCAACGACTTATAGCAATATAGCAAAATATTCATTTTACCGTTACTTCTATGCAGAAAAGGAGGACAAACAAAGTGAATAGCCTTCACCTACAGTGATATGGGACGAAGTATGGAGAAACAGGATGTGTAATATAAGGTAGTATTAAAACAACAGACAGTATTGCAGATATCTTAATCTACAATACTATCTGCAACCGTATAATTCATTATACATCAACACAATACACACGATTTGTTACAGATGGCAGATAATTACCACTTATATTCTTCTGTGTAGTACTCAAATGCCGGCTCTTTCTTGATACCTTTCTGACGAAACAATCGACGGATAAATTCCTGTTGTTCAGGGTCAATCGAGTATTCTTTACGATAAAAGCGATAGTATAGCGACCGTCCGAAATGTTGGAGCAGACGGTCTTTAATGGATACAGCATCTTTGAGAGGCACATCATCCAGCAAAGCCCGGACACCCCATGCCACACGTATCTTGCGAATAGACTTATAGAAAGGACAAGCTTTCGCGTCCTCCGGAATACAGTTCGGATTAACTACTGACAGTGTAGGATATTGATTAGTACTATGCACCGCCACCAAACGATGCAAACATTTCTCTCCTTTCGGACAGCAGGCATTGAAGCAGTGGGTATATCCATAGGGCACTGCCTGATAATTAAATTCATCTTCCATTATTTTATTCATGTTTGATATTATGTTAATGATAAAAGAAAAGACAGAAATTGCCCTAAGCAAACTTAAGGCAACTCCTGTCTTAACTATAAAAAATATTCTAATTAAAGCTCTATATCTTTCCGGTCATTCCGAATAAATTCCAGCAGTCTTTCCACTGCTTCTTCTTCCGGAATATTTTTCTCCACACAAACCTTGCCTTTATAAAGACTAATCTTTCCGCGTCCTGCACCTACATAACCGTAATCTGCATCCGCCATTTCACCGGGACCATTCACAATGCATCCCATGATACCAATCTTCAGACCTTTTAAATGCGAAGTAGCTGCCTTGATACGGGCAATCGTCTTTTCCAGATCATAGAGCGTACGTCCACAGCCCGGACAAGAAATATATTCAGTTTTAGAAGTACGGAGACGACCCGCCTGTAAGATTCCGAAAGCGATGCCATCCACTACCGCATGACTCAAACTTCCCTGATTGAACAAGAAAAGACCATCGCAAAGACCATCAAAAATCAATGCACCCATATCTGCAGCAGACTTGATCTGCAAATCCTCGGCATTATCTTCTGCATAATGCTGGAAAAAGACAACGGGATTCTGCAGCCCTTCCGTCATAAGCTGATGCACTAAAGCGCGATGCTCGCCCAAACGATTCGGATGATTGCTTTGAGAAATAATAACTACTTCGGGATGTGCCTTCAGACAGGCAATCACCTCATCCGTCTGTGCCATGTAAGGCATAAACAGGAATTTTAGTTCAGCATCACACCCGCCCATCAACGGCAACTGCACATGATTGAAAGCAGGCCATGTACCGGCTTCTCCCTGCCATACATCCGCATCGAGGATATACTCTACACCTGCTTCCCGCTGCTCGGGCAATGTTCTTCCGGCATAAATGTAATCCGGCGTGAACTGCGGATTTACTTCCGTGCCTCCATCCATCCGCTCGGCTATGACTACAGGAAGATGTTCACCTCCGATATTGCGGACGGCTTGTGTCTTTCTGCGTGAAGGAGACAGATAATTGAATTCCGGCGCATCCATTCCCGGAATAAACGGATGGTCCTGCCTTAACAAGATATAGTCCACCAACTTACGTGCAACCGGAATCTCAGCCTCGGGAGCTTCGCTCAAAGACACACGGATAGTATCTCCCAACCCGTCACTCAGCAAGGCACCGATACCCAAAGCCGATTTGATGCGTCCGTCTTCTCCGTCTCCGGCTTCTGTCACCCCAAGATGTAAAGGGAATGACATACCTTCCTGTTCCATAACAGCAACAAGCAGGCGAACGGTTTTCACCATCACCACCGTATTGGACGCCTTGATTGAGATCACCACGTCTGTAAAATGTTCTTCTACACAAATGCGCAGAAACTCCATACAAGACTCTACCATTCCTTCGGGAGTATCTCCGTAGCGGGACATGATACGGTCTGATAGAGAGCCGTGATTGACTCCGATACGAATAGCCGTATGATTCTCTTTGCAGATATTCAGAAACGGAACAAAACGATCATGAATTTTCTGTATTTCCTGCGCATACTCTTCATCGGTATATTCCAGTTTTTTAAAAGTACGCGCCGCATCTACATAATTGCCCGGATTGATCCGCACTTTCTCTGCGTATTGAGCTGCGACATCGGCAACCTTCGGATTAAAATGTACATCGGCCACCAACGGAACCATATATCCCTGGCTACGCAGTCCGATATTGATATTCATCAGATTCTCCGCTTCTTTAATGCCCTGCGTAGTCAGACGGACATATTCTCCACCTGCATCAACGATGCGTTTGGCCTGCTCCACACAAGCCTCCGTATCCTGTGTAGACGTATTTGTCATCGACTGGACACGAATGGAATTGGGGCCGCCCAACGGCACAGCCCCAATATTTACTTCTGATGTTTCTCTTCGAGAGTAATTGAATAAATCCATTTTTTCAATTGACAATTGACAGTTGACAATTGACAATTGAGAATCGAGCATCAACAACCGGCTCAATAAAACGCCCAAAGCGCCAGCCCATTGTCAATTGTCAATCGTCAATTGTCAATTAATTAGTTTTATATTCAAACTTAACTTCTTTCAGCTCTTCGTTTGCTTTTACGATTTTCTTTTTCAGACCTTCCTTGTAAGCAGCAAAAGCCTCAGCCAAAGCCGCATCACTCAAAGCAAGCATCTGAATAGCAAGGATAGCTGCATTCATCGCTCCATTGATGGCAACCGTAGCTACCGGGATTCCGGGAGGCATCTGGATAATAGAGTAAAGAGCGTCTACACCATCGAGCACAGACCCTTTTACAGGTACTCCGATCACCGGCAGCGTAGTATTGGCTGCAATTACACCGGGAAGGGCGGCAGCCATTCCGGCAGCAGCAATGATTACTTTAATGCCACGGCTACGGGCATTCTTGGCAAACTCTTCCACAGCCTCCGGCGTGCGGTGAGCAGAAAGGGCGTTCATTTCGAACGGTACATGCATATCATTCAGCAGTTGCGCAGCCTTCTCCATAACAGGAAGGTCGGACGTGCTACCCATGATGATACTTACAATTGGAGTCATTTGATTTACAATTTTACGATTTACTATTTACTATTTTACTGTTCAGATACGGACGTTCGGGCATGAAGGCCGGTACGCCGGTATCTGCGAGGCTCGTTGTCTGATAAGGAGTTTATCCGTTGATGACTGCTTTGTATGCTTCGGCATCCAACAGGTCTTCCGCAGCTTTCACGTCAGCAGGTTTCATCTTGATCAGCCAGCCTTCGCCATAAGGATCTTTGTTTACCAACTCCGGATTTTCCTCCAGAGCTTCGTTCTGTTCGAGTATCTCGCCGGCCAGCGGTAAGAAAAGATCGGAAATGGTTTTTACCACTTCAATGGTTCCGAAAGTCTCTCCGGCTTCCAACGTTTCTCCTACAGTAGGGATGTCAACGAATACGATATCGCCCAGTTGTTCCTGTGCATAATCTGTGATACCTACGTAAGCGATGTCTCCTTCTACACGAATCCACTCGTGTTCATTCGTGTACTTTAAATTCTGTGGAAAGTTCATAATAATTAGTTTTTAGGATTTATATTGTTTTTAAAATAAAAAAACTCTGAACATAAAGTTGTACGCCGGATGGAGTACCAAAAAGGCGCATACCAAGCCGACAACAAAACCGGAAAGCACTTCGCCTAAAGTGTGATGTCCCAAAACAATCCGTGCAGAGCCCAATATGCCCGCAATCAGAATAAACAGGCACAACCACACCACCGGATTATAGCTGAACAGTGCACTGAACGACACCAGTCCACCGATAATACCTCCCATTCCTGCCATGTGTTCACTCAGTTTCCATTTCAGATTGACCAGAATGCAAATGATCGATACTACCAGAGAAACAAAAATAATTCCTGTCATATACCAGGGAATATTCAGTTTCCGCATCATCAACAGACAGAATACGTAAGAAATGATAGTCAGCAAGATAGGTACATAACGTTTCTTACGTTCGCTCAGGTCCTGACGGGCAAACCCGTTAATCTTGCGGAACAGGAAAATGGTAATGGTAGGCGTCAGTATGGTGAAGCAATAAACGATTCCCAGCACAATCCCCTTATAGAGTATCGGCATGATACGGAGATAAGAAAACAGGAATAACACCAGAAACGCCAAAAACGGGATAGAAAATGGAGTAAACACGATGGAGGTAACCCGTGCCACCCGCAACATTGTTTTATCCGCTATGATATGCTCTCTTTCTTTATCCATCAGCACCTAATAGTTAATACTTTATAGTTAATACTTTAAAACTCATTTCCTCAGCCTTGCCACCGGTATATTCAGCTGCTGACGGTATTTTGCCACCGTCCTCCGGGCAATAGGATAGCCTTTTTCTTTCAGGATATCTGCCAGTTCATCATCTGTCAGCGGTTTCTTTTTGTCCTCCCCGTCAATGCATTCTTTCAGAATCTTACGGATCTCACGTACGGACATCTCTTCTCCGTCCTCCGTCGTGTAACCATCACTGAAAAAGAATTTAAGTGGATAGATACCGAAGTTAGTCTGTACATATTTGCTGTTGCTGACACGGGAAATCGTGGAAATATCCAGTCCGGTACGTTCTGCCACATCTTTGAGAATCATCGGTTTCAACAGTGACTCGTCACCCTCCAGGAAGAAAGGACGCTGCAAGTCGATAATCGCCTGCATAGTGGTCATCAGCGTATTCTGCCGCTGTTTCACCGCATCAATAAATCCCTGCGCGGCATCCATCTTCTGCTTCAGGAACATCATGGCTTCTTTCGACTCTTTGGACTGGTTTGCCTTATTTTTGGTATGTTCCTCCACCATCTCGGTAAAGTCACGACTCATACGGAGTTCGGGAACATTACGGTTATTCAGGCTTATGTTAATGGTTCCGTCGTCATAGGTGTCCACCAGAAAATCAGGAACTATTTGCTGAAAGCTTCTTCCGATAGCCTCTCCGAGCGAAGCACCCGGACGGGGATTCAACTTGGTGATCTCGGCAATCGCCTCACTGAAAGTTTCTTCTTTCACATCCAGTTTCTTGATGATCTTCTCCCAGTGTTTTCGGGTGAATTCTTCATAACAATCACTGATGATACGTTCTTCCAAGTCCAGTATCGGTGCCGGCTTTTTCTCCTCGCTCTTTTTCCGGAGGATCTGTATCATCAGGCATTCCTGAAGACTACGTGCTCCGATACCTGCCGGATCAAAATCCTGCAAGATGCACAGAGCCTCTTCCAGTTCCTCTTCCGTAGATTCGATGCCGGCATAAATAGCCAGTTCATCGCAGATACTCTCCAGCGATTTGCGAAGCAGTCCGTCGTCGTCCAGCGAACCGATCAGGTATTCTACCAGTTCGCACTGATGTTCGGTCAGGTTACGTTCACGAAGTTGTTCTTTCAGAATTTCATAAAAAGAAGTTGTATCGGAGAAAGGAATATCTTCCGCCTGCTCGTCCCGCGAGCGGTTGTTCTCCTGCAATTTATAGTCGGGAATATCGTCTTCGGTGAGATAATCGCTTAATGAATCATAATCGTTGGCATCGTTATCCATGCCTTCTTCCGAGTTGACATCTTCTGCATATTCATCGGCAGCAGTGTCTTCTTTACCTTCTTCAAGCGCCGGATTCTCCAATAGTTCAGCATGGATACGGTCTTCCAGCTCGACTGCGGGAAGCTCCAACAGCTTCACGACCAGAATCTGCTGTGGCGAGAGCGTTTGTATCTGCTGTTGCGCCTGCGATTGTATTTGACGGGAACCTTGTGCCATATTCGTTTTTGCTTTCTACTGTTTCTCGCTACAAAAGTAACTTTTTAACGAGAGATTACACAGATTAGTGGGATTATTTTTAATCCTATAACACAAAAATCTTTATCTTTGTTGCACGAACTTAAAAATTAGGACAGTATGTTTGCCAAAGAGACGTATATGCAGCGCAGAGCCCTGCTGAAAAAGAATTTAGGCTCCGGAGTTTTGTTATTTCTTGGAAATGACGAGTGCGGGCTGAATTATGAGGATAACACGTTCCGTTATCGTCAGGACTCCACCTTTCTTTATTATTTCGGTCTTTCGTGTGCCGGACTATCGGCTATCATTGATATTGACGAAGATAAAGAAATTATTTTCGGTGACGAATTGTCTATCGATGCCATCGTGTGGATGGGTTCACAACCTACATTACGCGAAAAATGCGAACGTGTCGGCATCAAGGAGCAGATGGCTTCCGCCGATATAGTAGGTTATCTGCACAAATGTGTCCAGAGTGGTAAAGCAATTCATTATCTTCCTCCTTACCGCCCTGAACATAAACTGAAATTGATGGACTGGCTGGGTATACCGCCTGCACGCCAGGAAGGTTCCGTACCTTTCATCCGTGCTGTAATAGCTCAGCGTAACTATAAATCAGCAGAAGAAATCGTAGAAATAGAGAAAGCCTGTGACGTGACTGCCGATATGCACATCACCGCCATGAAAGTTCTTCGTCCGGGAATGTATGAATATGAAGTAGTAGCGGAAATGAACCGGGTGGCAGAGTCTAATAACTGCGAGCTGTCTTTCGCTACGATTGCCACTATCAACGGGCAGACCCTGCATAACCATTATCACGGGAATAAAGTAAAACCGGGCGATTTGTTCCTGATTGATGCAGGTGCGGAAGTGGAATCGGGCTATGCCGGTGACATGTCGTCCACCATTCCTGCGGATAAGAAATTCACAACCCGCCAGCGCGAAGTCTACGAAATCCAGAATGCAATGCATCTGGAATCTGTCAAGGCACTTCGTCCGGGCATCCCTTATATGGATGTATACGATTTGTCCGCCCGTGTCATGGTAGACGGAATGAAAGCTCTCGGACTGATGAAGGGAAATACGGAAGATGCTGTTCGTGAAGGAGCACACGCTTTGTTCTACCCGCACGGATTAGGCCACATGATGGGACTGGACGTTCATGATATGGAGAACCTGGGTGAAGTATGGGTAGGTTATAACGGTCAGCCGAAGAGTACACAGTTCGGACGCAAGTCTCAACGCCTCGCCATCCCACTGGAACCGGGATTTGTACATACAGTGGAACCGGGTATCTACTTCATCCCCGAACTGATCGAAATGTGGAAAGCGGAAAATAAGTTCGCCGATTTCATCAATTACGATAAAGTAGTCACTTACAAAGACTTCGGCGGTATCCGCAACGAAGAGGATTATCTCATCACGGAGACAGGCGCCCGCCGGCTCGGCAAAAAGATTCCGCTGACTCCGGAAGAAGTGGAAGCTTTAAGATAACCGGCTGCTTTACTCAACAAGGCACTAAAAATCACATAAGAAAACGATAAATGCCTGTACTATAATCAAGTATAGGCATTTATCATTTCAGGGGGACGGTCATTTTTTTAAGTATTAGTGTCATAATTCTTATCCTTATACACGACAATAGGCACTATATTTGCCAATATCCCCATCATAACAAACTATTAATACTTTAAACTAATGGCACGAACTACTTTATTACTTTTGTCTATTCTTTTTCTACTGCCTGTAAACGCATCTGTCAAAAAATTGCAGGTCGAATACCTTACCAATCCTATCGGGCTGGACATTACAGTTCCCCGATTCAGCTGGCAATTGGAATCAGCAGAAAGAGGAGTGAAACAAATAGCTTATCAAATTACCGTAGCAACTGATGCAGCCTGTTCAAATACAGTCTGGACTTCCGGAAAGGTAGCATCCGACAAATCACTGAACATCTGCTATGCAGGACCGGCTCTCGCACCTTCCACCCGTTATTATTGGAAAGTAACCGTATGGAACAATAAAACCGGTGAAGAAGCCTCAACAGAAAAGGCTTTTTTCGAAACAGGATTATTATCCGACGGATGGTCGGGAGCACAATGGATCAAAGCTACTCAAATAAACAAAAACTCTAAAATCAATCCGGAAGACAAAAAACAGGCCAAAGCACGCATGTTACTGGAAATGGATGTTACACTGACTTCCGGTAACGCATCCGTTCTTTTTGGCGCACGTGATGCTTCCAATGTATTCATGTGGTCTGTCAATACACTGGATAACGAAAAAGAGCCTCTAATCAGAAGACATATTTACGAAGGAGGACGGCTGCAAAGCTCAGACACCCCCATAGGCAAGTTCTTTTCCAAATCCGATTTACTGAATAAAGAACATCATCTGGCAATTGAAGCGAAAGAGGGAGTGATTAAGACTTCTATTGACGGAGTACTGGTAGATACTTATACGGATACTGACTCAAAACTATCGAATGGATATATCGGTTTCCGGGCATTCAGAGGTAATAATACCAATGAAACGGCTATGTTCGATAATATTGTACTGACAGAGTATGAGTTGAAAGACGGCAAAGAAGAAGCCAAAGTCGTTTTGAAAGAAGATTTTGAGAAACCTCAGTCCCTGTTTGAAGGAGGCGAAATCGTTTCAGTGGGAAATAATCACAAACTGAATATGGTTTCCGGCTCCGGTGATTATCGGGTGTTACAGGGTGCCATGAGCGGAGTACCTATGTTCCGTAAAGAATTTAAAGCAAAAAAGAAAATCGCATCTGCCCGCATCTACAGTTCGGCTCTGGGAGTTTATGATTTATTTATCAATGGACAGCGGGTAGGAAATAAGCTGGAAGATGGCAGCATACGCTATGACGAGCTGAAACCGGAGTGGACAGATTTCAGCAAAACAGCACATTACCTGACCTATGACATCACCCATCTGCTCCAAAAAGGGACTAATGCGGTCGGTGCGCAAGTATCCTCCGGTTGGTGGAACAGCGATGTCTGTCACGGAGAATATGGCGGTCATGAAGTAGGATTCATCGCAAAGATACTGCTGAAATATACAGATGCTACTTCGGAAACAGTAGTGACGGACCTTTCCTGGCTATCATCCATGGATGGTGCCATACGAATGGGAGACATCTACCACGGAGAAACGTATGACGCCCGAAAAGAAAGTGCATGGACAAAGCCCGGATATAATACCGCCAATTGGAATAAAACAGCTGTCAACCCTCACTTTAAAGGAGAATTAATCGCCTTTGCCGGACCAACCGTTCAAGTGCGCCCGCATTTGAACCGTACCCCTCTGTCTACTACCATTTACCGAGGTGAGAAAGATGGAAAAATCAATGTGCTGAGTGTTACGGACAAACCGGCTCCCATTCGGTTAAAGAAAGGTGAAACGGCTATCTACAACTTAGGTCAGAACATGGTCGGCTGGGTTCGGTTCAAAGTAAAAGGTACTTCGGGCACGGAGATGAAACTCCGTTTCGGAGAAATGCTGAATGATACAGGAGACAAATCACGCGGTGATGATGGTCCTGCCGGAAGTATATATACCGCCAACCTCAGAAGTGCGAAAGCAACATTGAAATATATTCTGAAAGGAAGCAAAGAAGGCGAGTCCTTCCATCCGTCCATGACTTTCTTCGGCTTTCAATATTGTGAGATAACGGCTAGTGAAGATATCGAGGTGCTTTCCCTGACAGGTGAAGTAGTTGGCTCTGCTACAGAAGAGGGAGCTTCGTTCGTCACCAGCAGCAGTTCGATCAATCAGCTGTATAGCAACGTCATGTGGGGACAGAGAGGTAACTATCTGAGCATCCCTACCGACTGTCCGCAAAGAGACGAGCGTTTGGGATGGACCGGAGATACGCAAGTATTCTGTCGTGCCGCTTCTTATAATGCAAACGTATCCGCCTTCTTTGAAAAATGGATGAGAGATATGCGCGACGGTCAAAGAAGTGACGGTGCCTATCCGGATGTAGCCCCTCACTCATGGGTAGGTTATGGGCAGGCAGCCTGGGCAGATGCCGGCATCATCGTTCCCTGGACAATCTATCTGATGTACGACAATAAAAAGATATTGCAGGACAACTATGCATCTATGGAAAAATACATGGAATTCCTGTCACATCAAAAAGGAGACGGATATAACTATAACGGTGCCGGAACAAATTACGGTGACTGGTTATCATACGAAGATACTGAACGCCGTTTTGTCAGCGTATGCTATTACGCATATACGGCACAATTGATGGCCAAAATTTCGGAAGCGCTGAAAACAGATGACTGTGATGCCTATGCCGCTAAAGCGAAAGCCTATAGAAATCTGGCACAGGAGATCAAGGAAGAATTCCAGACACGCTATGTGGACGCAGACGGAGACTTAAAGCAAAAGAGCCAGACAGCCTACCTGCTTGCCCTGAAACAGGATTTGTTTCCAACAGAAGAAGCCAGGAAGAAAGGACTGGAAACACTGACCCGCAAAATTGCCGGTAACGGCAATCGCCTGAGCACAGGATTCGTGGGCACAGCCATCCTGAACCAGACATTAAGCCAGTTCGGAGAATCGGATACAGCTTATAACCTATTGCTCCAACGAGGCAATCCTTCCTGGCTATATAGCATAGACCAAGGAGCAACGACTATCTGGGAGCGCTGGGATTCATATACTAAGGAGAAAGGCTTTGGCCCTGTATCCATGAACTCGTTCAATCATTATTCATACGGGGCAGTTTCCGAATGGATGTACCGTACAATGGGTGGTATCGATATTGACGAAACACGTCCGGGATTCAAACACATCGTATTACAGCCGGTTCCGGACAACCGTACGGAAATTCCCGCCGGTCAGGAACGGATTAACTGGGTCAATGCATCTTTCCCTTCCTGTTATGGAGACATCAAGAGCAGCTGGAAAAAAGAAAATGACGGAGCGGTTTCTTATCAAATAAGCATACCGGCCAACACCACCGCAACTCTTCACTTACAATTGCCCACCCTCGACTACGTGGTAGAAGAAAGCGGAAAAGCTGCTGTAAAAGCAGAAGGCGTTTCTTCGATTACCTTCATGAACGGGAAAGCTGTATTGGAGTTACAGTCCGGTAGTTATCAGTTTGTAGTTAAAAAAGGAAAATAAATAGAACAGGATGAAAAATATATATTTAGTTACCGCACTTGCGTTTTGTACCCTGCAATCAATATCTGCCCAAAAGCAAGAAGCGTGCAAGCCTGCGAATCTTCAATGTGACCACCTTGTCAATCCTTTAGGTATCGATCATGCCAATCCCAGATTGTCATGGATGCTGAACGATACACGACAAGGAGCACGCCAGACCGCTTATCAACTATTAGTCAGTACAGACTCACTGAAAGTAAACGATGAGAAAGGAGATATCTGGAATTCGGGAAAGAAAGAATCGGACGAGATTCTTGTGACTTATCCGGAAAAGAATCTCCGGCCTTTTACGAAATATTACTGGAAAGTAAATGTATGGGACAAGGACGGAGTTAAAGTCTCTTCGGACATCAACAGCTTTGAAACAGGAATGATGGGAATGCAAAACTGGCAGGGTGCCTGGATTGGCGACAACAGAGATATCAATTATAAGCCGGCTCCGTATTTCAGAAAAACATTCAATACCCAAAAGAAGATAAAATCAGCCAGAGCCTATATTGCAGTGGCTGGTTTGTACGAATTGTATATAAATGGAGAAAAGATCGGTAATCACCGGTTAGACCCACTATATACCCGTTTTGACAGAAGGAACTTTTATGTGACTTATGATGTGACCCGGCAATTGCAAAAAGGCAAAAACGCAATTGGAGTATTGCTAGGAAATGGCTGGTATAACCACCAGTCAAAGGCAGTATGGGACTTTGACCGTGCACCGTGGCGTAACCGTCCTGCCTTCTGCATGGATCTGAGAATTACATACGAAGACGGCAGCGTCGAAGTTATCCCTTCCGAAAGAGACTGGAAAACATCATCTGGCGCATTGATATTCAACAGCATCTACACAGCAGAGCATTATGATGTCCGTCTGGAGCAGAAAGACTGGAGTACTGCAGATTTTGACGACTCCAAATGGAACGGAGTAGGTTACCGAGGAGCCCCTTCTCAAAATGTGGTATCCCAACAGGTTCAGCCAATCCGTATCGTAGAAACAATACCTGCAAATACATGGAAGAAAATAAATGATTCCACCTATATATTCGACTTTGCCAGAAATATGTCCGGAGTTACCCGCATTAAAGTATCCGGAGAAGAGGGAACGGTCGTAAAACTCAAACACGGCGAACGCCTCTATGACAACGGACGGGTAAACACATCGAATATAGATGTATACCACCGTCCGGTAGATGATTCGGACCCATTCCAGACAGATATCCTTATCCTTAGCGGAAAAGGGGAAGATGAATTTATGGCTCGGTTCAATTACAAAGGCTTCAGATATGTGGAAGTGACAAGCAGTAAACCAATTGAATTACAGCAAAATAGCCTGACTGCCTACTTTGTTCACAGTGACGTTCCTCAAAAAGGGGAGATAAGTACGTCGAATCCACTTGTCAACCGTTTGTGGTGGGCTACTAACAATGCCTATCTATCTAACTTGATGGGATATCCCACAGACTGTCCTCAACGTGAGAAGAACGGCTGGACGGGCGACGGACACTTTGCGATTGAAACCGCCTTATACAATTACGATGGAATCACCGTTTATGAAAAATGGCTGGCAGACCACCGGGATGAACAACAGCCGAATGGAGTATTGCCTGACATCATCCCTACAGGAGGCTGGGGATATGGCACGGATAATGGTCTGGACTGGACAAGTACCATCGCAATCATTCCATGGAATATCTACCTGTTCTACGGAGACAGCAAATTATTGTCAGACTGCTATGAAAATATAAAACGATATGTGAATTATGTAGATCGTACCAGCCCGAACGGTTTGACTTCATGGGGAAGAGGCGACTGGGTTCCTGTAAAATCCCATTCATCGAAAGAGTTGACTTCATCAGTATACTTCTATGTAGACACAAAGATACTGGCAAACGCGGCAAAACTGTTCAACAAGCAAGAAGATTACGAACACTACCAGGCTCTTGCCGAGAAAATAAAGAATGCAATCAACGCTAAATATCTGAATAGAGAAACCGGAATCTATGCCAGCGGTGTCCAAACAGAGTTAAGCGTACCTTTGATGTGGGGAGTTGTTCCCGAAGATATGAAAACAAAAGTAGCCAGGAATCTGGCAAAGAAAGTGGAAGAAGCCGGTTTCCATCTGGATGTAGGGGTATTGGGAGCCAAAGCCATACTGAACGCTCTGAGTGAAAACGGAGAAGCGGAGACTGCTTATAAAGTAGCTGCACAAGATACATATCCTTCATGGGGATGCTGGATAGCCAACGGTGCCACTACCCTATTGGAAAATTGGGATTTGAATGCCACACGTGATATCTCCGACAATCACATGATGTTCGGAGAAATCGGCGGATGGTTCTATAAAGGTTTGGGGGGTATCTTCCCCGATCCGCAACAGCCCGGTTTTAAACACATTATTCTGCGCCCCAATTTCCCGAGTGATTTGAAGCAATTTGAAGCCAGACATCACTCTCCCTATGGAGAAATCATTTCAAAATGGGAACGCAAGAAAAAAAGTGTTGTATATGTGGTTACTATTCCAGCTAACAGTAGTGCTACTTTATATTTGCCGGATCATGTAAAAGGAGAACGTATGATAGAACTAGAAGCGGGGCAGCATCAGTTTGAATGGAAGTTATTCTAACCTCAAAACTAATTTTTACCCGTAATAGAACATTTAGTCTACCTCTGTCTTTCTAATCTTTCCTAATATTGCATCGTAATTAATGAACTAATAATATGAAAAGTAGGACAACACATTTAATGACATCTATTTTGAATAGTAAAATGAATATGAGAAGATTTTGTTTGTCTGTCGGAGTATTGTTAACGACTCTGCTGGCTGTAGCCGAGAACAACCCCTATCGGAGTGACGTATTCTGGGTGACAGTCCCCAACCACTCCGACTGGCTTTACAAAACCGGAGAACAGGCAAGTGTAGAAGTGCAATTTTATAAATATGGCATTCCGGGAGACAACATCATTGTTAACTATGAAACAGGTGGAGAGATGATGCCCGCCGACAGTAAAGGAACAGTAACTCTACAGAAAGGGAAAGCAGTAATCCCCATAGGTACCATGAAAGAACCGGGCTTCCGTGACTGTCGCCTGACAGCCACAGTAGACGGTAAGACTTATTCTCATCATGTAAAAGTAGGCTTCTCTCCTGAAAAGCTGCGTCCATACACTACTATGCCTGCTGATTTTCAGGAATTCTGGAAGAAAGAAAAAACTGAACTGGCTAAATGTCCACTGGTATACACCAAAGAACATGTGAAAAAGTATTCTACGGATAAAATAGACTGCTATCTCATTAAACTCCAGATAAACCAACGCGGGCAAAGCATCTACGGTTATTTGTTTTATCCGAAAAAGGAAGGCAAATTTCCTGTTGTGCTATGCCCTCCGGGAGCCGGAATCAAGACCATCAAAGAGCCTTTACGCCATAAATACTACGCAGAACAAGGTTGTATCCGTTTCGAAATTGAAATTCACGGACTGAATCCGGAAATGAGCGAGGAAGAGTTCCGGGAAATCAGCGCAGCTTTCAACGGCAGAGAGAATGGATATTTGTCCAATGGTCTGGACAGCCGCGACAATTATTATATGAAACGTGTATATCTGGCATGTGTCCGTAGTATCGACTTTCTCACTTCCCTGCCGGAATGGGACGAAAAGAATGTGGTTGTTCAGGGAGGCAGCCAGGGAGGTGCTTTGGCATTGGTTACCGCCGGACTGGACCAACGGGTAACAGCATGTGTCGCCAATCATCCGGCATTAAGTGATATGGCAGGATATAAAGCCGGCCGTGCAGGAGGTTATCCACACTTCTTCAGAAATTCCGTAGATATGGATACGCCCGAAAAAATAAAAACAATGGCTTATTATGATGTCGTGAACTTTGCTAAACTAATTAAAGCTGATACCTATATGACATGGGGATTCAACGACAATGTATGTCCGCCAACCACCAGCTATATTGTATACAATATGCTGAACTGTCCGAAGGAATCACTGATTACGCCCATCAACGAGCACTGGACTTCCAGTGATACGGAGTATGGACATTTACTATGGATAAAAAAACATCTGAGATAAAACAGAATAATCACAAGATTACCAACAGACAAGATTACTCATAGATATCTTCCAAACATAAAAAGCCCCTGTTACAACTATAATTTGTTACAGGGGTAAATAACTTAAATATTAGCTTCCAGGAAAACAAAATGTTTTAGCCATTAATCATCCCACTCCGACGCAGGAAGAGTTTTCTTGCCATACCACTTCATCCAGGCAAAAGACTTCCTCTTTCGCAGATACATAGCATCCCCACAGAAAGTCAAAGCTTCCCAATCGAAAACTGAATGAGGAAAAAACATTTTCTCAAACCAGTAAAACAGATGATATGCTATGAACGGAAGTATCATCCACCACCATGATAACCACAGTGATAAGGCCAATGCCGGGATTAAAGTCAATAAAAAACATTCCCAGAATTGCCGCGCATGTATTCTCAACTCCATTTCCTCCCAGACTTCCAGATACTTATACCGAGTGAAGAATAACCCTCCTATCATAAAATAATGCTTCTTTTTCCCTAAAAAGCATTTCGCTAAAAAATTGTTGTAAAATATCATATACCCTTTTTTGTTGTGTAATAACATAAACGGAAAAAACATACAAATGTTCACTAAGTAAGTCTAATCTAACAGTTATTTCCTTTCCCTGGAATACAACAACATTATTGCCACGCTTGTTTTTTGCGGCGCGAAGTTACGAACTTATATTTATACAATGACTATAAATTCCAAAATAAATATCTTAAATAAAATTATTATCTAATATTTGAAGCTACTTCCTCCCAAAAACTCTCTGAGCAAAGATGTCGGGGGGATTTCTTTATCCTGCACCGGAACGAAATATTTAATAAATTTCAGTAACCGATATGCCTCACAATATTCCGGACAATTGCGCGGTACTCCCATCAGAATGGGTTCCGCATGTAAACGAAGAACCGCAAATTCATACAGCAAAGCAGAATTGAACATGACATCAGCATTTTCCTGATAAGGAAAAATCCATTTATCTTCACCGGCACGCACACTGGGCCAACGGGAAATAGTCTCGCGAGCCGAATATCCCCGATAATTAAAATCACGAATAATGCGGCGGAGCAGACGATTATCAGTCGTAGGTATCCAGTTGTGGTCATCCAAAGAAATAGTAGTCAATGCCGAAACATAAATCTTAAACTTCTTTTCCTCGGGAATATGTGGTGTCAATTCCGGATTCAACGCATGAATACCTTCCAATATCAAAATGGTATTATCTTCTATTTTCAGTTTATCACCTTTATACTCTTTCTTTCCAAGAGAAAAGTTAAAGCGGGGAAGTTCCACCTCTTCACCACGCAGCAAAGCCTGTAACTGCTGATTAAACAGTTCCAGATCGAGCGCATAAAGAGACTCGTAATCATAGTTGCCGTTTTCATCCAAAGGAGTTTCCTCACGGTCTACAAAATAATTATCTAATGATATCGGGAACGGTTTGAGCCCGTTTGTCATCAACTGTATGGAGAGCCGTTTACTGAACGTTGTCTTTCCTGAAGACGACGGACCGGAAATCAGTACCAGTTTCACACGATTACCGTTTTCTCCCCGGTGGAAAATAGTATCGGCTATCTGGGCTATTTTCTTTTCCTGCAATGCTTCTCCCACATTAATCAAATCCGTAGCATGCCCCTCTTCGCAAGCGATATTAAAATCTCCGGCATTGTTAAGGCCTGTAATGTAACTCCAGTTCAGATACTCCTTAAATACATCCAGCATCTTTTCCTGCTTCACCACTTCTTCCAATACATCCGGATTGTCCTTATTCGGAATACGCAAAAGCAAGCCATCGTAATATTTCACGATGTCGAACAACTTTAGATACCCGGTGCTGGGCAACAGATTACCATAATAATAATCAATGGTATCCCCTAACGTATAATAATAGGTATATAGTGAACCCGAAGTTTCGAGCAGTTTCACTTTATCATTCATTCCCCGTTCACTGAACACACGTACAGCCTCAGTCGTATGGCATTCGATCCGATGATAAGAAATATTTTCGGCTATGATTTCCTGCATGCGCTGCTTGATACGCGTCACATCTTCCAAGGTAATAGGACGTCCAATTCTCAAATTACAGAAATAACCTTTAGATACCGGATGCTCCACATACAGTTTTCCTTCCGGAAAAAGTTCGCTGACAGCCTTAAACAAGACGAAGCAGAGCGACCGTACATAAGTGCGCATCCCTGACGAATCACGTACATCGAGGAACTCTACATCCTTATTATTATAAACCTTGAAATTGAGTCCTTCGGAGCGGTTATTCACCTTGGCACTGACTACCTGATAAGGAAAATTAAGATTAAAACCGTAATAAATATCCAAAAGTGAGCTTCCGATAGGGAATTCTTTATAAATATTATTATTTTTGCAACATATTTGTAACATCTGTTTCATCGTAGTCTGTTTATAAGGTGAATACATGGGACTAAATATACTTAGTAATCAGATAGAGAACAAACAACCACTAAAATTATTATAGATGGAATATTCTTTTTATGATTTTTTAAAGCTCATAGGCTCGTTGGGGCTCTTCCTTTATGGCATGAAGATAATGAGCGAGGGCTTACAAAAGGTCGCAGGTGACAGGTTACGAAGTATCCTGACAGCTATGACCACCAATCGGGTAACGGGGGTATTAACAGGAGTGTTAATCACAGCCCTTATCCAGTCCTCTTCGGCGACAACAGTGATGGTCGTCAGTTTCGTTAATGCAGGACTGTTAACTCTCGCCGAATCCATTAGTGTCATCATGGGTGCCAATATCGGAACGACAGTTACCGCATGGATTATTTCTATTTTCGGATTTAAGGTTGACATGGCCGCTTTCGCTCTCCCACTTCTGGCCATCGCCCTTCCGCTCATCTTCTCCGGCAAGAGCAACCGTAAATCCATCGGTGAATTCATTTTCGGTTTTTCCTTCCTCTTCATGGGACTTTCTTACCTGAAAGCAAACGCTCCCGACCTGAACGCCAACCCGGAAATGCTCGCCTTTGTTCAGAACTACACGGATATGGGATTCTTCTCCATCCTCCTGTTCTTATTCATCGGTACCATACTGACAATGATCGTACAGGCATCAGCTGCCACCATGGCAATAACATTAATTATGTGCGCCAATGGCTGGATCAGCCTGGAACTAGGAGCAGCACTCGTATTGGGTGAAAATATCGGAACTACCATCACGGCCAATCTTGCCGCATTAACAGCCAACACACAGGCTAAGCGAGCAGCATTGGCCCATTTTGTTTTTAATGTATTCGGTGTTATTTGGGTATTAATCATCTTCCACCCTTTCATGCAACTTGTCAATTGGGTGGTAGATACCTTCTTCCAAACTAATAATCCGGAAGTTGCTATTTCCTATAAACTCTCCGCTTTCCACTCTATTTTCAATATCTGTAACGTATGTCTTTTGATATGGGGTGTGAAACTGATCGAACGTACTGTATGTGCATTAATCCGTCCAAAGGAGGAAGACGAGGAACCTCGCCTGCGGTTTATCACCGGTGGAATGCTTTCTACTGCGGAACTTTCGATCTTGCAGGCACGCAAAGAAATTCACTTGTTTGCCGAACGTACGCATCGTATGTTCGGGATGGTGCAGGACTTGCTGCATACCGACAAGGATGATGACTTCAACAAACTGTTTAGCCGGGTAGAGAAATACGAGAACATCAGCGACAACATGGAACTGGAAATAGCCAACTACCTGAATCAAGTATCCGAAGGTCGTTTGAGTTCTGAAAGTAAGTTGCAGATACGTGCCATGCTGCGCGAAGTAACGGAAATTGAAAGTATCGGAGACAGCTGTTATAATCTGGCACGCACCATCAACCGGAAACGCCAGACAAATCAGGACTTTACCGAAAAGCAATACGAGCACATCCACTTCATGATGAAACTGACCGATGATGCTCTTGCACAAATGATTGTGGTGGTAGAGAAACCGGAACATCAAAGCATTGATATCAATAAGTCTTTCAACATTGAAAATGAAATCAATAACTACCGCAACCAATTGAAGAATCAGAATATTCTGGATGTTAACAACAAGGAATATGATTATCAGATGGGAGTCTATTACATGGATATCATCGCCGAATGCGAAAAATTGGGTGACTATGTAGTGAATGTGGTAGAAGCCAGCAGTGATGTAAAAGAGAAGAAAGCTTCCTAATAAAGAAAAATCTAACCTAAGAAATGGATGGTCTGTTTTATGCTATAACGCATAAAACAGACCATCCATTTCTTTTTGTTTTTAGGCGAACCGTTCGTCCCCCATCCTAACATACCATTCTGAATATCTTCTTCACACAAGTGAAACAACTCCCCGTCTATACAAGCATCCATAGTTTACAAAGGTATTACGTTTTTTTACAGACATTAACGATTACATTTCTTTTCCATGAAGTTCTCGTTAAGCTTTTACTGCTCCTATTGTAAGTTTTGTTTTTGCATATACATTTGCACCAAAATACACAGGAGCCTATGTTTACTACCATTCTTCAATGACAAAGCAAAGGCTTCTTTAAGAAAACCAATTATCTAATTTAAAGCAAAAAAGATGAAATTTAAAAAAGTATTGATTGGAGTTGCACTAGCAGTAACATGTTTAATGAGTGCACAAGCGCAACGCCGCCATGAGATTCAAGTGCCCAATCCGGATGGGTATACTACACTAAAATGTGACTTTCACATGCACACCGTTTTTTCCGATGGCCTGGTATGGCCTACCGTACGCGTAGACGAAGCGTACAGGGAAGGACTGGACGCCATTTCTTTGACGGAACACATTGAATACCGTCCGCACAAGAAAGATATTGTGGCAGATCATAACCGTTCCTACGAACTTTCCCAGAAACAAGCCAAAAAGTTAGGAATACTTTTAATCAGAGGTAGCGAGATTACCCGTTCCATGCCCCCGGGACATTTTAATGCCATCTTCCTGTCCGACTCTAATCCATTAGAACAGAAAGGGTATAAAGACGCTTTCAATGAGGCCAAAAAACAAAATGCGTTTATCTTCTGGAATCACCCGGGTTGGGCACGTCAACAACCGGATTCTACACTGTGGTGGCCTGAGCATACACAACTTTACAATGACGGTTGCATGCACGGCATCGAGGTAGCCAACGGGGGACTTTTTATGCCCGAAGCCATTCAATGGTGTCTGGACAAAAATCTGACGATGATAGGAACTTCCGATATCCATCAGCCTATTCAGACTGATTATGATTTTGCCAAAGGCGAACACCGCACGATGACATTTGTTTTTGCCAAAGAACGTACTGTAGAAGGTATCCGTGAAGCACTTGACAATCGCCGTACTGCCGCTTACTACCGCGAATTGGTGATTGGGCGTGAAGAAATCCTCCGGCCATTCTTTGAAAAATGTATAGAAATAAAAGAGGTGAAGCGCACCGATAAAGAAGTGACACTCTCTGTTACCAATTCTACCGATCTGGTACTGAAGCTGAAAAAGACTGCGCATGATACTTCTCTGGTTTACTTCCGCGAAATGACACTAAAGCCACATACCCAACATACAATTTCTGTGAAATTTGAGAATGGTATCAAAGGAGGAGACTGCAATTTTGAGGTAACAAACTTCATTGTAGCCCCCGACAAAGGCTTGAATTACACCATTAAGCTGTAAAGTCCAACTACCCCAAGCGTAAACAATCAGAAACACGAAATAAATATATATACAAAATTAGCTGTGTAATGTCAGAGACTTAACGGACAGTATGCAGACAATCATTTAATTTTAAATTATTACTTTATGAATCGATACTTATCACTAGTCTATTTTCTGGGAGCTTTCTTCTATTTCTCCAGTTGTGAAAGCTACAATGAGTCCACGGAGAAAATCCACAAATCCGATAAACCGATTGTACTGACCTCCTTCTATCCCAAAGAAGGAGGAGCACGTGATAAAATTCTCCTGGATGGAGAAAATTTCGGAAACGACGTAAGCAAAATCAAGGTGTATTTCAACAACGCCAGAGCCTCCGTCGTTTCATCCAGTGGAAGCCGCATTTATGCTATTGTCCCCCGCCTTCCGGGCGATAATCCCCGTATTTCCGTGGTAGTCGATGCAGACTCCGTTACTTACGAAGAAACATATGCTTATCATACTCAGACATTAGTTAGTACAGTTACCGGAAACGGTGAAACAAGCTTTCTTGCCGGAACGCTTTCCACGGCTCAGGTGTATGGTAAATATCTGGATCTGGACGCCGAAGGTAATCTTTTCATGTCGTGGCGCGATGGCGGTACATTTGGAATCGCCCGAATAAACGAGCAGCAAAACATAGTGACTCCGCTGATTGAAGCAGGTTCTGCTGACCGTATACTTTATGCCAACGGTTTGACAGTGGACCGTGCCACCGGAATGCTGACTGCTGCACACGAATCAGTGAAAGAAGTAACGTTTACCTTCGATCCCCGGGAGGCTTGGTATCCGCGCCAGCGCAACATAAAATACTCACAGTCCGATTTAAATTCAATAGTAGATGCCGATAAGTACAAGAACTTTATCACTTTTTGTCCCTACGACGGATATTTGTATACGCGATACCGTGATGGAAAGGTCGCCAAGATTGATCCGGAGACATTTGAAGGCCATATTATTCATCAAGGACCCAGCGGATCACAATACGGACAAGCTATCAACCCTGCCAAACCCTGGCTTTTGTACATAACACTTCACTCCAATGCTCCTACCGCCTACAGACAAGGAATTTCGGTACTCGACCTCCGTGATCCGGATGGAACAGGCGGATTCAAACGGCTCAATGCTCCCGGCGGCAGTGCCTTTCGTGATGGTCCGATTGAAGATGCTCTGTTTAATTATCCCAAAGACATCAAGTTCGACAACGATGGTAACATGTTCGTAGCCGACTACGGGAACCATTGCATCCGTATGGTCTCTGCCGACAACATAGTTACGACAGTTGCCGGACAGCCCGGTGTTGCCGGATACAAGGACGGAGGGCCGTTAGAATCATTATTCAAAAATCCTTGGGGAGTGGCTGTTAATGAACAAGGTGACATTTACATCGCAGACTGGGGTAATGCACGCATTCGCAAATTAGTTATTGAATAACAAAGTCAATTTACAATGAAAATCAAACAGATTTTATACTTAATGTCGTTCTGCTTATTGCTTTCGGCAACAACTTTCGCACAACAAGTTCAGGAATTTACCATTTCCGGAACTGTAGTGGATAAGGATAAGCTATCCATGCCCGGTGTGTCGGTATACATCAAAGACAAACCCTCCAAAGGTACAACGACCGACAACGACGGTAATTTCAAGCTGAAAGTAGTTTATGGAGACAAAATGATATTTTCTTTTATCGGCTTCAAGCCGTCGGAGCATGTGGCCATCGAGCCCAAAACAGGTTTAACGATCACACTGCTTGAAGACAACAATTCACTTGACGAAGTAGTCGTTGTCGGGCTGGGAAACGTTCAGCGAAAAATCAGTTCGGTAGGTGCCATCACAACGGTCAGCACCAAAGATATCCAGTCTCCCTCCCCCTCCATCAGTAACCTGCTGGGAGGCAGGGCAGCCGGTGTCATTTCGTTGCAAAGCAGCGGTGAGCCCGGTCAAAACATAGCCGATTTCTGGGTGCGCGGTATCGGTACTTTCGGTGCCAACAGCAGTGCCCTTGTACTGATTGACGGTCTGGAAGGTGACCTTAACACCATTGATCCCGCCGATGTAGAAAGTTTCTCCATTCTGAAAGATGCGTCGGCAACTGCCGTGTATGGGGTAAGAGGAGCCAACGGAGTAGTACTGGTCAACACCAAGAAAGGTCTTTCGGGTAAAATTCAGATTACCGGACGTTTCAATACTACACTCTCCGTCCTCAATCGCTTACCGGAATATTTAGGAGCTTATGAATATGCTCAGTTAGCCAACGAGGCCAGAACGGTACGAAATGAAACTCCCTTGTACGACGAGACTGAGATGGGAATCATCCGCGATGGTCTGGACCCGGACCTGTATCCCAATGTGAACTGGCAGGATGAGATACTTAACAAAACCTTCTGGCGTCACACTTATTATGTAAGCGGTCGTGGCGGTAGTGATGTGGCGCGTTATTTCCTGAGCTTAGGCGGTAAAAATGAAAGTGCAGCTTATAAGGTAGACAAGAATAGTATTTATAGCTCGAATGTAAGCTATAACACTTATAATTACCGTATCAATCTCGACGTAAATCTGACCAAATCGACGAAAGTTTATTTAGGTTCCGACGGATTCCTGTCTCAGTTGAATCAGCCCGGTGTAGCCAATACCGAATATATATGGGGAGCACAGTCACGACTCACTCCATTGTCCATCCCGACCCAATATTCCAATGGTTTGCTGCCCGGTCGCGGAGCCGGAGAGCTATCATCACCCTATGTCATGATTAACCATACGGGAAAGGCTGCCAACGAAGTATACAAAGGCAAATCAACTTTAGCTATCAATCAGGACTTTTCCGAATTAGTCAGCGGACTTAAATTGCGTATTCAGGGAGCTTACGATATCCATAGCTATTTCAGTGAGCGGAGAAGCGTGCAACCTGCCCTCTACAATGCTTTAGGCAGAGCCAGCGACGGATCACTTATCATGCAGGAGACAGTACAGGAGAAAAAAGCCTCATACAGCAAGTCTACCCGTCAGTACCGCAAATACCACTTCGAAGCTACGCTCAATTACGACCGTCTTTTCGGCACAGATCACCGGACATCCGCACTGGTCTATTACTACATCAGTGATTCCAAAGACACAGATGACGCTACAAGCAATCTATCAGCCATTCCATTGCGTTATCAGGGGGTATCCAGCCGGTTTACTTACGGTTACAAAGACACTTACCTGCTCGACGTCAACTTCGGATATACCGGCTCAGAAAACTTTCAGCCCGGCAGACAATATGGTTTCTTCCCGTCCGTTGCATTAGGCTGGGTACCTACAGGCTACAAGTTTATACAAGAAACATTCCCATGGCTCGACTATCTTAAAATCAGGGCTTCGTACGGTTCGGTAGGTAACGACCGGATTACCGATGTCCGGTTCCCTTATCTTACTAAAGTGAATGAGGGTACAGGATCGACCTGGGGAGTCACGAATATCGAAATCATCAACGAGACACGTATCGGAGCCGACAATCTGGCTTGGGAAAAAGCCATCAAGTCCAATCTGGGTATTGAAGGGAAGCTGTTTAATAACAAGCTCGATTTCGTTGTCGACATCTTCCACGACCAGCGCAACGGAATTTTCCAACAACGCGTACAAGTGCCCGAATACGTAGGAGTTGTCTCTAATCCGTATGCGAATGTGGGTAAAATGAAAAGTTACGGTGCTGACGGAAATATCAGCTTCACGCAGGACATCACGCCAGATTTCGGCTTCACGCTACGAGGAAATTTCACGTATTCAAAAAATAAAGTACAAAACTGGGAGCAGGCTTATCTGGAGTATCCATATCTGGAGTATAATAACTTCCCGTACAATTCTATCCGCGGCTATCAGGCAATCGGACTGTTTAAGGACGAAGATGACATCAAATACAGTCCTAAACAAACCTTCGGAGAGGTAATGCCCGGTGATATCAAGTATAAAGATATCAATGGAGACGGTATAGTAGACAAGCTGGATATGGTGCCGCTGACACACAGCACCTACCCGTTACTGATGTACGGTCTGGGGGCGGAAATCCGTTACAAAAACCTGACTTTAGGTGTATTGTTCAAGGGAACCGGCAAGACTTCCTTTTTCTATGTAGGACAAAAGACCACGGTAAACGACGAAAGCCGCCTGAACGGAATGGGATATATGCCGTTCTTCGAAGGTAACACAGGCAATGTACTTACTTTAGCTGCCGATCCCGCCAACCGATGGATTCCCAGAGATTATGCCCTTGCACATGGAATCGATCCGTCTTTGGCTGAAAACCCGAACGCACGCTTTCCCCGCCTGCAATACGGTAACAATAGCAACAACAGCCAACTGTCTACCTTCTGGCAAGGCGATTCACGATACATACGCCTGCAGGAAATCACGCTGAATTACCATCTTGCCTGGGCATTTCTGAGACGCATAGGAGTCTCTTCACTGGATATCCAATTTGTGGGAAACAATCTCTATGTCTGGGACAAAGTGAAACTCTTCGACCCGGAACAAGCTCGTTGGAACGGTCGTGTATATCCCATACCATCCACCTATTCCCTGCAATTATATGTCAATTTCTAATAAATACATCACCCGATAGAATGAAAAGGTCAATAATAAAAATAATAACCAGAGCGTTTGTCCTGGTTCAGGCAGTCATGATAACAACATCCTGCAGCAATTTCTTAAACATAGATAATTATTTTGATGATGAATTCAACATCGATTCGGTTTTTACCAATGCCCGATATATGGAAGCGTATATGTGGGGAGCAGCAGCGATGTTTCCGGATGAGGCACAGACCATCCGAAACGGGTATACACCGGGCCCCATGGCCACCGATGAAGGATTTAACGGACTGACCGGAAGCGGAACAGCCAATATATATCATGGCATGGATTTCGCCAATGGAAAGATCACGCAGGATTTCTTGGGTTCCGGTTCACCCAACCTGAACCAATGGGGCAAATACTATAAAATCATCCGTAAATGTAACAGCATCCTGCAAAATCTGGACCGCCCGAAGGACCTGACGAACTCAGACCGGCTCAGACTGGAAGGCTATACACGTTTTATTCGTGCCTTCGCCTACTACAACATCTTAGTCGATTACGGTCCGGCAATCTTATTGGGAGATGAGGTAGTCAATACGAATGAGCCTATCGAATACTACGACCGCCCCAGAGCCACCTATGACGAAACAATGAACTATACTTGTGAAGAGTTTGAAAAAGCAGCCCGTTTGCTGCCTTTGCCTCAGGATGTTTCTACTCTGGACTTCGGACGGCCCACCAAAGGGGCTGCACTCGGTCTGGTAGCCCGCCTGCGATTGATACATGCCAGCCCGTTGTTCAACGGAGGACCTGTTGCCAGTGCCTACTTCGGCAACTGGAAGCGCAAGACTGATGGTGTACACTATGTATCTCAACAATATGACGAAAGCCGCTGGGCAGTGGCTGCAGCAGCAGCCAAGCGAGTAATGGATATGGGAGCATACAAGCTCTATACGTATGCGAAAGACGACAACACCCCGGAACTTCCTGCCGGAGTCACTTCCGACCCTCATTTCTACGACAACTATCCGGACGGAGCCAACGGAATAGACCCTTTTAAATCCTATTCGGACATCTTTACCGGTGAAGCTGTGGCAGCCATCAATCCGGAGCTAATCTGGGGAAGAAACACGACATACATCAACGAAACCATCAGTAAAGGTTCTTTCCCCCCCTCCATGGGTGGATGGGGACGTTTCTGTGTCACTCAGAAAGTGGTAGACGCCTATCTGATGGACGATGGCCGTACAAAGGAAGAAGCCACAGCCGACGGATATTACTCGGAAACAGGTTTCACTTCCGAACCGCGTAACTTTTCCGGTTATCCTCTCAACGCCGGCATATATAAGATGTATGCCAATCGCGAAATGCGATTCTATGCATCGGTAGGATTCAACGAGGCAGTATGGCAGGCATTGTCCAGTTCGACCCTCAACAACCACACGGCAAAGTACTACTATCAGGATGAAGACGGTCGGGGTGGAGTAACAGCCACCTCTCCCAACTACCCTATCACCGGATACGTCATCAAAAAGTACAATAATCCGATGGATGCCTGGACCGGAACAGGAGCCCGACATATCCAAAAAGCCTACCCGATTATCCGCTATGCAGAAATCCTGTTGTCTTATGCAGAGGCACTCAACAACCTGACCAGTGCCCATACTGTAGAACTGGACGGGCAGTCCTATACTGTAGACCGGAATAAAGAAGAAATCAAAAAGGCATTTAATCAAGTCCGTTATAGAGCCGGACTGCCGGGGTTAACCACCAGCCAGCTTGACAATACGTCTGAAATACAAAAACAGATAGAACGTGAACGTATGGTAGAATTCTTATGGGAAAACAGACGTTTCTATGATGTCCGCCGCTGGGGTATCTATGAAGAAACGGAACAGGAACCTATCCGCGGGATGAACCCCGACGGCGCCACCAAAGAGACTTACTACCAGCGTGTCATCCCGAGTTCCTCCTCTTTCCTGACAAGAGTCGTTGATAAAAGGTCTGTCTGGGTACCTATCCCACGTGACGAAATGAGAAGATTACCTTCTCTCGACCAGAATCCGGGTTATTAAATTAAACGATAAAGAAGAAGATGAAACGAAATCTTATAACGATACTCGCACTTATTATAGCGCTTTCGTCATGCAATGACGACGCACTGTTTGAAAAGGAAATGTACAAGAATGTTGTAGCACTGATCAGCAGTGACTATTACAACACCTTCGAAGAAGTAGTCACCTTATCTCCTACGGGAGAGGAGGCGACAGGATATATTGCAGCCTGCACGGGAGGTACGCATGCTCCGAAAAAGAATATGGTCATCGGGCTGGAAGAAGACCTGACTTCATTAGAATTCTACAACCGGTCCCTTTATGACGTCGATGAAGCTTGTTATGCTAAATTCCTGCCCAGTGACAAATACGAGATTGTGGATTACAAGATTCAGATTAATGCAGGTGAACGGACAGGCAGAACCATGATCAAGATACGTCCCGAAGGATTGTCACCGGATTCTACCTACTTCGTAGGATTAAAAGCTACGGATATCTCCGGCGTCGAAATTAATGAAAGCAAAAACACCATTCTATATCAGATACTCATTAAGAACGCCTATGCAACACAGGGAGAAAACGTTTTCTATTCAATGACCGGTCTGGCAGACGAAATGGCAACCGCAGGCAACAAGAAGCTGTTTCCCCTCACTCACAACAGTGTACGCGTGATAGCCGGAACAGAGTCTTTTGAAAGCGATGTGGATCATATCAATAAAACCGCGATTATATTGGAAGTAGAAGAAAACAACCACGTCAAGATAAAGCCATACAAGGATATTGATGTCACTCCAATAGAAGGTGATTCTAAATATCCCAATATATTCAGGGTAGAGGAATCTTACGGACACACTTATAATGTATTTCTATTGTCATACCGATACACGATCAACGGGAAAAGCAGAGTTATGCAAGAGGAGTTGCGTCTGGAAATAAATAGTTAACGCAAAAAACTTGTAAAATTAACCCTTTTCTCCATTAAATCATTACTTTTGCGTACTATCTACCTTTCGTACCATCTTGGTGGTACGAAAGGTAAGTTATAGTAGAATAAATTAATATTCAAGCCGATCCCATAGTTTACGGGAATGAAAGCTTTAAATACACAACAAAAAAACTAAACTTATGAGCGTACTGTATGATCTTTACGAAACTCCCGATATGATGACCGGTCATGATAAATACAGCTTTAAATTCACACCTTTATTAATCTGTTCGGATTAGTATTTTGATACGACGAGGAGACCATCTGAGTAATATATAATATATAAACTGACAAAACAAAGCTCAGCATGAGCTGAAATCAAAAAAGACCGGGATGCAATGCACCCGGTCATCTCGTAATAATCTCTTCTCTCTTTTAGTTTTTATCCTTCGTACGGTTCAAAGTCTTCTTTTCCGACTCCACAAAGTGGACAAGTCCAATCATCTGGAATGTCTTCAAAAGCTGTTCCCGGTTCAATACCGCTATCAGGATCTCCTTGTGCGGGGTCGTAAATGTATTCACAGACTGTGCAAATGTACTTCTTCATAATGTTCGCTTTTTATTGGTTTACTAAATAATATAACGTAAATAGCTGCAAATTGTTCAAACTTCTTTTTCATCCCAAGTAAAAAAGTTATCTTTGTAGCATATTTGTAGAACAAAGCCAACAAGTTACATCATGCTAATAGCATTGCTATCTATTCTGATCATTTTATGCGCAGTTCTCCTGCTCAGTTACCTATGGGAACGGAGAAAATGTCTTCGGATGCAAAAGCGACTATTCCGGGAATCCAGAAAACTGGAACATACCAGTCACATCGCCAGTGCTATTCTGAAAAATGTTCATGCCTATATTCTATTAATAGATAACGACTTCAAAGTATTAAAAACCAATTACTACCAACTGACAGGAACACAAAAGAGCCTGGAAGAAAAGAGAGTAGGCGACTTGTTGCAGTGCCGCAATGCATTATCAGCAGAGGGCGGTTGTGGTACACATGCTTACTGCGGTTCCTGCCCCATACGTTGCGCCATCCGTCAGGCTTTCGAGCAAAGAAGAGGCTTCACTGACTTGGAAGCAACCCTGAACGTACTGACTGCCGAAAAAAAATCCGTAGCATGTGACGCCGTCATATCCGGCTCCTATTTTCTCCTTAATGAAGAAGAAAACATGGTCCTCACCGTTCATGATATCACCCAACTCAAACAAGCTGAAAAGGAACTGACACTGGCTAAAGAGAAAGCTGAAAATGCCGATATTTCAAAGTCAGCATTTCTGGCTAACATGAGCCATGAAATCCGCACTCCCCTCAATGCCATTACCGGATTTGCCGAAATACTGGCCAGTGCCAACACAGAAGAAGAGAAGGCGCAATATCAGGAAATTATCAAAATGAATGCCGACTTGCTGCTGCAACTGGTGAATGATATTCTCGATATGTCGAAAATAGAAGCAGGTACACTGGAATTTGTATATACCAAAGTAGATATCAATCTGTTGCTATCCGACTTGCAACAACTTTTCCAAATGAGAGTCAACGAGGCAGGAGGAAATATTCAAATAATAGCAGAGCCGGGGCTTCCCTCCTGTACCATAGAGACAGACCGGAACCGGGTTGCACAGGTACTCTCCAATTTTACGACCAATGCCATTAAATTCACTCAAGAAGGAAATGTCCGTATAGGCTACAAGGCAAGAGACACCGAACTTTATTTTTATGTCACAGACACCGGAACCGGAATTCCCGCTGACAAACTACCGGAAGTTTTCGGTCGCTTTGTGAAACTGAACAAGGAAAAGAAAGGGACAGGACTGGGACTCTCTATCTCCAAAACCATCGTAAACAAACTGGAGGGACAAATTGGCGCAGACTCTGTAGAGGGCAAAGGATCAACGTTCTGGTTTACGATTCCCTATCGCACTTGTGGCCGTCCTGAATAAAGTTACTTCATAAAAAGTTTTAATTAAACATTTTATCACAATTTTATGTTGTATTTTTGCGGTCCTAACCAAACGCATGTATCTGCATGAGTACTACAAAAAAAGACGATTATTATCATTCAGGCCTTACGGACAATGAAGTCCTGCAAAGCAGAGAAAAGAACGGTGTCAATCTGTTAACACCCCCCAAGCGCCCTTCCCTTTGGAAGCTTTACCTCGAAAAATTCGAAGACCCGGTTGTACGCGTATTATTGGTAGCAGCCATATTCTCACTAGTCATTTCCATTATCGAGAATGAATATGCCGAGACGATCGGAATTATAGCAGCTATCCTGCTGGCTACTGGTATCGGTTTCTTTTTCGAATACGATGCCAATAAGAAATTCGACTTACTGAACGCTGTCAACGAAGAAACACTCGTAAAGGTGATTCGTAACGGACATGTACAGGAAATTCCACGCAAAGACGTCGTTGTAGACGACATTATCATATTGGAAACAGGCGAAGAGATTCCCGCCGACGGACAGTTACTGGAAGCTATCTCACTGCAAGTAAACGAGTCCAACCTGACCGGAGAACCGGTGATCAATAAGACCGTAATCGAAGCGGATTTTGATGAAGAAGCAACCTATGCCTCCAATCTGGTGATGCGTGGTACGACAGTAGTAGACGGACACGGCACCATGCGCGTACTGCATGTAGGAGACGCTACGGAGATCGGTAAGGTAGCCCGTCAGAGCACCGAAGAAAATCTGGAGCCGACTCCTCTGAATATACAGCTGACCAAGCTTGCAAACCTGATCGGAAAGATAGGATTTACCGTTGCCGGACTTGCCTTCCTTATTTTCTTTGTAAAAGATGTACTGCTGTTCTACGATTTCAGTTCGCTGAACGGTTGGCACGAGTGGCTTCCGGTTTTCGAGCGGACCCTCAAATATTTCATGATGGCTGTAACCTTGATTGTAGTAGCCGTCCCCGAAGGATTACCGATGAGTGTAACGCTCAGTCTGGCTCTGAATATGCGCCGCATGCTCTCGACCAACAACCTGGTACGAAAAATGCACGCCTGTGAAACCATGGGAGCTATCACCGTGATTTGTACCGACAAAACGGGTACACTGACGCAAAACCTGATGCAGGTACACGAACCTAATTTCTACGGAATCAAAAATGGCGGTCATCTGGCCGATGATGATATCAGTGCTCTCGTCGCAGAGGGAATCAGTGCCAACTCCACCGCTTTCCTCGAAGAAGCAGCCACCGGGGAAAAACCCAAAGGGGTGGGCAATCCAACAGAAGTCGCCTTGTTATTATGGCTCAACAGTCAAGGCAAAAATTACCTCGAACTGCGTGAAAAGGCTCATATCCTCGACCAGCTTACATTCTCGACCGAACGCAAATTCATGGCGACTCTCGTCGAGTCTCCGATCATCGGAAAGAAAGTACTCTATATCAAGGGAGCACCCGAAATCGTACTCGGCAAATGTAAGGAAGTCGTGCTGGACGGAAGACGGGTGGATGCAGTCGAATATCGTTCGACGGTAGAAGCGCAGTTACTGAATTATCAGAATATGGCGATGCGTACTCTCGGATTCGCCTTCAAAATAGTAGGAGAAAACGAACCGAACGACTGTGCGGAACTGGTATCTGCCAACGACCTGAATTTCTTAGGGGTCGTAGCTATCTCAGATCCGATTCGTCCGGATGTACCCGCTGCTGTAGCCAAATGCCAGTCGGCAGGTATCGGTATTAAGATTGTTACCGGTGACACTCCGGGAACAGCTACGGAGATTGCCCGTCAGATCGGACTGTGGCAACCGGAAACAGATACCGAACGGAACCGTATCACCGGTGTTGCCTTTGCCGAACTTAGTGACGAAGAAGCACTGGACCGCGTAATGGATCTCAAAATCATGTCGCGTGCCCGTCCGACGGACAAGCAACGTCTTGTGCAGCTACTCCAGCAGAAAGGAGCCGTAGTCGCTGTAACCGGAGACGGTACGAATGACGCACCTGCTCTGAACCATGCGCAAGTAGGTTTGTCAATGGGTACAGGTACTTCCGTTGCCAAAGAAGCCAGTGACATCACGTTGCTCGACGACTCATTCAACAGTATCGGCACTGCCGTTATGTGGGGACGTTCTCTGTATAAGAATATCCAGCGTTTCATCGTATTTCAGTTAACAATCAACTTTGTTGCTCTGCTGATCGTACTGTTAGGTTCAATGATCGGAACAGAACTTCCATTGACCGTGACACAAATGTTGTGGGTTAACCTGATCATGGACACCTTTGCCGCTCTGGCTCTGGCTTCCATTCCTCCCAGCGAAACCGTCATGCAGGAGAAACCGCGCCGCAGCACTGATTTCATCATCAGCAAAGCGATGCGTACTAATATAATAGGTGTAGGCACTCTCTTCCTTGTCGTATTGCTCGGAATGATTTATTATTTCGACCACAGCGCGCAAGGTATGGACGTACACAACCTCACCATTTTCTTCACTTTCTTTGTCATGTTGCAATTCTGGAACCTGTTCAATGCCCGCGTATTCGGCACTACCGACTCAGCATTCAAGGGACTTTCCAAATCGTATGGCATGGAGTTAATTGTGCTGGCTATCCTGATCGGCCAATTTCTGATCGTACAGTTCGGTGGAGCTGTATTCCGCACGGTGCCGCTCGACTGGCAGACGTGGCTTCTGATTATAGGCGTTTCGTCCATGGTGTTATGGGTTGGAGAACTTATTCGCCTTGTTCAACGTATCATTCACAAAAGAGAAAATAATGAAAAGTAAAGGAATTAAAAACTTACTTATTGATTTAGGCGGTGTATTGATAAATCTGGACCGCGAACGCTGTATTGAGAACTTTAAAAAGATTGGGTTCCAGCATGTAGAAGAAAAATTCTGCACCCACCAGTTAGACGGAATCTTCTTGCAGCAGGAGAAAGGACTGATCACTCCTGCTGAATTCCGCGACGGCATCAGGGATATGATGGGAAAAGCAGTAAGCGATGAGCAGATTGATGCAGCCTGGAACAGTTTTTTAGTAGATATCCCTGCATATAAACTCGATCTGCTGCTCAAACTACGCGAGAAATACGTAGTCTATCTGCTCAGCAATACGAATGACATCCACTGGCAATGGGTTTGCCAAAACGCTTTCCCCTATCGCACATTCAAAGTAGAGGACTACTTCGAAAAGACTTATCTTTCTTATGAAATGAAAATGGCCAAACCCGAACCGGAGATATTCAAAGCAGTGACTGAAGATGCGGGTATCGATCCGAAGGAGACCTTTTTTATTGATGATTCCGAAATAAACTGTAAAGTAGCTCAGGAACTGGGTATCTCGACCTATACACCGAAAGCCGGTGAAGACTGGAGCCATCTTTTCAGAAAAAAATAAGATGGCAAACATGCAGATTATAAATGATACATCGGCTATGATCCCCGAACCATGTGTAGCTACCATCGGCTTCTTCGACGGTGTACACACGGGGCACCGCTATCTGATTCAACAAGTGAAAGAGATAGCGGCAGCCAAAGGTCTGCGTTCTGCATTAGTAACCTTCCCTGTTCATCCGCGCAAAGTGATGAACGCCACTTATCATCCGGAATTATTGACTACCCCCGAAGAGAAAATAAACCTGCTGGCAGGTACGGGAGTAGATTATTGCCTGATGCTCGATTTTACGCCCGACATTTCCCGGCTGACAGCCAAAGAATTCATGACTCAGGTGCTGAAGGAACGTTATCAGGTCAGGTATCTGGTGATAGGCTACGACCACCGTTTCGGCCATAACCGCAGCGAAGGGTTTGAGGATTATGTACGCTACGGACAATCTATCGGCATCGATGTTATCCGTGCACAAGCTTACACAAACGACATCCGGATAGATGCTTCCCAAAGCGTTCCGGTCAGTTCTTCTTTAATCCGGAAATTACTACATCAGGGAGACGTGGATATAGCTGCCCGCTGTCTGGGATACGAATATTTTCTGGACGGAACCGTAGTAGGAGGTTATCAGGTAGGCAGAAAAATCGGTTTCCCCACTGCCAATTTAAGCGTGGACGATCCGGACAAACTGATTCCCGCAGACGGAGTCTACGCCGTATGGGTTACATTCGACGGAAAAACTTATATGGGCATGCTGAATATAGGTGTCCGCCCCACTATCAACAATGGTCCCAACCGTACCATCGAAGTGAATATCCTTCATTTCCACTCCGACATTTATGATAAATTTATCCGGCTTACTTTCGTGAAGCGGACACGGCCCGAACTAAAATACGATAGCATCGACCAGCTAATCGCCCAACTCCACAAAGATGCAGAAGAAACAGAAACGATCCTCTTTGCTGCCAAACGGAGATAAATACCCCTTCCTTCCTCCATCATCAGCACAAATAATATCGAAAAACATATCTTTTTTATTGTTTTTCGATAAATATTTTCTCCTTTTTCTTTGTCAACTCAAAACTTACCTCTACATTTGCATATCGATAAACGATAAATAATCATCGAAAAACAACTATTTTCCATTCAATCATCTATTAAAAAATAACACTTTATGAAAAAGTCACTAATGAGCATATCGATACTGGTAGTATCCGTCTCAATGATTGCCATGTTTCTGTGCAGCTTTATTGCCAGTAAATAACAAACGATTATCTTTGTATCTCAGCTAAGAACACTACGAATATGAGAACTGCTATTAAACTGATATTACTGAATCTACTTATTGCACAAATCATTGCTCCTATCCTGGTCATGATTCCCTGTGTGATTTATCTGGTAGCCACTACCGGAAATTTAGACAAAGATGCGCTTATCACCATGCTCATGATTCCGGCGCAACTGGCCGGGCAATTGATGATGGGTGTCTATTTATGGAAGGCCGGCTACATCAGCACAAAGAAAACAACCTGGTCGCCTGTTTCGTCCTCTTATCTCTTTTTCAGTGCACTGGCCGTCCTTACCTGCGGTTTTGTGGTATCTGCGTTAACAGAACTGATGGACTGGATTCCCAATATCATGGAACAATCTTTCGATATTCTCCAGTCCGGCTGGGGCGGCATTCTTGCCATAGCCATCATAGGTCCCGTACTCGAAGAGTTGTTGTTCCGCGGAGCCATCACCAAGGCACTGCTGCAACAGTACAGCCCGACGAAAGCAATTCTGCTTTCAGCACTTCTGTTCGGCGTTTTTCATATCAATCCTGCCCAGATCCTTCCGGCATTTCTGATCGGTATCCTGTTTGCATGGACTTATTATAAGACTGCCAGCCTCATCCCTTGTATACTGATGCACGTACTGAACAATTCTTTATCCGTATTTCTCAGTATAAAATATCCGGAAGCTGAAAACATGAGTGACCTGATGAATACCAGCACTTATCTAATGGTTATTTTTGCAGCAGTTTTGATACTTGCAGGAGTAATCTGGGGAATGCGCCGAACAACCATCCCCTACCCCTGGAAAGAAGAAACAAATATCACAGACCAAAATAATAAAAAGACAGCGATGAAAAAACGTTTGAACATTCTCTGCATATTGGTATTCATAGTTTTGGGACTTTCCCTATATACCACAGGATACCAGTTTGGAACAGGTATGAAAGCCGGCATGAGTCTGGCCAAAGAACAGCACAAAGAGCCGAAGCAATGCGACGGTACCATGCTGGCAGGTGATTTCCGGTTTGTAGATGTCGTACCTACAATCGCTATGATCAAACCGGACAGGATCATCAATGCCCAAAGCAAAGAGAAAGTGCCCGTCATGTATACGCAAATGGCTGTGCGCATTGGGAAAGACGTGAATTACAGTTACCTGATTATCAGTAGTTCCTGCTCATTAATGAATACATTGCTCACCATTTCAGCACTCATCATCTTTGTCATGCTGATTCTGAGCATCAACAAATCACAGATATTTGAATGGAAGAATGTACGCCGCCTGCGCTGGCTGGGCAGTTTGCTGATCATTTCCTTTCTATTTTACCTGATTCCTCTAGTTGTCAATTACTGGGGATTAAAAGAAGTATTCGCACTCGACAAATACATCATTGCTCCCCTGGCGCTACAAGCGACTGATTTATTATTGGGACTTGGCTGTCTGATTGTAGCAGAGACATTCGCTATCGGACTGAAAATGAAAGAAGAACAGGAGCTCACGATTTAACTCAAACCGAGAAAATAGAATTATGGCAATTATAGTAAACCTTGACATCATGATGGCGCGCAGAAAAATCTCTCTGGGCGAACTGGCGGAGAAAATCGATATCACTCCCGCCAACCTTTCTATATTAAAAACCGGAAAAGCAAAGGCAATCCGCTTCTCCACGCTGGAGGCCATCTGCAAAGTACTTGACTGCCAACCGGCAGATATATTGGAGTATCAGGAAGAAATTAGTAAATGAAAGGAGTACGAAAGACAGCTGTTTACTTGATTTTAGGCACGGATAACACGGATTTACGCTGTTTTTAGTTGCTTATAATCTCTTAAAACCGCGTAAATCCGTGTTATCCGTGCCTAAAATGATATGCTTATTATTTTCCTTCTTTCGCCTTAAATGCCAGCGCATACATACGTATCTGCTTTACCATCGACAGCAAACCGTTGCTACGTGTAGGAGACAGATGTTCTCTCAGCCCTATCTTATCTATAAAATAAAGATCAGCATTCAGAATTTCATCAGGTGTATGTCCTGAAAGGACTTTGATTAATAAAGCAATAATTCCTTTTACAATCAAAGCATCACTTTCCGCATTAAATACGATCTTTCCATCCACCTCGTCCGCCTGAAGCCACACACGGCTCTGGCAGCCTTCGATCAGATTCTGTTCGGTTTTATATTTTTCATCGAGTGGTTCCTGTTCATTTCCTAAGTCTATGAGCAGCTGGTATCGATCCATCCAGTCATCGAAGTCGCTGAATTCAGCAATTACTTCGTCTTGTAATTCATTAATTGACATGATGATATTTACGATTTACTGTTTAACAATTTATTAATTCAGCACAAAGCTGTCAGGTCTTTGAAGTAACAAAGAAGCGGACTAACAAGATCACTTTTCATTATAGATTACTTCCAATACCGTCTGTCCGACAGCCTTCAGGGTATTCTTGTCGATATGATCCATAGTATCATTGACAGTATGCCAAGTCGGGGTGAAATCACCATCCGGACTGGTGGGAATGATATCAATCGTCTTGATACGCGCCAGACGGTTGATGAACAGATGATCATCCGTTACCAATCCGCCGTTACCGTCCATGAAAGTTTTTCCGTAACCCAGTTTCTTGGCAGCTTTCCATACTTTCTTATTAATATCCGGTGCAAAATCTTCGGAATAACCTTCTTTCATAAATACGCTGCCTTCGCCACCTACCATATCCAGCAAGATGCCGAAACGTGCATTATATCCCTGCACATGAGAATGACGTGCCCAATATTGGGAACCGAGACACCAGAATTCTTCTTTATGCTTTCCTTCATAGAATTGGGGAGCACCATAATCTTCTGCATCCAGCAGGATAATATCTATACCCAGTTCCGGCTGCTGCTTATTGACCAGACGGGCAATCTCCAACAAAGCACCTACCCCGCTGGCACCGTCGTTTGCCCCCAAAATAGGAGTATGATGATTCTTTGAGTCAGCATCATTATCCGCCCACGGACGAGTATCCCAATGCGCGAACAATGCTATCCTCTTTTTACTTTCCGGCTTATAAGAACCGATAATATTTCTCGCTTTCAGCAGGGTACCGTCATAAGCTATGAGGTCCGCATATTGATTAGTAACCTGAGCACCAAAGGCTTCCAGTTGCTCCGCTAAATAATTTCCACAAGCGACATGCTCTTTCGTATTCGGAACACGGGGACCGAAATCGACCTGATTCTTCACATACAGATAAGCGCTGTCAGCGTCAAATTGAGGTACATTGACCACCACTTTTTCATTTTGCTCGTTCGCACTACTTGTCTTACTGCCTCCACCACAAGAAAAGGCAGAAAACATCATAAAGACACTTGCCAATACTATCATAGGTTTCTTTTTCATCGTCCTTTTATCTATTGAGGCTCCAAAATTAGTCATTTTCAGCACAGTATCGTTCAGATAGAATAGATTATTAACAAATAAACTTTAACTCGACATTCTTCTTTCCGACGGTAAATTCCACTTTTGCGCCATTGATAAGCGGCAGGTTATACGTCACGTGCCCCACCGGGAAGTTAAAACAAACCGGATAATCATACTCTTTCACCAGGTCTGCCAATGCTGCATAAAGCTCCTTACCCAGCGAACAATCTTCTTCATATTCGGTAAACTGCCCGATAATGAGTCCGGATAACTTTTCAAGTACACCGCCCAGCTTCAGGTTGTACATCATACGCTCAATCGCATGAGGGCGTTCGCTCACATCTTCGATAAACAAGACCGTTCCTTCTGCCGGAAGATCATAAGGAGTTCCCCGCAGTCCATAGGCCACTGCCATGTTTCCGCCTCGCAGAGTTCCCTGTGCAGTACCTTGTTTATTCAGTTTATGCTTTTCGCATGTATAAGCGGGCAGATTACCGAACAGGATATCTTTCAGATAGGCCACGCAAGGATCATCTTCCGGTTCCACAGTCAGATGGCGTGCCATCAGCGAATGCAAAGAGGCATAACCATTCTTCTGAAACAGGTTATGCAAGGCAGTGATGTCACTGAACCCCAACAACCATTTCGGATGTTCGCGAAAGGCAGTGAAATCTATCTTATCAATTAAATGTACAACACCGTATCCGCCACGACTGCAAAAAATGGCTTTCACCTTCGGATCATTCATCGCATCCTGCAAATCGCTCAACCGCTGTTTGACCGTCCCCGCATAGCGTCCGGAAGACCCTCCGGCATGTTTTCCTATGGCGACTTTCAAGCCCCACGATTCAATCCGTTTCTTTGCACCTTTCAGAAACTGTTTGTCGATCTTGCTGGAAGGTGATATTATGACTACTTTATCGCCCTTCTGTAAAAAAGGAGGAAGTTGAATTTTCATATTTATGCTCTATTTGAATGATTTCCGTTGATAAAAACGTACCCAGTCCACCTCCATTTCTACCGGAAGGTCTTTGGGATTGACTGCTCCGACCCATGAACCACCCAACTGCATATCAATCAGTAAATAGAACGGCTGATTGAACGGGAATTGCCCCTCCTTCTGCGTCCGTATACGGGGATAAGTAAACGTATGTACATCGTTGACAAAGAACGAAAGACTATCCGGATACATTTCGACAGCGAAAACATTGTAACGATCGGGATGGATCACTCCTGTGGAGTGCGACTTGGGATGATTCTTGATACCTAAAGTATACGTATAATGAGAATGAACCGTCTGGTAAGCGATAGAGTCATCATTCAGACGCTCCATCACATCTATCTCGCCTCCCGACGGCCATTTGGCATTTTCGGGCAACATCCAGATAGCAGGCCAGGCACCTTTTGCGGCATTCAGCCTGGCACAGATCTCGATCCGTCCGTCAGAAAAAGCCTTTTTACCTTTGGTATAAACGCCTCCTGTCAGATAAGGTGCCGTATCATTGGGCAGTGTCTGATTGACAATACCCCTCAGTACCAGTTTGCCTTTACGCATGGCATAGCAGGAATCAAAGTCCGTCATATAATTATTCCAGTCGGATTTCCCTCGCGGAATCTTACTCCAGACCTGCGAGTCAAAGTCCTTCCTTTGATTAAAGTTTTCTTCCCACACCAGCGACCAGCCGGCAGGAATTCTAGCCGTCGTTTTACAGGAAACGAGCATCCAACAAAGGAGTAATGTGCTAATAAACAATAGGTTTTTGAACTGTTTCATTTTGTTTTAAAGTTTAAGGGGGATTTATTTGCAAAAATACAGGAAAAAACGGTTCGGTGTATATCTACACAGTAAAACAACTGAAATATAACAAAATGTTACATAACAGGCGTAACTTTTCGGGTTGCAAGTATTATTTTCTCAATGATTTTTCTGATATTTGCTAAAAATCTAACGTTATGGAACCTATTCAGAACTTTGCCCAGCTAACAGCCCATCTTAAAGAACAGAATCGCAGAAAACGCATTGCCGTAGTCTGCGCCAACGATCCCAATACGGAATATGCTATCACCCGTGCTTTGGAGGAAGGAATTGCAGAGTTCCTTATGATTGGAGACTCGGCTATTCTGGAAAAATATCCCGCACTGAAACAATACCCTGACTATGTGAAAACCATTCACATCGAAGATTCGGACGAAGCGGCACGCGAAGCCGTCCGCATCGTGCGTGAAGGAGGAGCGGATATTTTAATGAAAGGCATCATCAACACGGACAATCTGCTGCACGCCATCCTCGACAAAGAGAAAGGACTGCTTCCCAAAGGGAAAATCCTCACACACTTGGCCGTGATGGAGATTCCGACTTACCACAAACTGCTGTTCTTCTCCGATGCCGCAGTGATTCCACGTCCAACGTTGCAACAACGCATAGAAATGATCTGGTATGCCATCTGCACCTGCCGTCATTTCGGCATTGAACAGCCCCGTGTCGCACTGATACACTGCACCGAGAAAGTCAGCGCCAAGTTTCCGCACTCTTTGGACTATGTGAATATCGTAGAGCTGGCCGAAGCCGGAGAATTCGGGAATGTAATCATTGACGGTCCGCTGGACGTACGCACTTCCTGCGAACAGGCAAGCGGAGACATCAAAGGCATTGTTTCCCCTATCAACGGACAGGCAGACGTGCTGATATTCCCGAATATCGAATCAGGAAACGCTTTCTACAAATCCGTCTCCCTGTTTGCCAACGCGGAAATGGCAGGATTGTTGCAAGGCCCTATCTGTCCGGTGGTTCTTCCTTCACGAAGCGATTCCGGATTGTCGAAATATTACAGCATCGCAATGGCCTGTCTGCAAGTAGCAGGAGACTGCAAATGCAGGGAAGAATTTAACAAAAGTCGTAACTCGTAATTCCTAAAAATAGATTCTATGAAAATACTGGTCATCAACCCCGGCTCCACATCAACGAAAATAGCAGTCTACGAGAATGAAACCCCGTTACTGGTTCGCAATATCAAACATTCGGTGGAAGAATTATCCGTTTATCCGCAGGTGATAGACCAGTTTGAATTTCGGAAGAACCTGGTCCTTCAGGAGCTGGAAGCGAACGGGATACCTTTCGAGTTCGATGCCGTCATCGGACGCGGCGGATTGGTGAAGCCTATTCCCGGAGGAGTGTATGAGGTCAACGAAGCAATGAAACGTGATACGCTACACGCCATGCGAACCCACGCCTGTAACTTAGGCGGACTGATTGCGGAAGAACTCGCCAGTTCCCTCCCCCATTGTCCCGCCTATATCGCCGATCCCGGAGTAGTGGATGAACTGGAAGAGGTAGCACGTATCACAGGCTCGCCGCTCATGCCGAAAATCACGATCTGGCATGCCTTGAATCAGAAAGCCATCGCACGTCGTTTTGCCAAAGAGCAAGATACAAAGTACGAAGAGCTAGATCTGGTTATCTGCCATTTGGGAGGTGGTATTTCCGTAGCAGTCCATCAGCACGGACGGGCCATTGACGCCAACAATGCATTGGACGGTGAAGGTCCTTTCTCACCGGAACGTGCAGGAACGCTCCCTGCCGGACAGCTGATCGACCTTTGCTATAGCGGGCAGCTTACCAAAGACGAATTGAAAAAGCGTATTTCCGGTCGTGCCGGATTGACAGCCCATCTGGGGACAACCGATGTGCCCGCCATCATTAAATCTATAGAAGAAGGCGACAAGAAAGCGGAACTAATATTGGACGCCATGATCTACAACGTGGCAAAAGCAATCGGCGGAGCCGCTACCGTACTTTGCGGAAAAGTGGATGCCATTCTGCTGACAGGAGGTATTGCCTATTCGGATTATATTATCTCAAGATTGAAAAAACGAATTTCTTTTTTAGCTCCTATACATGTCTATCCCGGGGAAGGAGAAATGGAATCGTTGGCTTATAATGCTTTAGGCGCGTTAAAAGGAGAACTGCCGGTGCAAATTTATAAGTAATTGCCGGAAGCATCCGTATTCTTTTCATCCGATAGAATGCCACCTTGTACCTGCGCGATCCTGAAAAAAATCTGATAGAGTTCTTTACCCCTCTGGCACCGGAACAATGTAGCCAGGAACTTCTCGAAGAAGATAAGAAATTTCAATAAGGAATATTGCCAAGAAGAAATGAGTTCACACAAGTGAACCGGGGAAACGACATTGAATGATTCAATCTTATATTAGAAAACTTCCCTATAAGTACAAGACTTGCTTCTGACAAGTACTTAAGTTGCCTGACTCTAGTACTACATTTGAGTAAAAGATGTACAACATCTGAGTGAAAGATGTACCACCTTTATAGTTCACACTATTCTATGGGTATTCTCAGCATTCAGCCCTTTCAGCCTTGCTCGCAAACGCCTTGATAGAAGGCGATAGCGGCTGAAGGCACTATTTTACACCCTAGTGTAAGGGCATTCTGAGTGGGGAGGGGTAGTTTCAGTCCTTTCAGCCTCGGTCGTACATAAACCCCAAAGCTGATTGGTTATAGCTATTCTGCTGACAAGTTATAGTTACTCAACACACGGACTGAATTCTGTAAGCCCGGAGATGGCCTTCACTTACCACCGAGATAAAGGTTACTCACTACCGAGATGAAAACGACTCACCACCGAGATGAAAGCTGGTGGAATACCGGCTTATTCAAATCAATCAATGGATCAATAGTTCAGAAAAAAACAGAGGGTCGGTTTACCTCGGACAGAGCCTTTGTTTGTTCCGAACAGAGACTCTGTTTGGAATAAATACAGGCTCTGTTGAATCGGAAATTATTAGCGTTTGAATCAATTCTTTTTCCGGCTGAAAGGGCTGAAGTTACTTACCCCTCTCAGCATACACCAGAGACGGGGTATAAAATAGTGCTTTCAGCCGCTATCGCCTTCCATCAAAGCGTTTGCGAGCAAGGCTGAAAGGGCTGAATGCGAAATGTCAACACTTTATTGGAGAGGGCTGTGTTCAGCCCAGATTTGACTCCAAGGAGCCTCAAGAATGAATAGTAGTTGGGGATATAGTTCCAGCACGCAGGAGATATAAATCCAATGTACAGGATATATAGATCCAATGTACAGGGTATATATAGCTTGTGTATTGGATGTTATACCCCTCTCAATGGCTGATTGTACATTCATTCCTTATCAGTTACGAACAAAAAAAAGAATAATATAATCCTCATAGCCAGTATTATTTGCTTAGATTCTAAACTTTTTGGGCAAAAAAGCCCTTTCAAAGAAATTTTTCTCATATCTTTGCAACGTGTTAAGTTAATAAATTGATTAAGGTCGATTTTTGACTGTTTCGAATCGGGAAGTATGGGGGTACTTTCCGATTCTTTTTTGTATGGGTAAACTATCATATTCATAATCATTATGTTTTTAAAGATTTTGAACTTACCCGTGCAACGATCATTCAGTACTTTTAGATTCTCTACTGTAATCTTCACATTATACATTTCTCCAATTTAGTAAGAGTGCAGTTGAAAGAAGAACCGTCGAAAGAATATAAGCCTTCCCACCAACGCAGATAATCATAGAAAGGCAGAATAGACTTTTTATACTTCCCCTGCAAAATGTATTTAAAGAACACATCTTTTCGCAGAAAAGCAAAATAACAGACAAAAAAATAGCCCGAATACTTAGTAATCGGGCTATTCCATTATCTAAAAGCGATCTGCTTTTTTACTTCTTTTCCGGTCTTGGCATCAACACTTTTCTTGAAAGTTTGAATTTTCCTGTCTTCGGATCGATGTCGATCAGTTTCACTTCAATCTCATCACCTTCCTTAATTCCGGCTTCTTCTACTGTTTCCAGACGTTTCCAGTCGATCTCGGAAATGTGCAACAAACCGTCTTTGCCCGGCAGGAATTCGATGAATGCACCGTAAGGCATGATAGAGCGAACTTTACCTTTATATACCTCACCTACTTCGGGAACAGCAACGATTGCCTTGATCATGCGCATAGCGTCTTCAATGCATTTCTTGTTTGTTCCGGAAACTTCGATGCGTCCTACACCATCTGTTTCTTCGATAGTGATCACTGCACCGGTTTCTTCCTGCATACCTTGAATGATTTTTCCACCAGGGCCGATTACAGCTCCGATAAATTCTTTAGGAATAGTCATTGTTTCAATGCGGGGAGCATGGTCTTTCAGGTCAGCACGCGGTTCGGCGATAGTCTCAGTGATCTTATCGAGGATGTGCATACGTCCTTCTTTAGCTTGATTCAAAGCGCGTTCCAGAATATCATAAGAAAGACCGTCTACCTTGATGTCCATCTGAGTAGCTGTGATACCGTCTCTTGTTCCGGTTACTTTGAAGTCCATATCTCCGAGGTGGTCTTCGTCACCGAGGATGTCAGACAATACTGCATATTTTTCTTCGCCCGGATTCTTGATCAATCCCATAGCGATACCTGATACCGGTTTTTTGATCTTCACACCGGCATCCATCAATGCCAGTGTTCCGGCACATACGGTAGCCATAGAAGAAGAACCGTTAGATTCGAGGATTTCTGAAACAACACGTACTACGTACGGATAGTCAGCAGGAATCTGTCCTTTCAAAGCACGCCAAGCCAAATGACCGTGACCAACTTCACGACGGCCTACACCACGTTGTGCCTTTGCTTCACCTGTAGAGAAAGGAGGGAAGTTATAATGCAACAGGAAACGTTCTTTTCCATGTTCCAATACATTGTCGATAATCTTTTCGTCGAGCTTGGTACCCAGAGTGACAGAAGTCAGAGATTGAGTTTCACCACGAGTAAAGATAGCAGATCCGTGAGGACCAGGCAGAGGGCCAACTTCGCACCAGATCGGGCGAATTTCCGTAGTCTTACGACCATCCAGACGCTTGCCTTCATCCAAAATAGAACGACGCATAGCTTCTTTCTCTACATCATGATAGTAACGGTCGATCAGCGCAGCTTTCTCTTCGAGTTCTTCTTCAGAGAACTGAGCCTTGAACTCTTCGCGGATAGCATCAAAAGCTTCGAAACGTTCGTGCTTATTATTATTTCCAGAAGCAGCAACGGCATAAGCCTTGTCATAGCAAGCCTCACGAACTGCCTTGCGCAATTCTTCGTCGTTTACTTCATGATTATATTCACGTTTCACCGTCTTTCCTACTTCTTCCATCAACTCCACCTGAGCCTTGCAATGAACCTTGATAGCTTCGTGAGCCACCTTCATTGCTTCCAGCAATTCAGCTTCGGATACCTCGTGCATTTCACCTTCTACCATCATGATGTTATCATAAGTAGCGGCTACCATCAGGTCCATATCAGCTTTTTCCAGTTGATCAAAAGTAGGATTAATTACAAATTGACCATCGATACGTGCTACACGTACCTCAGAAATCGGTCCGTTGAAAGGAATATCTGAAACAGCGAGTGCTGCAGAAGCTGCAAGTCCGGCCAGTGCATCCGGCATGTCTATACCGTCAGCAGAAAAAAGGATGATGTTTACATATACTTCTGCGTGATAATTATCAGGGAATAGTGGACGGAGAGCACGGTCTACGAGACGGCAAGTCAGAATCTCATAATCAGAAGCTCTACCCTCTCTCTTGGTGAAACCACCAGGAAAACGGCCGAATGCCGCAAATTTTTCTTTGTACTCTACCTGTAAAGGCATGAAATCTGTTCCGGGAACTGCATCTTTAGCGGCACAAACAGTAGCTAATAACATGGTGTTTCCCATGCGTAGCATTACAGAACCGTCTGCCTGTTTTGCCAACTTTCCCGTCTCGAGTGTGATGGTTCTTCCATCAGGTAACTCGATCGTCTTAACAATTGGGTTAATCATAAAAATTGTTTTATCTATACTTTTCTTTCAAAATTCCTGCAAAGATATACATTTATCGTTGTAATCAGGTGGAAATGAGCTAAAAAGTTAGATGCTATATGTTTTTTTTGCAAAATAGAGGTGAAGAAGCAGGCAAAAAGCTTTGAGTAATCTCGAAAAGACGTATATTTGCAACTCTTAAAAAACACACGAGATATGAAAAAGATAACTTTTGTAGCGCTTGCCGCACTTACCATTACAGCTTGTAGTTCCGGTCCTGAGTTTGAAGTGAACGGAGACGTATCAGGAGCCGACGGGAAAATGCTTTATCTCGAAGCTTCCGGTCTGGAAGGTATTGTCCCGCTTGATTCGGTAAAATTGAAAGGAGAAGGTACATTCAAATTCAAACAGCCCCGCCCCGAATCGCCTGAGTTTTACCGCTTGCGGGTAGACGACAAAGTCATCAACTTTTCTGTGGATTCTATCGAAACGATACAGATCAAAGCTCCGTACGTCGATTTCTCTACTGCCTACACGGTAGAAGGATCTGACAACAGCAACAAGATTAAGGAACTGACACTGAAACAAATCAATCTTCAAAAGAACGTAAACGACCAACTGAATGCGTTGCGTGCCAATAAACTGGGACACGACACGTTCGAAGAAAACCTGGCAACGTTACTGAAAAATTATAAAGAGGACGTAAAAGTGAATTATATATTCGCCGCTCCCAACACGTCAGCTGCTTACTTCGCCCTGTTCCAGAAATTGAATGATTATCTGATTTTCGATCCGCTGAACAATAAAGAGGACGTGAAATGTTTTGCGGCTGTTGCTACCAGCCTCAACAATGCATATCCGAACGCCGTACGTTCGAAAAATTTGTATAACATCGTGATCAAAGGTATGAAGAATACCCGCCAGCCACAAAGCAAGTCTCTGGAAATTCCACAAGACAAGATCATAGAAACAGGCATCATCGACATTGCTCTGCGTGACGTGAAAGGAAATACCCGCAAACTGACTGACCTGAAAGGAAAAGTAGTATTGCTGGATTTCTCCGTGTTCCAGTCACCGGCAGGAGCACCGCATAATATGATGCTTCGTGAACTATATAACAAGTATGCTTCGCAAGGACTGGAAATTTATCAGGTATCTCTCGACGCAGACGAACACTACTGGAAAACAGCTGCCGGCAACCTGCCCTGGGTTTGTGTGCGCGACGGAAACGGTGTCTATTCTACCAACGTAGCTGTATATAATGTTCGTCAGGTACCGTCCATCTTCCTGATCAACAGAAACAACGAATTGAAGCTTCGTGGCGAAGATATCAAAGACCTTGAAGCATCCGTCAAGTCACTGCTCTAAGTTGTTATAATTTAGCATATTTCATTTAAATATGTTACATAGCATCTTTTTTCACTTGACAGATATCACTTAAAAGGCTATCTTTGCAAAGAAATAATTGAGAAGAGGGTTCCAACATGTGCCATGTTGGAATTCTTTTTTGTTTATATGACCATTTTAAATAAAAAGGAGGAAAAACATCATGGCTTATATGTCAGAAGAAGGTTACAAAAAGTTAATGGCAGAATTGAAAGAACTGGAAACAGTGGAACGCCCTAAGATCTCTGCGGCCATCGCCGAAGCCAGAGATAAAGGCGACTTGTCGGAAAATGCAGAATATGATGCAGCCAAAGAAGCACAGGGGATGCTGGAAATGCGCATCAACAAATTGAAAGCGGTCATCGCAGATGCAAAAATCATAGATGAATCCAAACTAAAGACAGATTCTGTACAGATTCTGAACAAGGTGGAACTGAAGAACGTAAAGAATGGTATGAAGATGACTTATACCATCGTTTCCGAAAGTGAAGCCAACCTGAAGGAAGGCAAGATTTCCGTTAACACCCCGATCGCACAAGGTTTGCTTGGCAAGAAGGTGGGTGATGTTGCAGAAATTACCGTACCGCAGGGTAAAATTGCATTAGAAGTAGTAAACATATCCATTTAACAGTAAGGCAGGTCTCCGTGTGAGGCTTGCCTTCTTTTATCTATCAAAAGTTATGGCAACCATATTCAGTAGAATCATCGCAGGCGAAATTCCTTGCTACAAGATAGCGGAGAACGATCGTTTTTTTGCTTTTCTTGATATCAATCCGTTGGTAAAGGGACATACACTGGTAGTCCCCAAACAGGAAGTAGACTATATCTTCGATTTAAGTGACGAAGACCTCGCAGCCATGCACGTATTTGCCAAACAGATAGCCCGTGCCATCGAAAAAGCTTTCCCTTGCAAAAAGGTAGGCGAAGCGGTTATCGGTCTGGAAGTACCGCACGCTCATATCCACTTAATTCCTATTCAGAAGGAATCGGATATGTTGTTCTCCAATCCGAAACTGAAACTATCGGATGAAGAATTCAAATCCATTGCGCAAGCAATCAACTCCTCTCTATAAAACATGATGATGACATAAGCAAGCGGGCACCTTGAGAAAGGCGCCCGCTTTTTTGTATCATAACCGTCATCTTCTGATGTATATACAACTACTTCTTCAAAGGGTCCGGCGACTTATCTTTACTTTCGGCTACCTCAACCAGATATACACCAATACAGATAAAAATAATAGCGGCTGTCTGCGTCCAGCTAAAACGGTCCTGCCCCAAAGCCAGAGAAGCAATCGTCGCAACAATCAGAATCAGATAACCGTATATTGCCACAACTGTCGTTTTCAGATATTTCAAACCGACCGGAAGCAACATATAGCTGATCGTTGTTGGAAATACAAGTACAAACATCAGAATCAGGAAAGGTGTCCAATGGAACGGCATAGAAAACACCGGTGCATCGAATCCCGTAATAAATGTAACTATAATAGCAGAGACTGCCGCACCGGAAAATGTATATCTCAACATGGTCATCGCCCCGATGGAAGAAAGGATACGCTGGCTAAGTATCAGATAAACTGCATAAACGACAGAACTGAGCAGACAAAGCATATTCCCCATGAAAGCATCGGATGCCAGATCATCACTCTGCTGTGTCAGGATACAGACCAGCGCACCGATCAAACCGATCGAAATCCCGAGAATCTTCTTCCATGTCGCTTTCTCTTTATAAAAGAAGATCATAATCAGAAATACCCAGATAGGCTGAAGACTGGTAAAAATGGAACTGGACACCGGAGTTGTTTTACTCAGTCCGGCCAGATAAAGAAACATAAAGCCATACAGTCCGAATGCTCCCAACAGGAAAAGCAACCATTTATCTTTAGTAGATGACTTCTCCGGCGGCATGAACCATCCGATCACCCAGAATGCAACGGCGGCAAAGGTGCAACGAAGCGTCGCACCCGTCAACGGGCTCATCCATAAGGGAAGCAGATACTTCAAGGCATTCATATTTAAACCGCTGAATATTTTTGATACAGCCATACTCAGATTGGCTTCCAGTTTCTTATTCTTCATCTTTATTATTTCAATTGATCATTAAACAAAAAGGAATCGCGTCGCAGATAGGCCCAGAAGAAAGTAACGACCGTTATCAATAAATTGAAAATGAAAGGAAACTCCTGAGACTGAGTGTGAAACAACTTCTGGAGAAAATCGACAATAAAAGGATATAGCAGTATGGCGAGATAATTCATCATCATCACAAAAGCCAGCGCCAGGGTCGTCTTCTGAGGAAGTGCCGTATGTGTCGTTTTATCATAAAGCATAGGCTGGATAACTCCATATCCCAGCCCGACAAAAAGACCCCCCGGAATAATCATCCATTCGATCGGGGCAATCCAGATCAGAGCCAGCCCCACAGCCATAGATAGTAAGCTGTAAGCTTTGGTACGCTCTTTCAGCTCGTCCACAATCTTATCCAGACAAAATCCCGGAGCCATAATCGCCAAAAAGAAAAGCGATATCATCAGTCCCGAATCACCGCTGGTAAAATGGTGCTTCTCCATCAGGAAGGGCAGATTGAAGATAACTGCCAGCACAATATAGGTGGTCACCCCGTAGAAAAGCATAATCTGGAGCAAGTGCTTAGTATGGATTCCATATTTACTCCCTCCTGTATCTACAGAAGCAGATTGTTCGGGAGAGGAAGTTTCCGATTCAGGCTGCCGGACAACCGATTCATCCTGACGATCCTTCAGATGGCCGACCAGCAGAATCGAAACCAGAGGAAGCAGATAAACCAAAAACGGCAAATGCCAGCTAACTTCCGCCAGATAACCCGTGACGGCTGTAGCTATTACCAATGTAAAATTGGTGATAGCGGAACTCAGTCCGAACTGTTTCACCCGGTAAGCGCCCACAAAGTATTTCGACACCAATCCGGTAGATAAGGGAATGATTAATCCGGCTCCGATGCCCAGCATGGCACTCACTACGATCAGTTGCCACATTCTGTTGGAAATCAGATATAAAATGCCGCTTGCCGCAAAAAGCCAGAGTCCGATCTTCAGGATACGGACCAAATCAACTTTTTCCGTCAGTTTACCGCCCAGAAGGATAAAAGGGATAATCAGCAACGACGGCAACGAAGTCAACATCTGAATATCCAAGTCCGTTGCTTCCGGAAATATTTTAGTAAGGTCGCCCAGTATGGGCGAAACAGCCAGCCCCGGCAGAGAGGTCAGTGCCGAAATAGACCAGATAGCTAGTAAAGTGATGAGAGGTATAGTACCCCTTCCCGTCTGTATTTTCATATACCGGTTCGTTAAAAGTTTAGGTCTGATGAAAACAACAATGACCTTATAAAGTTCAAATGAGGCATTATTGAATACTCAAAAACTGAGTGAAAAACACCCATAAACTATCAGTTTATGACCTAAAAACTATCCGTAGACAGTTTTTAGGTCAAATTCCGTCAGTTTCTCCCCCAACGAACTTAAAAAAATCCCGTAAACTTGCATCATCGAAATTTAACAAAGAATACTCACAATTTAAAAAGCAACGTATATGAAAAGTTTAAGCTTCAGA
>NZ_KV804408.1:0-7948 GCF_001811315.1 Bacteroides sp. HMSC067B03 | reverse complement strand
TGAAAAGTTTAAGCTTCAGAAAAGATTTAGTAGGGGTACAGGAAGAACTGCTCCGTTTCGCTTATAAGCTGACAACCGACCGCGAAGAAGCAAACGATTTGTTGCAGGAAACATCATTAAAAGCATTAGATAATGAAGATAAATACACACCTGACACAAATTTTAAAGGATGGATGTACACGATTATGCGCAACATCTTTATCAACAACTACCGCAAGGTAGTTCGCGACCAGACATTTGTTGACCGTACGGACAATCTTTACCATTTGAATTTACCGCAGGACGCAGGTTTTGAAAGTACGGAGAACGCCTACGACCTGAAAGAAATGCATCGGGTAGTCAATGCATTACCCAAAGAGTACAGAGTACCTTTCGCCATGCATGTTTCCGGCTTCAAGTATCGTGAAATAGCAGAAAAGCTGAACCTTCCGCTAGGTACTATAAAGAGCCGCATTTTCTTCACTCGCCAAAAACTACAGGAAGAACTGAAAGACTTCCGCTAGACTTTAACGACATATTTCAATAGGTATCAAAATAACGATAACAACCGGCTACCATTCACACAACCAAAGGCAAGAAGGATTTATTTCTTTCTTGCCTTTGGTTATTTATATTCCGCCCGCCTTCCATTGGCAAAAAGTCCGCCCCCTTAATAAACGCCAAATAATGTAAAACCTGAAAACTTTCAAAACTATCTGCTGTTGTTGAGGGAAATTCGACGGGGAAAATCCCCATCGCCCTAAACCTTTAAAAAAACAAATTAGTATGGAAGATTTAAATTTCAGAAAAGGTGATGCAAAAACCGACGTATTCGGTTCAGACAGAATGTTACAACCCTCTCCGGTAGAAAAAATCCCTGAAGGACCAACGACTCCTGAAATCGCTTACCAAATGGTTAAAGATGAAACCTTTGCCCAAACTCAGCCACGTTTGAACCTAGCAACTTTCGTTACCACTTATATGGACGATTACGCTACCAAACTGATGAACGAAGCAATCAACATCAACTATATTGATGAAACTGAATATCCTCGTATCGCTGTAATGAATGGTAAATGTATCAATATCGTTGCCAACTTGTGGAACTCTCCGGAGAAAGACACATGGAAAACAGGTGCGCTGGCTATCGGTTCTTCAGAAGCTTGTATGCTGGGCGGTGTAGCTGCATGGCTGCGCTGGCGTAAAAAAAGACAAGCTCAGGGCAAACCGTTTGATAAACCAAACTTCGTTATTTCAACAGGTTTTCAGGTTGTATGGGAAAAGTTTGCACAGTTGTGGCAGATCGAAATGCGTGAAGTACCTTTGACTCTCGATAAAACCACTCTCGACCCCGAAGAAGCTTTGAAGATGTGTGACGAAAACACCATCTGCGTAGTACCTATCCAAGGTGTTACATGGACAGGACTGAACGACGACGTTGAAGCATTGGATAAAGCGCTCGACGCTTACAATGCAAAAACAGGCTATGACATTCCTATCCACGTAGACGCCGCCAGCGGTGGTTTCATTCTTCCATTCCTTTATCCGGATACGAAGTGGGATTTCCGTCTGAAATGGGTATTGTCTATCAGTGTATCCGGTCACAAGTTCGGTCTGGTATATCCGGGTCTTGGCTGGGTTTGCTGGAAAGGCAAAGAATATCTGCCCGAAGAAATGGCATTCAGCGTCAATTATCTGGGTGCTAACATTACTCAGGTAGGTTTGAACTTCTCTCGTCCGGCTGCCCAGATTCTGGGACAGTATTATCAATTCATCCGTTTAGGATTCCAAGGTTACAAAGAAGTTCAGTACAACTCTTTGATGATTGCTAAATACATTCATGATGAAATCGCCAAGATGGCTCCGTTCGTTAACTACTCCGAAAATGTAGTGAACCCACTGTTCATCTGGTATCTGAAACCGGAATATGCAAAAACAGCCAAATGGACATTGTACGATTTGCAGGATAAGCTGTCTCAACACGGCTGGATGGTTCCGGCTTATACATTGCCTTCTAAACTGGAAGATTATGTAGTGATGCGTGTGGTTGTTCGTCAGGGATTCAGCCGCGACATGGCAGACATGTTGCTGGGCGACATCAAGAACGCAATTGCCGAACTGGAAAAACTGGACTTCCCGACTCCTACCCGCATGGCTCAGGAAAAGAATCTTCCGGTAGAAGCCAAGATGTTCAATCACGGTGGTCGTCGTCATAAAACCGTAAAAAAATAAATTGATCTATGGATAAAAAAGTAACACTCGCTCAATTGAAAGAAGTGGTACAGGAGGCATACGATCAGGTAAAGACAAATACAGGCGGCAAGAACGCCGACTATATCCCTTACCTGGCAAATGTCAATAAAGATCTCTTTGGAATCAGTGTCTGCCTGCTCAACGGGCAGACCATCCATGTGGGAGATACCGACTACCGCTTCGGCATCGAATCCGTATCCAAAGTGCATACGGCTATCCTTGCTCTGCGCCAATATGGTGCTAAGGAAATATTAGAAAAAATCGGAGCTGACGCAACAGGATTGCCTTTCAACTCAATCATCGCTATCTTGCTGGAAAATGACCACCCATCTACTCCATTGGTAAATGCCGGTGCCATTTCTGTCTGTAGTATGGTAAAACCGATCGGTGACTCTGCCAAGAAATGGGATGCCATCGTAGAGAACGTGACTGATTTGTGCGGCAGCGCTCCCCAACTGATTGACGAATTATATAAGTCTGAATCGGATACGAACTTTAACAACCGTTCTATTGCATGGTTGCTGAAAAACTACAACCGTATCTATGATGATCCGGATATGGCGTTAGACCTTTATACCCGTCAGTGCTCCTTGGGAGTAACCGCATTACAGCTTTCTGTTGCAGCCGGAACTATCGCCAATGGCGGTGTGAACCCGGTGACCAAGAAAGAAGTTTTCGATGCCAGCCTGGCTCCTAAAATAACTGCCATGATTGCCGCCGTAGGTTTCTACGAACATACAGGCGACTGGATGTACACCTCCGGTATCCCGGCTAAAACCGGTGTAGGTGGTGGTGTGATGGGTGTATTGCCCGGACAGTTCGGTATTGCCGCATTTGCTCCTCCTTTGGATGGTGCCGGCAATTCTGTAAAGGCACAATTGGCTATCCAATATGTTATGAATAAACTAGGATTGAACGTATTCAGTGATAATCACTTGATCGTAGCCGACTAGTTTATTCGCTCTATGAGAAAAACAAAAGGTTACTATCCGCGGATAGTAACCTTTTCTATTTGTAGACTATGTTGTCCCCTGTGCCGGCGCTTTCTTCTCTTCTTCTTCCGCATAATACTGCTTTTTCTTTTCATTAGACTGCTGAATCAGATTCGTAATATAGACTGTAAAGATAGGAAACATCATCATTCCCAAAGCTGCCAGCAGCACAGAGAGTACCCTACCGGTAGTCGTCATCGCAACTATATTCGATCCGACGGTAGTCACATCCATAAATGCCCACCACAAAGCGTCTCCGTAGTCAGTCACCAGCGGATTCACTTTATGCTCAAGTACAAAGAAGGCAAGACTGGCGAAATAGACCGTTGCCAGCAACATCGTCAGATAAGAGACGAACAAACTCGAAGCCCGGTTGTAAGTAAGCCATCCTACTACGATAGCAAGTGCATATCCTCCCCGCAACAAAGGAATGAACCGAAGCAGATAAGTGACCTCCGGAGAGAATGTCCACCCATAATAGGCAATAATGTTCTGGTAAGGGATTGCCACCAGCAGAAAGATAAAGTGCGTCCGTATATAACGCCATTTATGCTTTGCCAGAAAAAACTCCAATACGAAATCAAACAGAAACCAGAGGCAAATCCACAACTGGATTTTCATGTACGAAGACTGCGTATAAAAAGGAATCCCTTTGAATGTATCTATCGAAATACTAATGACCAGAAAAAGGGACATCAATAATATAATAATGTGGAGAATACCATAAATCCCTTTTTTCCCTAAGATAAAATCGGAAAGTGCTGATTTCATAACTGCTTAATTTATAATAAAATGATTCTTATGTAATTTATAATGCTTAGAAACAATCTGATAAAGCGATTGTTTCGGAACAAGGGGATTGAGATATACAATCTATCAATTTAGCGATGTTAATTAACGAACTTTGAAAGAGATTGCGGAAACATCTCGCGCAAAATGTTGTTATAACACTGACTTTAAAATATTTTTCACTTAAAACCTTAACTTATGGCAAATATTAAAAATGCAGTGAAGCTGGGCGTGTTCACCCTGGCTATCATGAACGTTACGGCAGTAGTATCATTGCGTGGACTACCAGCCGAGGCCGTATACGGAATGAGTTCGGCTTTCTATTATCTTTTCGCAGCTATCGTCTTCCTGATTCCGACATCGCTCGTAGCAGCCGAACTGGCAGCTATGTTTCAGGATAAGCAAGGTGGTGTGTTCCGGTGGGTAGGCGAAGCTTACGGCAAGAAACTGGGATTCCTCGCCATCTGGGTACAATGGATTGAAAGTACCATCTGGTATCCGACCGTATTGACATTCGGTGCCGTATCCATTGCCTTCATCGGTATGAACGATGTACATGACATGTCGTTAGCAAACAACAAGTATTACACCCTCGTCGTAGTTCTTATCATTTACTGGCTGGCAACTTTCATTTCGCTGAAAGGTATGAGCTGGGTAGGTAAGGTAGCCAAGGTCGGTGGTATGGTCGGTACAATTATCCCGGCTGCCCTGCTGATTATCCTGGGCATCATTTATCTGGCAACCGGCGGACAATCCAACATGGATTTCCACAGCAGCTTCTTCCCTGATTTTACCAACTTCGATAATGTTGTTCTTGCGGCCAGTATCTTCTTGTTTTATGCCGGTATGGAAATGGGTGGTATCCACGTGAAGGACGTAGAAAATCCATCTAAGAACTACCCGAAAGCCGTATTTATCGGTGCACTTATCACTGTTCTTATCTTCGTATTGGGAACATTCGCACTGGGTGTTATCATCCCTGCCAAAGATATTAACTTGACTCAAAGTTTGCTCGTTGGTTTCGACAATTACTTCAGATACATTCACGCCTCCTGGTTGTCACCGATCATCGCTATCGCTCTTGCATTCGGAGTATTGGCCGGCGTACTGACATGGGTAGCAGGTCCGTCCAAAGGTATCTTTGCTGTAGGTAAAGCTGGTTATATGCCTCCATTCTTCCAGAAAACAAACAAGCTGGGTGTACAGAAGAATATCCTGTTCGTACAAGGTATCGCTGTTACAGTATTGAGTTTGTTGTTCGTTGTCATGCCTTCCGTACAGAGTTTCTATCAGATTCTGTCACAGTTGACAGTTATTCTTTACCTTATCATGTACTTGTTGATGTTCTCCGGAGCTATCGCACTACGTTATAAGATGAAGAAACTGAACCGCCCGTTCCGTATCGGTAAATCCGGTAACGGTTTGATGTGGTTCATCGGAGGTCTTGGCTTCTGCGGATCATTGCTCGCATTCATCCTGAGCTTCATCCCGCCCAGCCAGATTTCTACCGGTAGTAATACTGTATGGTTCTCTGTATTGATTATCGGCGCATTGATCGTAGTCATTGCTCCGTTTATCATCTACGCATCCAAAAAACCGTCTTGGGTAGATCCTAATTCCAATTTCGAGCCGTTCCATTGGGAAGTACAACCACAGGCTGCTACTGCCGGTGCTACTGCCAACAGCTCAAGTACTGCTCGTCCGACTTCTGCTTCAACATCGTCTGCCAATCCGGCTAGTCCCGCCACTGCAAACCCCGCAAGTGCCGGCTCTGCAACCTCCAGCTCTGCTCCGACAAGCAATCCGGCTTCTTCTGGTGGAAATACCACTGCAAGTAACGGATCGCCAAATTCCGGAAATAAAGATGAAGGTATACCTAAATCTTAAAAGCTAAACATATAGTTAACATCTATCAATAATCCCACCTTGAACCAATCAGTATCCAGGGTGGGATTATTCATTTCTTATTATTCATTCCCTATTATTTCTTTCAGGGCATTTCTTTTTCACACTTCTCTTTTCTTCTTTTTTCTCCTTCAGTAAATCAATTCTTGCTTTATCTGACAGTTTTATTTTTCAATCAAGCAACTCCTTTCTTCGTGATTAAAGGTAATATAAACCAAAAAGTACTGCCCTTTCCAAGTTCCGATTTTACTCCGACTCTTCCTCCCAGATTATGAATAATTGTTTCCGAAAGCGTCAATCCGAGTCCTGTTCCCTGCACCTCCCGGTCAAGTTTCGTAAAGTGGGAGAATATCTTCTCCTGCTCCTCTTCCGGAATACCAATGCCAGTATCAGAGACATAAAAACAGACTTCATCTGTACCCTCCATACGACATCCAAAACGGATTTCCCCTGTTTTAGTAAATTTCATCGCATTATGAAGCAGATTGGTCAATACCTGAATAATGCGCTGTTTCTCCGAATGCATCATAATCGGTTCCAGATGTGCCTCACATATTAATGCCACCAAAGGATTCTCATTCAGCTTCATTCCGAAAACACCTTCCAGTTCCCTCAGCAAATCATTGGCATCAAACTCTGAATATACAAAGTTCAACACGCCTGCATCTATTTGCGAAAGATCAAAAATATCATTTACCAGCCGTAATAACCGCTCATTATTTTCTGAGATTATATCGGTATACATCTTCTTTTCTTCTTCGCTGGTAGCTGTAGCCATCAGGCCGGAAAATCCGACAATAGCGTTTAACGGAGTGCGAACTTCATGGCTCATATTGGCTATAAAGGCAGACTTGAGTTTATCGGCGGAAATCGCATTTTCTCTTTCTACATCTAATAATCGCTGTATATTCCGAAGTTCCGTTACATCGTAGACTGTCAGCACCATACGCTCTTCACCATTGATATGCAGCAGATAAGCGCCCGAAACAGAAACATCACAGGAAATAATGGACTTTCCATCGTCACTTAAAAGTTTCATAGAAGCATCCAGTTTCTTAAAACCTCTCTTTTCATAAAAAGCCTTGCCGATAAATGTACGTATGCAGCACAATTTACATTGTTCATGCTTTCCACATTCTCCGGCAGCTATCGCATTTCTGCAATGCAATAAATCTCCCACTTTTTTCCTTTCTCCCTCCACAGGTGTCAAATGGTTCAAAGCATAATAGTTGGTATTGTGAACGACAAAGTCCCTGTCAATCAGCAGATAGTAGACGTTTATGTTCTGCAATATGGAAGTTAACTCATTAGATTCATGCAACATTACAGCTGCCATCGAATTCATATCTTTCTTCACCGTCTGATATTTAACCAGTACATAAATGAATGCAGCTAACAAAATAATTGTAATAAACTGTAATGCCATAGGAATCATATTATATTGTTTGTAGTGTCCGGATTGTTTAGACTCGTAAAAGTATAAAATATACTGAATAAGTGATGCCGCATTGCCTATTTATTCTTCCCCAAAAGAAAAGTTTCTCTCTTTCCTCATAAGTAGACGAAAAATTCCCTTCAAGTTATTGCAGTATTAAAAAATATACTTATCTTTGCACCCGCAAACGAGAAAGGTGCCATAGCTCAGTTGGTAGAGCAAAGGACTGAAAATCCTTGTGTCCCCGGTTCGATTCCTGGTGGCACCACTTTCGAGAGCGGAATGTAGCGCAGTTGGTAGCGCACTACGTTCGGGACGTAGGGGTCGGGCGTTCGAGTCGCCTCATTCCGACAAAAGCGACAAATGATTTTATCATTTGTCGCTTTTTGCTTTATACGCCTTTATAATACGTTGATAATCCAGTGGGTAATTCAAGAAGTTATATTTCTTTTTCGTTCGATACCCAGCCATTTTTGTTCAATTTATTTGCACGCCAATAGATTCATTTATATCTTTGTTACCAAAAATTTATTTAATCTCATTTATTCATCAACCTAATTACGGATCAATGTAAAAACCTGAGGGATTTTCATTT
>NZ_KV804407.1:0-2432 GCF_001811315.1 Bacteroides sp. HMSC067B03 | reverse complement strand
ATCGGAGAACACACTGAAAAGCCTCCAGCCGGATATATCCTCCACCACCTTCATCGCTGCTGTCAAAATCTTCCAAATGGAAGGGGTACTAAAAAGCCTTCAGGACATAAAGTCTGCGCAAAGCCCGATTACAAGCGGTAATAAACGTAACATGGAGCAAACAAATTTACTATTCAATTTTCAGTTTTTTTCTATTTCTATACTACTGTACGCCATAAAATAACGAAGAAACTTATTCCTATATCAATTCATAATCAATAACATACAATTCACCAAGAATATTAGGGAATGCTACAGTATCATATATCACCTGCCCTACTCCATTAAAATTACCCGGAGATATTACAGATGCTACAACACCATGATAAGCTGTGGGAGAAAAAGAAAGATCTGCTAATCCATTTATCCCAATAACATTTTTCTGTACACCAGCATTATTAACATTACAAAAAATTGCATAATGAATAGTTTGATGTAAATTTACAGCAGCATTAGGAAGATGCACAAAATATAATATATCTCCATTATTACATTTAGCTAAATCATGATAGGTATTTATTTTTTGTATCATACTTTCTAAAGAAGCTCCAAAAGGATTAACTGAAATTCTTTTTCCTGTTGCCTGTTCTATAATTCCTCTAACTAAATTAGCACACCCTCCACCATTTGTAGGTAAATTAACATTCAAATTCTGAGTATTAGTAATAAATTGTGTAATCAATTGTCTATCATTTATACTTATAGCCATATATTATAACTCATGTTCTCCTACTCTCTCAAAGGCTTTTCGGAACCTGCCTATAAAAACTGTCTCTGTAAGCTTACCCCACAAATCTACCCTATAATCCCCAAACCGCTATCATCCCTTTTCTGAATGCCATGGAATTTTTTCCGAATACATAAGTTAGAAGATGAAAAAAGATTGTATTCAAAGTTTTTGGTTCTTTTTTGAAAAAAGAACCGCTGGCCAAAAATCCAACGGTTACTTTACTTTCGGAAAAATATGCAATGAAGTTTATAGGCCGAATGAGGAACGCAGCTTCTTCATGGCATTCTCCACATCAAAGAAAGACACATCCATAAGATCTTCTCCCCATGCTTCCGGAAAGTCAAGAATGGAACGTCCGTTATTAAGAACCGCATCACGGATGGCTTTCATCACATTCTGCCGAGTCGGTTCCAGCTTGAAGAAAAGGCAATGCCTGACTGCCATTGTAAGGGTATCATCATCTATAAAGAAACGGATGGTGACGGTCATGTGTACCTGCGTCCGTTTCTCCAGTTTCTTCTTTTTAGTTTCCAGTTTGGCCAACCGGGAAACATAGAATGAAGGGATATGTTTCCCGGATTCAACGCAAGTCTTCATCGCTTCATGTATTTCAGCGATGCCGTCACGTATATCCGTCAAGTCGGTGCAGTTGGATGCAACCGTATAAGCCGATAACTTTTTCATCTCAAAAGCCGTTTTTATATGGCAAAAGCCCTGTTTGTGAAACTTATAATATATGAATCTCCTTATCACCTACCTTCTCGTCCGATACGACCAATACCTCGTACTTCATCCTCTTGTAATTATAGACTACGGCAAGCGTATTAAAGCCACCGTTATCATACCGCCTGTCATAAACGGTATGTACATACTCATACATCGCATTCCCCATCATGAACTTTACGGAAACATCCGTAAAGTAAAATGCCACCGCATAAGCCAGCGTTTTCTTTTTATCAACCTTTTTTGTTTTCATAACCATTTGTCCTTTATTGTTTTCTGATAAAATATTCAATGGCCGAATGAACCAATATATAATGTGTGGGTGTCTGCCTGCACTGTTCCGCATAAGGATTATAGAACTGGAGAGCCAGCGCATGGTATAATTCCGGCAATTCCCGCTTGATTCTCGCCGTAAGCAGCCGATAGGAGCATTTTCTACCGTACTTCATCAGCTCACGCCATTTGTCCTGTGTTATTTCCGTGCAATTCGTCTCGTAAACCATAACTTCCGTTTTTAAGTTCAATATTCCGGTTGGAAAGCGGAAAGGGGTTGTTCCCTCTCCGTTTATTCTCTAATCAATTCAGGCAAGCTTTTACCGTTATACCGGTTTTCAGTCCTTTATCCAGCTGCACGGTCAACCCACGAACATTCACCTCTTGAATTTGAGAAAGAAGCACATAACCCCATTCCCATTCTTGAATATGGCAATAACCGAAAAAAAGCCAGTCACCGTCTTCCTGCTGTTCGGCTTCCGTTACCAACCATACCACCGAAGAAAAAGGAAGGAAAAACCTTGCGATGACTTCCGCATTAAGCCCCTGCCCCTCTTTTGAGTACAAAGGGTTGGCTTCAAACACATTCTTTAGTTGTTCCGTCACTGTAATCATATGTCACATTTTTAAAGGGTTAAACTTCTAATTTTATGCTTCAGCTAGATTT
>NZ_KV804406.1:0-60912 GCF_001811315.1 Bacteroides sp. HMSC067B03 | reverse complement strand
AGAAATATGACAAGGCGCTGGGTGCTTAGCCTACGCGTACACCACCGAGGAAACGGAGAAAGTGGAGGTTTACCATCTGGCGGAGAAGTTGGGCGGCGACATCGAAGCCGCCATCCGGCAACTTGCCGAGAAGCGGAGAAACAAGGAAACAACCAACAATTAAAAATGAATTTATCAACGAAAAAAGAAAAATGCGTATGAATTTACAGACAGTGAAAATGCTGCAAGTCAGCAAGTGTCTGATCGGATTGGCGGTCATGATGCTGCAATCCTGCGACGTGGCCGACAACCTCCGTGATATGCTGTGCGGGAACTGGGAGAGCGTGGAGGGGAAGCCCGATGTGCTTATCTACAAGGAGGGCGAAGCCTACAAGGTGACGGTGTTCCGCCGGAGCGGTCTGCGCCGCAAGCTGAAACCGGAAACCTATCTCTTGCAGGAGGAAAACGGCAACCTGTTCATGAACACCGGCTTCCGCATCGACGTGTCCTACAACGAGGCCACGGACGTGCTGACCTTCTCGCCGGGCGGCGACTATGTGCGGGTGAAACCGCAGCCGGGACACCCGACAGAAGAATAACAACCACTAAAATCCAAAGTAACATGAGAACAAGAATAACAATGATTATCTGCCTGTGCCTGCTTTTCGCAGGCAGGGCAAGCGCACAGTGGGTCGTAAGCGATCCGGGCAATCTGGCGCAGGGTATCATCAATGCCTCCAAAAACATCATCCATACCTCCAAGACTGCCACGAACATGGTGAGCAACTTTCAGGAAACGGTGAAAATCTATCAGCAGGGCAAAAAGTATTACGATGCCCTCAAATCGGTGAACAATCTCGTCAAGGACGCCCGCAAGGTGCAGCAGACCATCCTGATGGTAGGCGACATCACCGACATTTATGTAAACAGTTTCCAAAGGATGCTCCGTGATGGAAATTTCAGACCAGAAGAGCTGTCGGCAATCGCTTTCGGTTACACGAAACTGCTGGAAGAGAGCAACGAAGTGTTGACGGAACTGAAGAATGTGGTGAACATCACCACGCTCTCCATGACCGACAAGGAGCGCATGGACGTGGTGGAACGCTGCTACTCCAAAATGAAGCGTTACCGCAACCTTGTGAGCTATTACACCAACAAGAACATCTCCGTGAGTTATCTGCGTGCAAAGAAAAAGAACGACCTCGACCGCATCATGGGGCTGTACGGGAACATGAACGAAAGATACTGGTAAGCCTATGGAGTTCGATAACCTTCATCAGATTTTACGCTCACTTTATGAGCAGATGATGCCGCTATGTGGGGACATGGCGGGTGTGGCGAAAGGCATCGCCGGGCTGGGTGCGCTGTTCTACGTCGCCTACCGGGTATGGCAGTCGCTGGCGAGAGCCGAACCGATAGACGTATTCCCGATGCTCCGTCCTTTTGCCATCGGTCTGTGCATCATGTTCTTCCCGACTGTGGTGCTGGGCACGATAAACAGCATCCTCTCACCCGTTGTACAGGGCACGGCAAAGATGCTGGAGGCGGAAACGCTGGACATGAACCGATACAGGGAGCAGAAGGACAAGCTGGAATACGAGGCGATGGTGCGCAACCCCGAAACCGCCTACCTCGTGTCCAACGAGGAATTTGACAAGCAACTGGAGGAACTCGGCTGGTCGCCCTCCGACATGGTGACGATGGCGGGAATGTATATCGACCGGGGAATGTACAATATGAAGAAGAGCATCCGCGACTTCTTCCGCGAGATACTGGAACTGCTGTTCCAAGCCGCCGCCCTCGTGATAGACACCGTCCGCACCTTCTTTCTCGTGGTGCTGGCGATACTCGGTCCGATAGCCTTCGCCCTGTCGGTATGGGACGGTTTCCAAAGCACGCTCACGCAGTGGATATGCCGCTACATACAGGTCTATCTGTGGCTTCCGGTGTCGGACATGTTCAGCACCATACTGGCGAAGATACAGGTGCTGATGCTGCAAAGCGACATCGAGCGGATGCAGGCAGACCCGAACTTCTCGCTGGATTCGAGCGACGGGGTGTATATCGTGTTCCTCTGCATCGGCATCATCGGCTACTTCACCATTCCCACCGTTGCCGGCTGGATTATCCAAGCCGGAGGCATGGGCGGTTACGGTCGCAACGTGAACCAGATGGCGGGACGAGCCGGAAGCATGGCGGGCAGCGTGGCGGGTGCAGCCGCAGGAAACGTGGTCGGACGTGCCGGGAAACTGCTGAAATAATCAACTGACAATTAAAAACGAATAAACAACAATGGAATTTAAGTCACTTAAAAACATCGAATCATCGTTCAGGCAGATACGCCTGTTCGGTATCGTCTTCCTCTCGCTGTGCGCCGTGGTGACGGTGTGGAGCGTGTGGAACTCCTACCGTTTCGCGGAGAAGCAACGGGAGAAAATCTATGTGTTGGACAACGGCAAATCGCTGATGCTTGCGCTGTCGCAGGATCTGTCGCAGAACCGTCCAGCGGAGGCACGGGAGCATGTGCGCCGCTTCCACGAGCTTTTCTTCACGCTGTCACCTGAAAAAAGCGCGATTGAACACAACGTAAAACGTGCCTTGCTGCTGGCAGACAAGAGCGTGTACCACTATTATTCGGACTTCGCCGAGAAGGGGTACTACAACCGCATCATCGCCGGGAACATCAACCAAGTGTTGAAGGTGGACAGCGTGGTGTGTGACTTCAACGCCTATCCCTACCGTGCCGTGACTTACGCCACGCAGAAAATCATCCGGCAGAGCAACGTCACCGAGCGCAGCCTCGTGACTACCTGCCGCCTGCTGAACGCATCGCGGTCGGACGACAACCCCAATGGCTTCACCATCGAGGGCTTCACCATCATCGAGAACAAGGATTTACAGACAATCAAACGGTAACGGATTATGAAACGGAAAGTAAAAAGTATCAGAAAAACAATGTGGGGCGCATACTGGAAGCTCCACGACAAACGGAAACGGCTGGTGGCAAGGCTCAAAGGGTATTTGGACGGTTTGCCGCCGGAAACACGCCGCCGCATCATGCTGGGGATGCTCGCCGCCTTCGCGGTGCTTGCCCTCTATACCTTCGGCAGAGCCGTCTATGACATCGGCAGAAACGACGGCTCACGCATGGAAACGGGACACGCCGGACGGGTGGAACTGCCGACCCCGGTGGAAACAGACAATCACTTAACACCTTATTCATATGGAACAGACGAAGAATGAACCGACGAAAGAGAACAAAGCCGCTCCCGACACGGGAAAGCCGAAAAAGGGGCGCGAACCGCTGACAGAGGCTCAGCGGCTGAAACGGCAGAAGATGATCGTGTTGCCCGCTATGGTGCTGGTCTTCATTGGGGCGATGTGGCTGATATTCGCCCCGTCCTCCGGCAAGGAACAACCGCCGGGAACGGACGGATACAACACCGAAATGCCCGACGCTGACAAGGCGAACAAGCAGATTATCGGCGACAAGTTGAAAGCCTACGAGCATGGGGAGATGGAAGAGCGTCAGGAGAGCCGCAACCGTACCATCGGGCAGTTGAGCGACATGTTCGACCGCGAGATAGCGGGAACGGAGGACGGAACGAACTTCGACCTCGCCAATCCGGGCGGCAAGGAGGAAAAGGCACAGCCTGCCGCACCGCAGACTATCCAATCCTCCGCTGCCGCCTACCGTGACCTGAACGCCACCCTCGGCAACTTCTACGAACAGCCGAAGAACGACAATGCCGAGATGGATGAGCTGTTGGAGCGCATCGCCTCGCTGGAATCGGAACTGGAAAGCGAAAAAGGCAGGACTTCATCTATGGACGAACAGGTGGCACTTATGGAGAAGTCCTATGAGCTGGCGGCAAAGTACATGGGCGGTCAGAACGGAGGAAAGCCGGAACAGGCGGCAGAGCCTTCCACCGTGCAGAAGGGAAAGAAGAACACGGCGACACCCGTAAGGCAAGTGACCCGCCAAATCGTTTCCTTCCTTGCACAGCCCATGAGCAACGCGGAGTTTGTCGCCACCTTCTCGCAGGAACGCAACCGGGGGTTCAACACGGCTGTCGGCACTACAGAGGTATCGGACCGGAACACCATACCGGCGTGTGTGCATGGGGCGCAGAGCGTGACGGATGGGCAGACAGTAAGGCTTCGCCTGCTGGAGCCTATGGCGGTGGCGGGCAGGACAATCCCCCGCAATGCGGTGGTGGTCGGCACGGGCAAGATACAGGGGGAACGGCTCGACATCGAGATTACCTCGCTGGAATATGACGGTACGATTATCCCCGTGGAGCTTGCGGTCTATGACACGGACGGACAGCCCGGCATCTTCATCCCGAACTCGATGGAGATGAACGCCGTCAGGGAGGTCGCCGCCAACATGGGAGGTTCGTTGGGTAGCAGCATCAACATCTCCACCAATGCCGGGGCGCAGCTCGCCTCCGACTTGGGCAAGGGGCTGATACAAGGCACAAGCCAGTACATAGCCAAGAAAATGCGAACCGTAAAGGTGCATCTGAAAGCCGGGTACAGGGTTATGCTCTATCAGGAAAAGGACTGAAAACAATAATCAATCAAAAAAACATTTACCACTAAAAATCCAAAAGTAATGAGAAAAGTAATCATCATGTTTGCCCTCGCTATGGGCATCGCATCTGCCCACGCGCAGGAGAATGTAACCGTTGAAACAACCAACGGAAGTAATGAACAGCCGACCTTGACAAAGGAGGTCTATCCGCAGAAGGAGGCGGACGGCGACCTGTATCACGGGCTGTCACGCAAGCTGACCTTCGACCGCATGATACCGCCGCACGGTCTGGAAGTGACCTACGACAAGACTGTCCACGTCATCTTTCCGGCGGAGGTGCGCTATGTCGATTTAGGCTCGCCCGACCTGATTGCCGGGAAAGCCGACGGAGCGGAGAACGTCATCCGCGTGAAGGCTACCGTGAGAAATTTTCCCAACGAAACGAATATGTCCGTCATCACGGAAGACGGCAGTTTCTACACCTTCAACGTGAAGTACGCCGCCGAACCGCTGTTGCTCAACGTGGAGATGTGCGACTTCATCCATGACGGCAGCACGGTGAACCGCCCGAACAACGCGCAGGAAATCTATCTGAAAGAGCTGGGCAGCGAAAGCCCGATGCTGGTGCGCCTTATCATGAAGTCCATCCACAAACAGAACAAACGGGAGGTGAAGCATATCGGCTGCAAGCGTTTCGGCATCCAGTATCTTCTCAAAGGCATCTACACGCATAACGGATTGCTCTATTTCCACACGGAGATAAAGAACCAGAGCAACGTGCCTTTCGATGTGGACTATATCACATGGAAAATCGTGGACAAGAAGGTGGCGAAGCGTACCGCCATGCAGGAGCAGATCATCCTGCCGCTCCGAGCGCAGAACTACGCCACCCTCGTGCCGGGCAAGAAAAGTGAACGCACGGTCTTCACGATGGCTAAGTTCACCATCCCCGACGACAAATGCCTTGTGGTGGAACTGAACGAGAAGAACGGCGGCCGTCACCAGTCCTTCGTGATTGAGAACGAGGATTTGGTACGCGCGGGTACCATCAACGAACTTCAAGTACGCTGACCATGAGAAAGTACATCGCAATAATCATCGCGTCGCTTGCCCTTTTCACGGGGCAGGCGCACGCCCAGCGATGCCTGCCGAAAATGCAGGGTATCGAGGTGAGGGCGGATATGGCGGATGGCTTTAATCCCGGCGGCAAGGATGGCGGGTACAGTTTCGGGGCGGCACTCTCCACTTACACGAAGAAGGGGAACAAGTGGGTGTTCGGTGGCGAATACCTCCTGAAGAACAACCCCTATAAGGACACCAAGATACCCGTGGCGCAGTTCACGGCGGATGGCGGATATTACTTCAAGATACTGTCGGACGCCCGAAAAATCGTGTTCGTCTATGCTGGGGCTTCGGCTCTCGCCGGATATGAGTCTGTGAATTGGGGGAAGAAAATGCTGCATGACGGCTCCACGCTGCACGACCGGGACGCCTTCATCTACGGCGGCGCGCTGACGCTCGATGTGGAATGCTACGTGGCAGACCGTATAGCCCTGCTTGCCAATCTGCGGGAGCGTTGCCTTTGGGGTGGCGACACGCGGAAGTTTCACACGCAGTTCGGGGTCGGTATCAAGTTCATCATCAACTGACACGGGCATGGAAAGGACGGAAATAGATGCTGTCAGAAGGATGCCGCTTGCGGATTTTCTCGCACGGCTGGGGCATGAGCCTGTTAGAAGGAGCGGTAACGAGCTGTGGTATCTTGCCCCGTACAGGGGCGAGCGCACACCCTCTTTCCGTGTGAACGTGGCGAAACAGCTCTGGTACGACTTCGGTTTGGGCAAGGGCGGCGACATCTTCACGCTTGCCGGGGAGTTTCTGCAAAGCGATGACTTTAGGACGCAGGCGAAGTTCATAGCGGAAGCCGCCAACATGACGGTGACCGGATGGGAAAAACCCGCCTATCTCCCGAAGCCGATTGAACCCGTCTTTGAGGATGTGGAGGCAGTTCCGTTGTTTCGTTCACCGCTGACGGAGTATCTGGCAGAACGGGGCATCCCTTACGCCATCGCATCCCGTCACTGTTGCCGTCTTAACTACGGCGTTCGTGGGAAACGGTATTTTGCCGTCGGCTTCCCGAACATGGCAGGTGGCTATGAAGTCAGAAGCCGATATTTCAAGGGTTGCATCCCGCCAAAAGATATGTCTTTGGTAATGGCTAAAGAAATTCCGGCTGACGAATGCCTCGTGTTCGAGGGCTTCATGGACTTCCTTTCTGCGGTGACGCTTGGCGTAACCGGTAACGCTGACTGCCTTGTGCTGAACTCCGTCGCCAACGTGGAGAAGGCGGCGGGATTGCTGGACGGCTACGGGCGCATCGACTGTTTCCTTGACCGTGACGAAGCCGGACGGCGGACGCTTGCCGCACTTGTGGGGCGATACGGGGAGCGTGTCACCGACCGTTCCTCCCTCTATGACGGTTGCAAGGACTTGAACAAGTACCTGCAACTGACAACGAAAAATTAAAAAACAACCATCTAAAAATCGAAGAACAATGAACATACTGAACAACAGAAACAAGAGAACATCCATCTTCAAGGCGGTGGCGTTATGCCTGATAGCCGCCGTGTCATTCACCCTCGTATCGTGCGACGACGACATGGACATTCAACAGTCCTATCCCTTCACGGTGGAGGTCATGCCCGTGCCGAACAAGGTGACAAAGGGGCAGACGGTGGAAATCCGCTGTGAGCTGAAAAAGAAGGGCGACTTCGCTAACACGCTTTACACTATCCGCTATTTTCAGTTTGAGGGAGAAGGAAAGTTGAAAATGGACAACGGCATCACCTTCCTGCCCAACGACCGCTACCTGCTGGAGAACGGGAAGTTCCGTCTGTACTACACGGCGGAGGGTGAAGAAGCACACAACTTCATCGTGGTGGTGGAGGACAACTTCGGCAACTCCTTCGAGTTGGAATTTGACTTCAACAACCGGAATGTAAAGGATGACGGTTTGACCATCGTTCCCATCGGCAACTTCAGCCCCTTGTTGAAATGATGCGTGTATTCATGATAATGCTCTGTTCGCTTCTGGCGGTCTGTTCCGTATCTGCACGGACCAGCCGCCAAGAGGAAACGGACGGGCAGGCGGCAATCTACCGTCTGCCACTTATGGAACGGGCTTTTTTATGCTGTCGCTATTTTGAGGGCTGGCACTCAGAAAAACACCATCCATACGTGGGTTGGGGTCACAAACTTTTGCCAAACGAGAAGTATTCAGCACGAACCATGACAAAATGGGACGCGGATGAACTTTTGCGGAAAGACCTGCGCAAATTTGTCGCCATGTTCCGTAAATTCGGAGTTGATTCGACTTTGCTTGGCACGTTAGCTTACAATGTGGGACCGGCGAAGCTGTTAGGCAGCAAGACACTCCCCCAAAGTACCTTAATCAAGAAATTGGAAGCTGGCGACAGGAACATTTACCGTGAGTATATCGCCTTCTGCAACTACAAGGGTAAACGCCACGCCATGCTGCTCAAACGGAGAAAAGCGGAGTTTGCGCTGTTGTATATCCCATAAATGTAAATAGACAAAAGAACCTCCGATGAAACCACAACTTCATCGGAGGTTTTCCGGTTTGTTAAAATTGAATTTTTACTTCTTTCTCTTTAATATGTATCACATCTCCCATAATCGTCATAGGGCACATTTTCCCATTCCAAGGTTCATCATAACATTCATCTTTATCATACTTTTCTTTTTCACAAAACGAATGCAATGGGCATACATAACCATATTTGTGCAATCTCGTTAAATATGAAAATAATGCATTGTGCCCTATTAGTGCCAACATATCATCAGATAATTTTTCGGAATCTATTGAGGATGAAGGTGTGGATTAAAATCGCCACTGTCTGTATAGCTATAAGGCATTCCTAAAAAATCTATTAACGTTTTAATTCGTTCCTTAGATAAGGGTTGGTAATCAGTAATCAAAGTTAAGATAGGAACAAATCCTTTGGCAGGACGAATTCGTTCCAAAACTTCGCCAATATAATCGATTCCGACTCGGACACTTTTAAAAAAGACTTGTTTGAATGTGTCTATAAGAGTATCAAAAAAGTCACAAACTGACATTGCTTTTCCCTTGATGTATATTTTATCTTCATTGACGAACCGTTCAAACAATTCTATTGCAGATAAATCCGGATTTTCATTCGCGTATGCTAAGTTATCTATTAGAACTTCAGCAGGAGAAAGGCTAAACAAAGATATATAGCAAATAGTTATCAGTTTTATATTATCAGATGCTATTGCAGAAAAATGTTGTTCTGCAATAATCTTAATTAAATTATATGGGAGGTCAAATTCTTCATGAGTTGCAGTTTCATCTATGAGCATTTGATACAATGCTGCCATACTCTCCTTAATAATGTTAGCACCCAAAACAATGGTTTGTTTTGAACCATCCGTAAAACTGATATCTAATGTTATTATTGGTAAATTTCTATTATTTACCTTTTTATAGTTTCTATGGATGCAAATCCGTTCACTTACATCTATTTTAAAATTATTTCTCCGTGTATCTGAAAGTGGGCAATATCCTGTTCCACATTCTACAATATCCATTTTATTCTTCAATCCTTGAGAATAATCAATATTTAATGGGAGAGTGATAGTAGATGTAGCATTTTCTACAAAAGCATATGTTTCCGCCATTATATTATATCGAACCATACTATCATATAGTCCCCACGGAGTTGATACATTTTGAAGAAAGTGGATGTATTCATGAACAAGAGTTCCTAATGTTGGGACATCAAGTTCATCGATGTTTCCATCAAAAGAATTGTGAATACGAATCTGCATAAACGCCGGCTGATATTCACCTTTACTATTATTTCGTTCTGTTATGATGTGCTTTTGACTTATTGTTAATTCACACATAATATTACTATGATTATGAGTATCAATACTTTTACAAAGATACTCATAATATTTTATATATCGCTAACAAGCGATTGAAACAAAGGTTTCTTTGCTACTTTCTTTGTCCGCCATCATGCTCACTGAAAGAAAGTAGGGCGGCTCTCGCCGCCCCTCCACTCAAAAGCGTGTGTAAAGTCCCGTCACCATCGTGAACATTTCCTCCAACATATCAAAATAGATGCCCTCGTGTATGGCAATGTCCTTTGTTCTGCTCTCGAATGTCTTTTTGCTGAATGTCCTGCGGTAGAAACGCATATTGTAGAGGTCTGCCCCTGCATCATAGATGATGTCAAGGCGGTTGGCACTTGTCTTGTTCCTTGCAAGGCTCATCCGTAAGCCGTTGCCCATATCTATGAAGTCACGGCTTCCCGTCATGGCGGTGAAGCGTCTTCCGCCTATCTGCTGTAATATCGTCTGTGCTATCATATCCGTTGTTTTAGGGTTTTAAGTGTTGGCGGTGCGGACACCGCCAACTTGTTCAAAATTCTCGCATCTCGGCAATGGGTGTCTGTCGTTGCAGCCACTCTTTCACACACTCCATATTATACTCGCTCGTGATGACTGCCGTATGGCTGTCGGTGGCGGTGAAACGTGTGCTTTCGTAATCATCTATCCACCCTTTGAGGGTGTTCGTTCCCCACGCTTGGGCTTCGTCAAAGATACCGTCCAATGCCGTGATAGGTTCGCTGAATTTGACTATCAGCGTTTGATAGGTCGTGTTCATCGGTTGCCCTCCTTTCCCTGCTTTGCGTTCAGCCACTTGTTCCTTGCGGTTCGGCACTCGTCCAATGTGGGTTTGACACAAGCGAACAGTTCTCCGTCCGTATGGCGGTAGTCGTACTGCACAAGTGTCCGCTTGCGTCTGCCGATACCCGATTGGAAACGCTCATATTTCTCCGTACCTGCTTCCGTACAGGTGCTTACTCCGTTGATGGTCATTCGTGTTGCCATAATGTTGCTTTTTAGATGATTAAAAATGTACTGACAGAACTCTGTCCTTCATCACCATTTCGGGGTTGCTCGTGTAGCGTTGATGCAGGTAGAAATGGTGTGAGCCGAAGCCGTAAAGGAAAAACTTGTCAAGTTCGTGCTTCTCGGCAAACTCCTTCACACTCCTTCTCAATCCCTCCTCACTCGTTGTGAGAGTGAGGAGATTTACAAATTCAATGAACATCGTGGGAATTGCATCATCCCACACACAAATCATGCTTTCGATTCTTACTTCCATATCAATGTTGTTTTAGGGTTTATGCTATGCCGCTTTCATCCGCTCACGGATAAGGTTGGCGTTCTTGTTCACAAGGTCTATGATGCGTTCGTGGTATTCGGTGTCTTGGTTGTACTTGCCGTGGCACTGCACCACCTTGAGTGTCCGCAAATCCACCTCTACGGTTTCAATTATCTCACCGCCAATCCTTGCCGAGAGTATGAGGGTGTCGGCTTTCTTGTAGTATTCACTGCCGAACACGCAGATGTTCTGTGCCTTGCCCTCGCTGTAATACTCGTCTATGCTTTCAAGCACCTTGATGATTATTTCCTCGTCCGTGATTACCAATCCGAAGAATTTGGATTTGTTGGCGATGAAATCCTCCGCATCTTTTTCCCTTTGCAGTTGCCGCTGTTGCTCACGCTCACGCCTTTCAATCTCCCAGCGGCGGCGTTGCTCTGCTCGTTCCTTCTCGTGTATGGTTTCAATCTTTCGGGTTGCGTTGTCGTGTGCCGCCATGAAATCTTCGGGGCAGATGTTCTTCGGGTTGCGGAGGTCTTGACCGAGTTTGTTGAGCATACGCAAATAGTCGCACCACATGGAGAAGTTGTCTATCAGATACTTGTGACGCTTGGCAATCAGATATGATGCCCAGCATTCATCGGCAGTACGGGCATTGAAAATAAAGTGTTTCATAACCTCAATCTCACCGCCTTTCATAAGGGTTTCAATTCTTGGGTCAGAAAGCAAGGCTTTGAAAAGACGCACGGGGGAAATGCCGTGGAAATCGCCCTTGAAGCCGTTACGTCTGAGTTGAGGTAATACCCTCATTTTGGGATATGCACAGCTTCTTGCCACAACATCATCGTATAGGCTGTTGTGCGGTCTTATCTCCATCGCGCTGCACAATGCCCATACATCGCAGTAATAGAATGTGAAGCCACGGAGCAACGCCATGTCTGTAACCTTACCGTCGGGTGAAATCCAACGCTGCACAACCTCGTGGCAGTAGAATTGCATCGGCTCGCCTTTCCTGCTTTCGCATCTGACCTGCGCCACACGGATTACCTGATAGCCTTTGCAGATGGTTATCACGCTGAAATATTGCGTTTCCTTGTAGATACGTTTGCGTGTGTCCTGCACTTTGAGTTTGGCATGGCATTGGGAACAGGTGCAACCTTCAAGGGTGTCGCATAGTCCACTGTCACTGTGCCACTCGTGACCGCAGTCGGAGCAGGTAATGTTCCCTTTCTTGGTGCGGTAGCCGATATGTTCAACGCAGTGGCGGTATGCCCATTCAATTTGTGTCGTTGATATGGGGCGGAGGTTGGCTGAAAGTCTTGCCACCTCTTTCTGTATCTTGGTCTTCGGTTTCATAAGCCTAAATCAAATAATGAGGGTTGGGGGTGGTTTTCTTTTCTCGCTGACGGTCTGTTGCGGTTCTGCAACTTGCGGAGTTCCTCCTCTTGGTATCTGCGGACTGCATTCTGACGTGCCTCCGCCTTTTCCTCTTCCGTGAGTTCCACAACATGGTTCACCACCACTTGGCAGTTCATAGGTTTGCCCACCTCTATCTCGTTTTCCTCATAGTAGTGGATGGCTTGCCCGAATATCTCTCCGTCCGTGAAGCCGTTGCAACCACTTTTCTGCACATGGTTCAGAATGTGGGTCACGCACTCGTCTATGTTCTTGGCAGGGTTGCGGTACTTCTTCGCAAAGAGCGTATCTTCCTCCGCCCGCTGTTCCAGATACATTTGTATCGTTCTTTTGAAATGGTCTGTTCCTTTCATATCGCTGTCGTTTTTAGATTGTCTGTTTAAGTATCTCTCTCCAATAGGTCGGCTCTACCTCGCTGAGAAGGAAGTCCATGAAGTCCCTCCGTGCGTCTTTGTTTAGTTCGTGGTACAATCTTCGGAACGTTTCAAAATTGCCGTTGATGTACGTTTCCACCATATACACGAAGATGTTGTCCACCTCGTAATATCTGCACTGCTGCGCTACCGTCTTGCTGTTTCTCTTTGTCATGTCGGTAAGGGTTAAAGAGTTAATGACCAAAGGATGAAGCCGAAGTAGGCAATGGTGGAAAGGATAGCCACGATTACACCTATCGCCACTCGGAACACTCCGTTTACAATCTCTCTGATGATGCCCCAAAGGATGCCGAACACCCCGAAGGCGGTGCGCATCATCAAGCCGCATATCGCCAACCCGATGTATTGCGCCACTTGTCTGAAATTTGCCGTTGCTGTCATATCTTCGCTGTTTTTAATTTTTTTGTTTTTTATGCGGATTCAAGAGCTGAGGGAGTTGAGTTTCAAACTATCTTATCTGCCTCTCGTTTATCCGACATTTTTTTTATGCGTCTTTCTGTCGCATCGGTCGTTTTCGTTTCGGGTGCTTGAAAAGGTAGGGATTAGGGAATGCAAGGTTTTTCGGGGAAATACTACCCGAAGGGCTGGAGATTTCCGCAGAAAACAGGAGGCTTGACCTTGCTTTCCCGTCCAATCCCGGAATTACCTTTGCGCCCAGAACGAAAATGACTGACTGATGCGGCTTACTGAAAGGCGCAAAATGGAGGTAAACGAAAACAGAGGCAGATTAGGTAGAAAAAACTTTAGGGGAAAATCCGTAAAAAGAGGAAACCGTCTGAAAGAAAAAGACATCACCGGAAGCGTGAAAAGGGCAAACCACGACAAAGGAAGTATGATTGTTTCCGTTCCGACGGAACTTGTCCAGCCGGGCGGCAACAATCATTCTTCCCGGTTTGTCCGGCTGTGTGTGACCGCCTGTTTCATTCATGAGGCAGGCTGACACACTCTGCATTCACTTTCCGCTTCCGGCAAAAGGGACAGCAAAAAAAGAAAAATCATCTGGTAGCCCGTAAAAGCACCTCTTGGCATAGACGCAAAAGAAAGGGGCATTGCGTCATCAGTCTAAACATCGTTTAGGCGTGAGGCAATGCCCTTTTCTCCGGCTATGCGGTAGTCGGCACACGATTGTTCAAAACTCGTTTTTGGCAATGGTGTTCCGACAAACAAAACCGCTTTTACGGAAAAATCTTATGAATGAGGGGATAAAAAACGGGAGTTTATATCAAAATCTCGAATTAAATAGCTACTTTTGCATAGGAAGAGTTCTTTGAAGGTTACGCAATGCGCAGAAAGATAATGCAGTAGATAACTAACTAAATCGTAACCTATTACTATCAAGAGCAATTAACCTACGCTCATTTCCAATAAATTACACTCTTTTCGTAACTTCATAGGACAAAAATACATATTATCTTCTAAACGACAAATTATCATACGATGAATCATCCAAAATCCTAACCAACAACTATCTCCCCCATTCTGCCATATCTCTCATTTTTTATGACTATCTTTGCTTCGTATATCTCTCTTTATCTTAAATTCTAAATATAAAGAACAATGGAAAAATTAATAAGAAGCTCGAATGCAGCGATGTTGTTTATCAGTTTGTCATTACTGATTGTGTTAACTACCGGTTGCCAGGAAGTCAAACTTAAAGCTGCCATTGAAGTAGCCAACAAGCAATGTCCGATGGACATGGGAGAGGCCGGCAAAATCACCAGCATCGTTTACGACGGAGAAAACGTAGTATACACCTTCCAGTTGAATGAAGAGACTGCCAACATCAAAGCATTGCAGAAAAATCCGGAAAGCATGAAGACTTCGATGAAAATCATGTTCCAGAATCCGACAAAAGAAGTAAAAACATTGCTGGACCTTGTTGTTAAGTGCAAAGCAGGTCTGCAGATGATATATATAGGAAAAGATTCAGGAGAGCAGGTAGTTTGCGAACTGACAACAGATGAAATCAAAAACATTCTCAATGCAGATGTCAATGCTTCTGAAAGTGATCTGGCCAAACTGGAATCACAGATACAGATGGCAAACCTGCAATTTCCGATGAAGGCAAGTGAAGAAGTAGTCATCGAAAAGATTGAACTCAGCGATGAATCGGTGATATATATCTGCCGTGTCGATGAAGATTTGTGTGAAATGAGCCAGATCAAAGCCAATGCCAAAGAAGTGAAAGAAGGTATTGTAGGCACCTTAGCCAATCAGACGGATCTTCCCACCCAACTCTTCATCAAATGCTGCGTGAATTGTAATAGAAACATAGTTTACAGATATATCGGCAAACAATCGGAAGATCAGCACGATGTGGTAATCACCGTGTCTGAACTGAAAGATCTGCTGAAAAAAGAATAAATATCAAACAGATTCCATCTAACCCCAATTATGAAAAAGAAACTGAAAGCCGTCCTGTTCGATATGGACGGTGTACTCTTTAATTCCATGCCCTACCACTCCGAAGCTTGGCATCAAGTAATGAAAACTCACGGCCTGAATCTGAGCCGGGAAGAAGCTTATATGCACGAAGGACGAACGGGAGCATCGACTATCAACATTGTATTTCAACGCGAACTGGGCAAAGAAGCCACACAAGAAGAAATAGAAAGTATATACAAAGAAAAAAGTATCCTGTTCAATTCTTACCCGGAAGCAGAGCGTATGCCCGGTGCGTGGGAACTCTTGCAGAAAATAAAAAGCGAAGGACTAACGTCCATGGTAGTCACCGGTTCGGGACAGCTTTCATTGCTGGAACGTTTGGAACACAACTTTCCCGGTATGTTTCACAAGGAACTGATGGTTACCGCTTTTGACGTAAAATACGGTAAGCCTCATCCGGAACCTTATCTGATGGCCCTTAAAAAAGGGGACCTGAAAGCGGACGAAGCAGTAGTGATAGAAAACGCACCATTGGGTGTGGAAGCAGGACATAAGGCAGGCATCTTCACAATCGCGGTAAATACAGGCCCTCTGGACGGGCAAGTATTGCTGGATGCAGGAGCCGATCTGTTGTTCCCTTCTATGCAGGCACTCTGCGATAGTTGGGATACGATTCTTTTATAAACAAATAAACACCGATTCTATTATGCAAAAGTTATTATCTTTACCTCCCAACCTGATTCACAGTTTCCATCAACTGGAAGGAGTAAATCATACCGACTGGTTTTGTACATCAGACCCCGTAGGCAGTAAGTTAGGTTCCGGTGGTGGAACAACCTGGTTATTGCAGGCCTGCCATCAAGCCTTTGCACCGGAAGATAGTTTCAGCAAATGGATTGGAAGCGAGAAAAGAATCCTGTTGCATGCAGGAGGACAGAGCCGCCGTTTGCCCGGCTATGCTCCTTCGGGTAAAATATTGACTCCGATACCTGTTTTCAGTTGGGAGAGAGGACAAAAGCTGGGGCAGAATCTACTGTCATTACAACTTCCTCTGTACGAAAGACTCATGAAACAAGCTCCGGAAGGCTTGAATACACTGATAGCCAGCGGAGATGTATATATCCGTTCGGAGAAACCATTGCAAGACATACCGAATGTAGATGTCGTATGTTATGGCTTATGGGTGAATCCTTCATTAGCTACTCACCACGGTGTATTCGTATCGGATCGCAAGAAACCGGAAGTACTTGACTTCATGCTGCAAAAACCTTCGCTGGAAGAATTGGAAGGATTGTCCAAGACCCATCTTTTCCTGATGGACATCGGCATCTGGATATTAAGTGACCGTGCCGTGGAGGTATTGATGAAACGGTCATTGAAAGAAGGTACGAATGATATCAGTTACTACGACTTATATTCAGATTACGGTCTGGCACTGGGAGAACATCCTAAAACGGCAGACGACGAAGTAAATAAATTATCGGTAGCTATCCTGCCTTTACCCGGAGGAGAGTTTTATCATTTCGGAACAAGCCGGGAACTGATTTCTTCTACACTAGCCATACAGGATAAAGTCCGTGACCAAAGACGTATCATGCACCGGAAAGTAAAACCGAACCCTGCCATCTTTATCCAGAACTCACTTACAAAGGTGGAGCTGTCTGCGGAAAATGCCAATTTATGGATCGAAAACAGCCACGTAGGAAAAGGATGGAAATTAGGTTCCCGCCAGATTATCACAGGGGTTCCCGAAAATCACTGGAATATAGGTGTGCCGGACGGAATCTGCATCGATATCGTTCCCATGGGAGAAACAGGTTTTGTCGCACGTCCTTATGGACTGGACGATGTATTCAAAGGGGCGTTAAGCAACGATTCAACGACCTATCTGGGAATGTCTTTCACACATTGGATGCGAGAAAGAGGAATCAGCCGGGAAGAAATAAAAGGACGTACAGATGACCTGCAAGCAGCCTCTATTTTCCCCGTAATGACTTCTGTCGAAGAACTTGGCATAGTAGTACGCTGGATGATATCCGAACCACAATTAAAAGAAGGAAAAGAGCTATGGCTGAAAGCTGAAAAACTTTCTGCTGACGAGATATCGGCACAGGCTAATCTGGAACGCCTTTATGCACAGCGCAATGCCTTCCGCAAAGATAACTGGAAAGGCTTGTCCGCCAATTACGAAAAGAGTGTATTCTATCAACTTGATTTGCAGGATGCTGCCAATGAATTTATCCGGTTCAACCTGGATGTTCCTGCTATCTTGAAGGAAGATTCCGCCCCCATGCTGCGTATACATAACCGGATGCTCCGGGCACGCATCATGAAACTGCAAGGCAATGACAACTACAAGGAAGAAGAACAAGCTGCCTTCCAACTACTCCGTGACGGGCTACTGGAAGCCGTTGCCGGAAAAACGAACCATCCGAAACTCAATGTTTACTCAGATCAGATAGTATGGGCCCGAAGCCCGGTGCGCATTGATGTTGCAGGAGGATGGACAGACACTCCTCCTTACTCTCTCTACTCAGGAGGAAGTGTAGTCAATCTGGCCATTGAACTGAACGGACAGCCTCCGCTGCAAGTATACGTCAAGCCATGTCCGGAATTCCATATCGTACTTCGTTCTATTGATATGGGAGCCATGGAAGTTATCAGAAGCTACGAGGAACTACAGGATTACAAAAAAGTCGGTTCACCTTTCTCCATTCCAAAGGCAGCACTTACCTTGGCAGGATTCGCTCCGTTATTCGCAGCGGAATCTTACGCATCACTGGAAGAGCACCTGAAAGCTTTCGGCTCAGGACTTGAAATCACCTTATTAGCCGCAATACCGGCAGGTTCGGGACTAGGCACCAGTTCTATCCTTTCATCTACCGTACTCGGAGCTATCAATGACTTCTGCGGACTGGCATGGGACAAGAACGATATCTGCAATTATACACTGGTATTGGAGCAATTGCTTACCACCGGCGGCGGATGGCAAGATCAATACGGCGGTGTATTTCCCGGTGTAAAACTGTTACAGTCCGAATCCGGCTTTGGACAGCATCCATTGGTTCGTTGGTTGCCCGACCAACTCTTTGTGCAACCGGAATACCGGGACTGCCACCTGCTTTACTATACAGGTATCACCCGTACAGCAAAAGGAATTCTGGCTGAAATAGTCAGCTCTATGTTCCTTAACTCCGGAATGCATCTTAGCTTATTGGCAGAGATGAAAGCCCATGCGATGGATATGAACGAGGCTATTTTACGTGGTAATTTCAACACTTTCGGCAATCTCATCGGCAAAAGCTGGATACAAAATCAAGCATTGGACTCGGGTACGAATCCACCGGCGGTAGCAGCCATTATCGAACAAATTAAAGATTATACATTAGGATATAAATTACCCGGTGCAGGCGGTGGCGGTTACTTATATATGGTAGCTAAAGATCCGCAAGCAGCAGGACATATCCGCCGGATACTGACCGAGCACGCCCCTAACCCGCGTGCACGCTTTGTTGAAATGACACTTTCTGACAAGGGACTACAAGTATCAAGAAGCTAAGAAGAAGGTATATAGATACAAAAATCCCTTGATAATAGCTGATTATCAAGGGATTTCCATGTGACCCCGGTGCGATTCAAACGCACGACCTTCAGAACCGGAATCTGACGCTCTATTCACTAAGCTACGGGGCCATTTCCTAAATGCGATGACAAAAGTATAAAAAATCTTCTCATCTTCCTAATGATTCATCTTTTTTTATAGTTCTTAAGTCACCGGCACTCCTTGACCTTCTGTTATTTTGAAATGCTTTATAGCATATAGTTTATCAATTTGACAATCTTTTAGAGAATATCCAATACAGATATTAATATTATTCCTATCTTTGCCGACAATTAACAATCAACAATCCTATGAGTTACTTGATAAAACCAAAGAACTATAAACCGTTACTCGACTTAAAACAAACAGAGTTGGGAATCAAACAAATAAAAGAGTTCTTCCAGTTAAACCTGTCATCAGAATTGCGCCTCAGACGCGTAACAGCCCCGCTTTTCGTATTGAAAGGCATGGGTATCAATGACGATTTGAATGGTATAGAACGTCCTGTTTCATTCCCGATCAAGGATTTAGGTGACGCACAAGCAGAAGTCGTTCATTCATTAGCAAAATGGAAAAGATTAACCCTCGCCGATTACAATATCGAACCGGGATACGGTATCTACACCGACATGAACGCCATCCGTTCTGACGAAGAACTCGGAAACCTTCACTCGCTCTATGTAGACCAATGGGACTGGGAACGCGTCATCACCAACGAAGACAGAAACGTAGAATTCCTGAAAGAGATCGTAAACCGTATCTACGCAGCCATGATCCGCACAGAATACATGGTATACGAAATGTATCCTCAGATCAAACCCTGTCTGCCACAGAAGTTACATTTCATCCATTCGGAAGAATTGCGCCAGCTTTATCCGAACCTTGAACCCAAATGCCGTGAGCATGCCATCTGCCAGAAATACGGTGCCGTGTTTATCATCGGTATCGGCTGCAAACTGAGTGATGGCAAAAAGCATGACGGACGTGCACCGGACTACGATGATTATACATCGAATGGGCTGAACAACTTGCCGGGGCTCAACGGTGACCTTTTGCTTTGGGACGATGTACTGCAACGTTCCATCGAATTATCTTCCATGGGTGTTCGTGTAGACAGAGAAGCTCTGCAACGTCAGCTCAAAGAAGAAAACGAAGAAGAGAGACTGAAACTTTATTTCCACAAACGACTGATGGACGACACACTTCCCCTATCTATCGGTGGCGGTATCGGACAATCCCGTTTGTGTATGTTCTACCTTCGCAAAGCTCATATCGGAGAAATACAAGCCAGCATCTGGCCGGAAAATATGCGCAAAGAATGTGAGGAACTTGATATACACCTTATATAATTGCTATGAATGTACAAATAGAAGAAAGCTGGAAAACACACTTACAACCGGAATTTGAAAAAGACTACTTTCGCACACTGACAGAATTCGTTAAAAGTGAATATAGCCAGTATCAGATTTTTCCTCCGGGAAAGCTGATTTTCAATGCCTTCAACCTCTGTCCTTTCGACAAAGTGAAGGTAGTAATCATCGGACAAGACCCTTACCACGGGCCAGGCCAGGCACACGGACTTTGTTTCTCAGTCAATGACGGAGTTCCTTTCCCTCCTTCTCTGGTAAACATATTCAAAGAGATAAAGGCGGACATAGGCACAGACGCTCCCGCTACCGGAAACCTGACTCGCTGGGCCGAACAAGGAGTATTGCTGCTCAACGCGACTCTGACCGTACGCGCTCATCAGGCAGGCTCTCACCAAAACCGCGGATGGGAAGCCTTTACAGATGCAGCCATTCGTGCGCTGGCAGAAGAAAGAGAACATCTTGTGTTTATCTTGTGGGGAGCTTATGCCCAACGCAAAGGAGCCTTTATCGACCGCAACAAGCATCTGGTACTCAGCTCCGCCCACCCTTCTCCCCTCTCTGCCTATAATGGTTTCTTCGGCAACAAACATTTCAGCCGGGCAAACGATTATCTGAAGGCAAACGGAGAAACGGAAATTGTATGGTAATCATCATCTGATCAATCAGAATCAAGACATAAAGAAAATGGCTGCATCATCCCAAAGATCATGCAGCCATTTTTATATTTTAGTCCTACCGGGGCTTATTCCCGATTCTTCATTCCATTTATTAATACCACTGAATATTACTTTGCGTCTGGCTTCTCTGCTCATACTTCAAGTCCTGAAGAATACTTGCATTGGCACGAATGGTAACATTGTAGTATTTCCAACGTCCGAATGGCGAAAGACTGGCAGAAAGGTTAAAGCAGTGCAAGTCACGCGAAATCGTACAAGAAGTCTGCGTAATCTCTTTTGCCTGGAAGTCGTAACCCGAATTGAATGAAAGCGACCAGTTGTTGGAAATCTTCACATTTCCATTCATATTAATATTGTGGGTATAAGTAAACGGATAACGCATGGAATAGCGATTGATAGGCTTCGTTCTGTCTTCACGAATATTGAACGAATAACTGAAACTTAAAGACCAAGGCATCTTGAATACCTGATAACCATCCGGGTCGGCCTGTGCCTTCTCCACCTTCTTGGTGGTAGTTCCATCTTCCGTACCTTCAGAATCCTCACCGTCTCCGTCTTCCGAGTCCTTCTTGTTTTTATCCTGTTCAGCGTCTTCCTTCGGACCAAACCACTTCTTCCAGGTATCATTATTAAAAGTATAGTTAAAAGAAGAACCATATCCCTGGAAACGTCCGAAACGTCCATAAGACCATTCAGTACGATTACTGGGCACTACATTACCGTTCTTATCGAAAGCATAAGCATAAGTAGCGAATGAAGCGTTCATATTGAAAGTATAGTTCTTGGTCAGCTTCATACGGATATTCAAACTCAAATCACTCCAAGGTCTTTCTTTCGCTGCCATATTATAGGACATATTTGCGCTCAAATCATCAATCAGACTGACCTTTTTGAGCGTATCCTTCTTGGCATCATAATACTTCATTTCCAGATTGTTGGACAGAGAGAAGCTAACCGTTCCCGAACCTTCACGTGAAGGAACTCCAAAAGGCTGTCCGGTAAAAGGAGAATAGTATTGTGTATTGCCGTTATAATCTGTGTATTCCTCCCAATACTTGCTGAATCCGGGAGCTCCGCTAAGACTTACTTGTGGAGTAACAACGTGACGGATCTGTATCTCTTTCTTCTTCATGAAAAGAGGCTTGTACATACCATACAGTTTCGTACTCAAACTGATACTGGCAGAATAGTTGGACACCCGATAGAAACCATTAATAGTATCATTCAGATTAGGGTCCAGCTTATGTTCTTCCATATTATATGTCTGGTTCATCTTACGGGTATACCACCGCTCTGTATAGTTGACCGAAGGAGAAACCTGCAAATACTTGAACAGCGTGAAAGTAGCACTGATAGGAATATTATGATTCATCGCATTTTCCCATCCGCTGATTCCGGTCTTGAACAAACGGTCATCTTTTGTTCTGATACTGTTTGTCAGACGTCCCGTATAGCTGATGGAAATCTTTTCATACCAACGCTCGGCTCCGGCAACCTTCTTACGCTTGAAAGGGAAAAGACGGCTCAACGTAATATTAAGGTCGGGGAGCGTCACGGCGATAGAAGAGTCACGCATAGTCTGCGCAATATTGGTAGTTCCGGACAAGGTCAGACCAATATCGGGGAAACTGCGGGAATAGCTGATACTTGAAGTCTTTGTATTCTGAGTCAACAACTGAGAGTTGTAAAGGTTGTTGATGTTAGACCGTTCATAACTACTGGTCGAGAAATTTACACTGGCGGAGAAAGTACTGTTCGGACTTGCCTTAGCATCCTGCCGGTGGTTCCACACCACCTTGAAGTCTTTGGCAACTGTATAATCCGGCATTCCTTTGTCTCCGGTTTTAGTCACCTGATAATCCGCCTGCAAGGTACCGGAATATTTATACCTCTTATTGTAATTTGTCAATCCGGAGAGCCGCCATGAACCTTTCGTGAATATATCTCCTGTGAGTTTCAAGTCCATGATGTCGCTCATAGCAAAGTAATACCCTCCTTCTGCCAGACCGAAACCGCGGCTGGAGTCATCCATATAGGTCGGCATAATGAAGCCTGAAGAATAACTGCTGGAAAAAGGGAAGAAGAAAAAAGGCACAGCCAGCGGCAGAGGAACATCTTCCACCACAAGGTACGCAGGACCTGTTACTACATTCTTTTTGGGACGCACTTTGGCCCTTGTCAGCTGCATGTAGAAGTGAGGATGGTCATGATGGTCACAAGTCGTGTAACGACCGTGCTCCATAAAGATTTCATCATTTGCTCCCTTCTTGGCTCTGCTACCGGTCACATAACCTTCGCCCTGTTGGGTGATGATATCCGTGATTCCCGCTTTTTTACTCTTGAAGTTATAACTGATAGTCTCTGTGTCGTATGCTGTTTCGCCTTCTTTAAAGACAGGTTTACCTTTTATTGTTCCTGTCGTATCTTTAATACCATAGGCATGTACCGTACTACTGTCCAGATTCATGGAAATCACTTCCGCTGCCAGTTCGATATTCTGGTAGTTAACTTTGCCGCTACCATAAAGCGTAGCGGCACCTCCCAACGTGAAAGTGGTGGAGTCGTTAGATTCATAAATAACCGGTGCATCGAGCGGTTGTTTCTTTGTCGGTGCTACAGAGTCGACGCGTACCACAACTGTATCCGCTCTCAACGAATCGTTCCCGTTAAGGGAATCCGTTTGTGCAGTGTTGGAGGCAATCATCCCTCTTCTTCGACGCTGAGACGTAGCCTCATCAGGAAGCATCAGCAAGACAATCAGCAATATGAATGATATAATTATTTTTGCTCTCAATGGCGCCATTAACTAATAGTTTTACGCTTGAAGTGGCAAAAGTACACAATCTTCATCAATAATGCGTGAGAATCTCTGTTATTTAATTATTTTTTAGTGCTATAAAAATAAAGAACACCATCCATCGAAACGGTTTAGCCCTTCTTCACCATATTTTGCAATACTTTTTCGGGCTTTTTCCACTGTCTTTTCTTCATCAAGATGAGTTTTGGAAAAGAATTTATCGGCAAAACAGATTATTTGCTCTTCCAGAGTGACGGGCAGCATTTCACGATGAGGAAGAGGCAGCTGTCGTTCTATGATTTCTTCCAGTGATAATCCGGCTCCGGTATGGCGTTCGCAAACCAGTGCATGACGTTCAAAACCTTCTTTCCGCAAAAGATCTGCTCCCAAATAGCCGTGGGCAATATAAGGATGTTCTCCAAAACATTGGATCGTAGGAGCATCGGTCAGAAAGATTCCGATGTCGTGCAGAAGCGCGGCTTCTCTGACAAAGCTGCGGTTGATAGGTAAATTGGGATGAGCATCTACGATCTTCAAAGCTTTTTGAGCTACAGAAAGGCTATGTATAAGTAGAATGTGCCGTTGTTCCGTCTCTTGCGGATAAAATTTGTCGATAATTTCAATTGGATTCATATTTTTCACTAGTTATTACTTGTTCCCTGACCGAGAAATGATATTTTTGTGCAATATTACAAAAATTTACTGATATGCAAGCCAGAAGTTCCTTCATTCTTTTCTCTCTGTTCATAATACTTTGCTCGACATACGCCAGCGGAAAAGTAATTACGGGCGCCGAACGCATGGACCAGTACCTGCCGCTAATCAAAGGAAAACGTGTAGGAATGGTCGTAAACCACACTTCCATCGTTGGCACGGAACACGTTCATCTGCTGGATACTTTATTAAAACAAAAGATCAATATAGTGAAAGTTTTTGCACCGGAGCATGGCTTTCGCGGCAACGCGGATGCCGGTGAAACTGTAAAAGACGGAAAAGACAGCCGCACGGGAATACCTATCGTCTCACTCTACGGGAATAACAAGAAACCAACCGCCGCCCAACTAAAGGATATCGATGTCATCGTGTTCGATATTCAGGACGTAGGTGCGCGTTTTTATACCTATATCAGTACAATGTATTATGTAATGGAAGCCTGTGCGGAAAATAAAAAAGAAATGATTGTACTAGACCGTCCCAATCCCTGCGACTACGTAGAAGGTCCTGTATTGAAAGCGGGGTATAAAAGTTTTGTCGGAATGCTACCTTTGCCGGTCCTTCACGGTTGTACCATCGGGGAACTGGCACAAATGATTAACGGAGAAAGATGGATGACTACCCAGACAAAGACTTGCCCGCTAACCGTGATTCCCATAAAAGGATGGCAACATGGACAGCCTTACGTACTTCCCGTGAAACCGTCTCCCAACTTGCCCGATGCACAATCCATCCGCCTGTATGCTTCGCTTTGCCCTTTCGAGGCAACACGTATCAGTGTAGGACGCGGAACAACATTTCCTTTTCAGGTATTGGGCGCACCTGACAAAAAGTATGGCGATTTCGTCTTCACTCCACGTTCTCTGCCCGGATTCGATAAGAATCCGATGCACAAAGGAGTTGCCTGCTACGGCGAAAATTTGCGGAACGTAACAGATGTAAACGGATTCACACTCCGTTACCTCCTGCGTTTCTATCGTTTATCCGGCGAAGGTGCAGCTTTCTTCTCCCGTCCCCGGTGGTTTGATTTACTGATGGGAACAGATTCTGTACGGAAAGCAATCCTTCAAGGAAAATCGGAAAAGGAAATCTGCGACAATTGGCAAAAAGAGTTGCAGACTTACCGGGACATGAGGCAGAAGTATTTACTTTACTGAGGAACGGTTCCGCCACTTCGCCGCATTCCGTTCGAAATCTTCAGCTTTCTTTCCCCTCAACCCTACGGGCTTTTCGAGTATTTCCGGTATATCTTGCGCATTGTCAATGACTTGAATACCGGAAGCATTCTTCACGATCCGGACGTCATCATACAATGAGTCATTCTCCAAAAATGCCTGCATCCGGAGGGTATCTCCTGTCACGTCGATATGTTGGTAGAAACGGCGGTTTGTCCCAAAACGATCATACTTATCATTGAAAGCCAGACGGTAACTCTTCGGAGAAGCATGGCTCACCAGATACAGCGGGGTAGTCATTTCGCCCTCATCATTTTTATTAGTCATACGGGCATAATTATGTTCATGTCCCTGAAGCACCAGATCGACCCCATATTCGCGGAACAGCCCGTCGAACATCCAACGCACCGGAAGGTTGTTCATTTTACCTTTAATGGAGTATACCGGATGATGGAGCATGACTATTTTCCATTTCTTTTTCGAAGCTTTCAACGTTTTCTCCAGCCATTCGCGCTGAGAGAAAAGGAACCAAGGGTCACGGTTACTATCCAGTGTAATAATGGTGGCATCATTGTAATCGATAGAATACACATTATTATTCTTGTATCTTGATTCGAGCAGATAAGAAAAGACATAGGCAAAACGTTTTTCCAGAACACGTACCAGGCCTTTCACATATTCATGATTTCCCGGAGAAACTAACATCGGTTTGGTGGGCGCAATGGAATCTACACTTTGATAGGCCTCGTCCCAATAACAGTTCATCGGACGTTCGGCAAAATCACCGGCAAACATGTAAAAGTCAACCTGGGGATATCGATGGCGTACGTTTTCCATAAAATCACGTGTCTTTCCACGCAAAGTATCCTGCACATCACCTATAAATACAAAAGAAAAATGGTCAGTCGAATCGGGTTGCATGGTAAACGAATACCAATCAGAAGAGCGATCGTCATTCCATACCCGGTAAGAGTAGGAATCTCCATAAGAAAGATCTTTAAACTTCGCCCAATTGGCATAACCGAACCCGCCCAGTGTACGAAGAAATTTGGAAGATCCGTTGATGAGCAGCGTATCGCCGGAACCGATCTTGGTATATTCCAGTTTCGCTTGTTTAGAAACGCCTCCGCACACCCAACTTACATTGCGGGATAGCTCACCGTCATTTCCGAATGTCAGAAGTACCCGCTGAGGTTCTTCCGTCAGCACATAGCGTATTTCAGGAATATTGTAAAACCACACATTCCAGCGTTTCTTACAAATGACACCACCGACAATCAATATCAGGAGAACGACGCCCCAAGCTATTTTTCTCTTCGTAATCTTCATTTTTCCGATTTTTAAAACTGGTAGCAAAGATAGATATAGTGTCCCGAAAATCGGAAATTATGTCCTTTTTTAACCTTTAACAGAGTGACAGGCATGAAATAAACGACATTACATATAACGAATCTGCAATATTTTTGCAATATATCACTTAATCTACAGACAAAAACGAATATCGAAGATTACTTTGGACGCGCTTCTACATAAGAATTTAAACACCCAAAATTGCTGTCATCTGTCACCAAAAGCTAAATAACGCACTGATTATAAACCAATAAAAAGGTGACAGCAAAGTGTGACAGCATTGTGACAGTAAAGTGTGCTGTCACAATGCCGTCACGCTTTGTTATCACATCCTGCTACTATCATATATTGCTCCTTGAAAGGATAAATCAAAGAATACCTTAGTTTAGTTGGTTTCCATGCGATGAAACTATAGTTCCAAAGCATTGAAACCAATAGTTTCAAGCCGTAGAAACTTTAGTGCCAAGCTGAAGAAACTAAAGTTTCAAGCAGAGGAAACTCCGGTTTCAAGACGATGGAACTAAAGTTTCATCAAGCAAAAAATAATAGTTCTACAGTAGGGAACTATCAGCAGTAAGGCAGAGCTTCAATCCCTTGCTTTTCTTTTTTTCCATAACTGCCAACTGTTAATAATATTTTGCCACATATTATATACACAATAGCATAAAATACTGATTTACAAAAGAAAAACCCACCTATTACTAATAGTGGGTAACAAAATAGTAACAAAAAAACGAAGAAAATCGCTTTGTGGTGGGCTTCATGCGCAAAGGTAACAAAAGCTCTCTAACCATAAAAATAAAACTAGCGAAAAGAAGAATACTGTTTTTCTTTTCGCCAGCACATATATAATTTGCCGTCAATAGAAACAAGTTTAGTCCGTTTTGGATATATAGACAAAAAAGACTAAACTTTGCAAGCAGAATCACAAATCCATTACTTTAAATTATTGCTTTGAGAATGTTCTTGCCTATATTTCAAAGGTGAAATTCCATAAACCTTTTGAAACGACTTTACGAGGTAGCAAGAATCAGTATACCCCATTTTATAGGCTATCTCTTTGACTGTCATGGAACTGTTCAATAACAAATTTTCTACCATCTTCAAACGGTTTCGTCCAATATACTGTTGTAGTGTTTCTTGGTAATATCGTTTGAAATAAATTCCGATATAATCAGGCGAAAGATGAAATATTTTGGAAAGGCTTTCTGCCCTCAACAATTCCGGTTGGTGTATATGTTGCTGGATATACTGCAACATATACACAGCTGGGTTGGTTTCATTTATAGTAAGATATTTGACAGACAGGCACTCATCTTTAGCTTCATGAACAATATTTCTTGCAACTAAAACCAAGATACTGTTAAGCCACTGCTGTTGCAAATAGTTTGTCCCCATTTGCCTATTGTCTTCTTCCTTTCTTATAAAGTCAAAAAGTTGGGATGCCATATTTTCATCCGATTTATTTAGAGAGATTTCAGCCTGACGACTGGAGTCACGAAATATCTCTGCCAGATATTTCCCTATATAGTCTTCCACATAATGAAGCACAAAACGGATAAACACATATTCGCTATGTGTATCTATCGTGAAACAATGAGTGGTTTCCGGAGGAATAAGAAACAAAGAATGGGCATGATAAATAACTTCCTCAACCTTACAACCTGACTCCTTGACATAAAATCGTCCGGTTCCCTCTCGCACATACACCATTTCAAAGAATGAATGCTGGTGTTCGGCTATGGGGAATATTTCATGATTGCGAATCAGGACTTCAACGGGTTGATATAAATTTTCTTTCCACATAACGAAATAGTACAATATCTTATAGCAAAGATACAATAAATTACATCTCATTCCACTTTAAATTTGCAATAAAAACAAAGAGAAAGGATTTTCAATATTCAAAAAAAATGATTATGAGACTAAAAGGTAAAACAGCACTAGTTACTGGTGCAGCATCGGGCAATGGTAAGGCAATAGCTACTTTATTCGCTCAGGAAGGTGCAAAAGTCGTCCTTGCTGACATCAATAAAGAAGGCGTGGGACAAGTTACTGCGGATTTGCAGCAGAAAGGCTGCGAGGTGTTGTCGGTGGTCATTGACGTAACCAAAGAATCGGATATTGAGCAGATGGTATCAACAGCTATTTCCGCTTTTGGGAGATTGGATATTCTGATTAACAATACTGGTATTTTTGATATGTTGGTTCCTGTTGCCGATACGGATGATGCACTTTGGGAGAAAGTATTATCTATAAACCTGACAGCTCCCATGCGAGCCATACGTTATACGATTCCCATATTCAAGGAACAAGGTGGTGGAGTAATCGTCAACACAGCATCCATAGCAGGATTGACGGGTGCAAGAGGTGGCGGAGCTGCCTATGTCGCCTCGAAACATGGCTTGGTAGGATTGACCAAACACGTGGCCTTTTGCTACAAGGAATGGAATATCCGGTGCAATGCCGTGGCTCCGGGACGTGTAGATACCAACATACGGGATAATAGCAAAAAAGCACTTCAAACATCCAGTAAAGATGGATGCTTATCCGAAGACATGGCTAAGATTACGGAAAAAATTGCAATGGGATATGCCACCAATCAGCGTAAGGCTGCTCCAGAAGAAATTGCAAAAGTTGCTCTGTTTCTGGCTTCTGATGAAGCATCATTTGTAAACGGTAGCATTCTTGTTGCCGATGGTGCTTGGACAGCTTATTGATTTTATAGTAACATTTAAATTCTCAAAGCGTATGAAAAAAATTATTTCTCTAGGAATGATTCTCATTCTCATGTTATTTGCAGGACAAGCATTCGCACAGAGTGCCAGGTTAAACAATAAAATAGCTTTGGTTACGGGAGCGGCATCTGGCAATGGAAAAGCTATCGCCACCTTGTTTGCCCAAGAAAAAGCTAAAGTAGTCTTGGTTGATATCAATAAAGTTACTTTGGATAAAGCCGTAACCTCACTGTCCAAACAAGGATATGATGTAATAGGTGTGGAAGCGGATGTAACCAAAGAAGCCGACATTCAAAAAATGGTGGATGCCGCTTTATCCAAATATGGACGTCTGGACATACTGGTGAATAATGCAGGCATTTTTGATGAGCTGATACCAGTCGGTGAAGTCAGTGATGACTTATGGTACAAAGTAATGGAAACCAATCTGAATGCACCGATGCGAGGTATTCGCAAAGTGATTCCTATTTTTGAAAAACAAGGCGGTGGGGTCATTGTCAATACAGCCTCCATTGCCGGATTTACCGGAGCACGTGGTGGTGGAGCAGCCTATGTAGCTTCCAAACACGCTTTAATCGGATTGACCAAAAATGTGGCGTTCAACTATAAGGAAAAGAATATCCGTTGCAATGCTGTTGCCCCCGGTAGAGTAGAAACCAATCTGCGCATCAATAGTGAAAAGCTGGCCGGATCCAGAACAGCACGCGACCAGTCTATCGGAAAATGGAAAGACATTGAAGATAAGATAACAGAAGGTTACATCACGAACATGAGGAAATGTACCCCGGACGAGATAGCCAAGGTGGCTCTCTTTCTTGCTTCTGATGAAGCTTCATTCGTAAATGGCAGTATATTCGTGGCCGACGGAGGATGGACATCATATTGATTGACTGTGAATATATGAAGCATCTTATAAATTATTTAGTGAGTAGAGATTCCTTTTCAGGGAATTTCTACTCTTTCGTCATTCTTAATTTCCGTAGCTTTTGCGGATTGATGATGTTACCTTATGGATATGGGAAGATTGTCAATTATGACAGATATGCCGCAGATTTTTTCGGTGACCCTATCGGTATCGGTGATATTCCGTCTCTGTGGCTGACTATCTTTGCCCAAACCATTTGTCCAATAATGCTTCTAGTTGGATTTCAGACCAGATTGGCTGCAAGTGTTTTAGCATTTAACATGATGATTGCGGTCAAGTTTCACTTCTTCGACTCATTCAATATTAAGGTATTACCTGCTCTATTTTTAGGCTTATACCTTATCCAGCTGCTATTAGGAGCTGGCAAGTATTCATTGGATTATTTTCTTTTTTCCAAAAGAAAAATTAGAATTAGCAAAAACGAAACAAAGGGGATACTTCTCTATCTCGTAATCTGTGGAATTAGTTGGTTCGTATTGGCTAATTATTTTACAGGATTAGTTTCTGTTTGCCTGATTGTGTTAGCAATAACATTATACTTATTCAGTTTATATTACATAAAAGACAATGAACTTTGATTGGAAGGGACATGCCTCCATGCTTGGGGCAAATGTCATGTGGGGACTTATGTCACCGGTCTCCAAAGTAATTTTAGTAGGTGGTGCCATTACTCCCTTAGTAATAACAGATTTGCGTATTGGCGGTGCTATGATTTTATTCTGGATAACGTCTTTTTTTCAAAAACCAGAACACGTTAATCACAAAGACTTAGTATCTTTATTTTTTGCTTCATTACTAGCCATAGTGTTTAATCAAGGATGCTTCATATTCGGAGTTAGTTTAACCTCTCCCGGAGATGCCTCCATCATTACGACAAGTATGCCGCTTTGGGCTATGATTTTAGCTGCATTCATTTTGAAAGAACCCATAACTGGGAAAAAAGTACTAGGCATTACATTGGGAGCAGGAGGTGCTTTATTGCTTATCTTGGGTAGCAGACAAAATATTCAAATAACATCCACAAACAGAGATACAGCCATATGGGGAGATTTGCTTGTTTTATTTGCCCAATTGAGTTATGCCCTTTACATTGTACTCTATAAAGATTTTGTAAACAAATATTCATTAACAACCATTATGAAATGGATGTTTACCTACTCTTTTATCTGCATGTTACCTTTCTCAGCAAAAGACTTGGCAGATGTACATTGGGGCAATTTACAAATGACTGAAATAGTTGGATTGGCTTTTATTGTGATTGGGGCAACATTCATCAGCTATATGCTTGTTGTTGTAGGACAAAAGAAATTGCGACCAACCGTAGCTGGAATGTATAATTATATCCAACCGATTGTGGCATGTATTGTTGCTGTCTGCTGGAATATAGACTCTTTTAATTTCACAAAAATAGTAGCAGTATTCCTGATTTTCGGTGGAGTATATTTAGTAACTTCCAGCCGCAGTCGAATGGAATTAGAGAAATACGAGAACTGTTCGAATAAAAAAGTATAACAATATTGACAAGCTTGAGAAAAGCACTACACGAAGAAATGAATTTGAAAAAAGCCGAAGCGGTGAACATAGTTCATCGCCCCGACTTTACTTCGTTTATGGCTTACCTAGCTTATCAGCTTCCTTTCTCAACTGCTCGGCTTGTTCATTGAGTAACCTTGCACGTTCCAGTGCTTCCGCCTGTTTCTTGCTGCGATATTCAAAATCTATCACTGAATCTGTCAAACTTTGGATGAAATCGTTATCCCTCTGCCAGTTGAATTTGGTTTCCAGTATATCAAGGACTTCTCCGTTTGCCCAACCCTGCATCAACAAATAACGGTATTTCATATCATTGTCCTGTAACTGCTGCATCCGTGTAGCCAAACGGATATTTAACCATATGGAAGCGGAACAGAGAACCAGCACTGCCGAAAAAATAAACAATCCCGGACGAATCCAAGAAGTAACCTTGTTGTAAATCCGTTGATAGAACGGCAAGCGGGCAACTTCCTCTTTATCCGTCTTGTAGGAATTCAAGGTATCAACCATTATTTTAAAATTACGATAGATTTCCAATGATATTCTCTTGGTGTCCTCGATATGCTGCTGCTGACCTTGCATCTTGTTCCGTACATCGTCAAGCTGACTTTGGATAGTCTGCAACTTCTCCACAGAAACAGCCGGGTTAGTGTGCAGTCTCGACAATGCCTGTTCAATTGCTCCAAACCGTTCGATAGTTTCCTCCCGGCTGGCTGGCGTTACCTGCGCTTCCAACTTCTCTTTCAGTTCTGTTACCATAGAGAGAAGCCCCTCTAAAATCAAGTTGTCTTCCATGTCTTTACAATTTAAGTTGTTTTTTCTTTTTCTTCTTCTTTCTCAAATTCAAGTTCGGCTCTTCATCCACCGGGTACGGTGATGCAGAAAACAGACCGAGCGAACCGCTTATAAACGGACTTTCTGCGTTACTCCGTGTGGGTATTTGTTCCCGGATGGGTGCGAAAGCTGTTTGCCGTTGACTTTCGGCAACATTCAAACCTGTATCTCCGAAATATCTATCCAGTTTGGAAAAACTGAAACTGCGGTCTATCTCCGAACCCTTGAACGTGTATTCTCCTTTGGAAAAGGATATGCCCTGTATTTCATCGGTCTGTCCCTTTCGTTTGAACTGGATAGTGATACCCTTTTCCGCTAACCTGTGCTGCAACTGCTGCCAATTGCGGGATTTGCCGATTTCATTTTTCACAGCCGTGTAAATCTCGTATTTCGACTTGTCCGGCTCTTTCAATCGGTGCTGTTTCACCTGCTCTTTCCCCTTGGCGAAATAAAGCCCGTGTTTGGCTTTCAGCTTTTTGCATACCTGTTCGTTACGGTACATATCGTTCCTGTCCGAAATGGTCTTGCCATTGTTGTCTATACGGTTGAACACAATATGTACATGTGGATGCTCCCGGTCTTGATGGCGCACGATGATATACTGCGTATCGGTGATTTTCATTTCACGCATATACTCCTGCGCAAGCTGTACCATTTTCTCATCCGTCAGTTTGGGTGCGTCCACCGCCGAATAGCTTAACGCAATGTGTCCGACAGGTTTCTTTAAGTCGGGATTCATCCCGGTCTGCATACAGAAGCTGCGGATTATATCGCTCCGGCTCTCGGTAAGAACTCCGTCCGCATGAAGCAAAACCGCCTGCTCCTTGCCAAGTACATAGTTCACACAGCCTTTAAAACCGCTTCCTTTTTTTATTTTTCCAATCATCCGACAAATGATTTATGATTTCAACAATCCTATTTTTGAGCTTCACCAGTTCCACTGCCACCAATGCGAAACCTCCGGCATTTGCCCGATGTGCCAACTGGTTAATGTTGTTGGCTTCCCCTACCAGTTTGCGGATAGCATCTGCATCCTGCCTGCTCAGCCGGGGTATGACCTCTGCCGAAATAACTGCTTGCCGAACATATTCACTGATGCGCAACCCGGCTTCCCCGGCTCGCTTCCTGATAGCGTAATACTGCAACTCGGTCAGCTTCGTGCTGACTACCTTTTTCTGCTTTTCCGTCCGTTTCTTTGCCGGACGACCGCCCGGCTTGTCCTGTATCTTTTTCATGCCTTTTTACTTTTAAATGATGTCTTAGAAATTGCGACCAACGGGAGCGGTTTCCTTTGCGGTGAGCAAAGCAAGGTGGTTTCGGTCTACCGAAACATAACCTTGCTCTCCCTATGAAACCGCCAGCCGCTGGCAATCCTGCCGGATTAAATGCCCCTGCCCTTCTTTTGTCTTGGGGCGGCACGTTGTCCGGTTTTCTGCTTTATTTCCTGTACTTGGCTGGCTGCGTTTTTCTGTTCCTGCTTCCTGCCGCACAGGTAATCGTTCAAGTCCGAATACCCTCTGTAATTGTACGAGAAGTCACGCACATGGTAGGAGTATTCCAATTCGATAGCCCGTGTTGCCTTATACCCTGTCTCATCATTGTCAAGCATACAGTGAATGCGTTCATACGGGTATAGCACGTCAATGGCTTTCGGCACATTGACAGTCGAGTTAAGAATAACATAGTCCTGCCTGTCAAGGTCGGGCATGGTCGGACAGTTCTTCATCCGGAGCGTGAGGAAAGAAAGATAATCCATAAAGCCCTCAAATACCAAACATTTCTCTCTCGGCTCTCCCTGCTGCCGTATATGGGTAATGTCTTTCGGGGCGATACACCCTTTGAAAAAGGAATTGCGAACCTCGTAACCTCCTGCCATATTCGGGAAACCGATAGCAAAGAACGGTCTGCCGTTATTGGTAAAATGGAGTTCCTTACATTCTCTTTTTGCCAGTTCGATATTGATACCCCGCCCCTGCAAGTAACGGAGCAATGCCGGATGGGTCAAGTCACGGACTTCCAAATGTTGGAAACTCGGCTCTGTCCTATGCTGGGGAAAAGAAAAACTGACCGGATGAACGTTTGGTGTCTGCTCTTCTATCCTCTTTAAAAGGTAGGGAAGACTGTCGGAAAAATAAAGTTCCTTTGCCAGAGCGATGATGTTGCCGCCTTTTCCTGCGCCAAAATCATACCAAAGATTGCGGTCTGTATTCACCTTAAAGGACGCTTCGTGTTCCTCTCTTAACGGTGATTTGTACCATAAACCGTTACCCTGCCGCTTGACGGGCGAATAACCTAAACTATGCAGATAATCTGCGATGGATATTTGTTTCACATCTTCGATGTTCATAATATTTTCTTTTTGGGGATTAAAAAATCGTTGAAAAGTGCGCCAGTCCTGTTTAGTCCGTCATATATATACCAGTACCATACTAAACCTGCTTGTTCCGATACAGGGAAATAGTAAGTCCGTTCCTCTTATATATACACCCGGACTAAACCAAACTGACTTTTAATAATGGAAATCGGGATTATAACGGTAACCCCTGCCCTCTTTCACAATCATGCGCTTGTTCACAAGGAACTTGTTCAGTTCCACATGGATATTGCGTCCACGCTTGTAGCCGATACTCGCATAACCCTGTTTCAAGGTCTTTAGGACATTCTCGTAACCATATATAACCTGTTTGCCAAAACCGTTTTCCAAAGCCGTCCTGTGCTGTTGTTCCGTCAGTTCTGCCAGTGGAAAGCCCCTGTCTTGGCTGGGCTGCTTGAACACATAACCGTCCGCAACTTCGGGCAGGGCATTGTCATTGATGCGGAATGCGAACGGGTCAAACTCCCGGTCACGTATATGCATCGCCTTTACTTCGCTTATATTGCCGTCCTGCGTGCTTTTCGTGATTTGCAGGACGGTTTCAGCTTTGTTGTTCAGCTCTGTACCAATATGTCCTCTTGTGTTATCATCCCCCTTGTTCAAATGCAGTACGGTATGGATATGCAGGTTATACCCACTTGACCAGCGCATCAAAAGGTTGATTAGGTCGGTCGATTCGCTCGGACTGTTGATGTCATACATCAAATCACGGATTCCGTCAATAATGAGCAACCCCACATCGGGCATATTCTCCAACATATAGCCAATTATCTGCTTACGCTTGTCGGGGGTATGTTCTCTTAACACAATGAAAACAAAATCGTCCACATCCTTATCGGTCGGCAGTCCGGCAAGGCGCAAAATACGTTCCATGACCTTATGGCAATGGTACTTGCTCTGCTCGGTATCAACATAGAGAATTTTGCGTTTGTTCGGTGGCAGATATGCCGAATACTTCAGAACCTCGTCATTCTTCAACGCAGCCGCAACAATGGCGGAAATGTTGAATGTCTTTTTGCTCTTGGCTTTGCCTGTGGATGCGCTGAAATTGCCCAATGTACCGATAGTAGAACCGTTCACCCAAAGAATTTCGGGTGGTACTTCATAAGTATCCGTCACTCTTAGACGAATGGTTTTCCAAAGGGCTGCAAAATCCTCTTTCGTCATGGCTGTGCCTTGTCCGATTTCCTCTTTCTTCTTGTTTTCCATAGCCATTATTTCTTTAGAGGACGGTTAAGGATATACTTCTGCGCTTCCTGCTCTATCTGCGCCTGCGTCTTCACCGGGTTCTGACGCAACCATGCTTCCAGTTCAGCTTTTTCAAAATAAAGCATTTTGCCCTGCGGCTTGTAATGGGGTATCAAGTTACCCGAAGTCAGCTTGTACAGGTAACTTTTAGAAAGGTTCAAGAACCTGCTCGCTTCATCGAAGCTAAGCACATTCTTCGAAAGGAACACTAAATTTTCGAGTTCTGCAACTCGCTTCTCAATACTTGTTTCCATATAACAAAAGTATTTGCGTTAGACAATATGGAGTGCATGCCCTCCGGTTTCTTGTAATCGATTACGGGGGCAAAAGTATTGAGGAATAGCTTGATAGCGGATTAAGCTATGTTTGAGGTATTAACCTATTCTTAAAGTTTTTTCAGTTGTTTGATATAATTGCTGATGGTTACATAATCTTTTTCATGCTCCACCCCTTTTACATAATTGGCGGCTGTGGCTAAATCACCTTGATTCAGATATTTATCTTTCTTTATATTCTTCGTAACAAACAACTTATTCCTTGCTATGACAGATTGCCAATTAGGTGTTATCAAACCACGATTGCTTAACTCCGAAAAAAGAAAAGCGACTAGCCTGTTGTTATTAGACCTAAATATAACTTTAGGCTTACAAGAAAGTATTGCTTTCAAATCTTCAAAAGTCATAAGAGCATTGAAAATTTCCACTTCATTGATACAATCCACCAACAATGCTATTTGTCTGTCGTTTAAAATAGACTTGAACGGATTTTCTGTTTCAGCAACATGAGGAATAATTTTAGGCTCTTGGCATTTATCTTGAATTGGTTGCAGTTCTTCCTGTTCTTGTTGGAGTTGCATTTCCGCTTGTACCTTACTTTCTTTCTTCTTTCGCAAGTATTCTGAATATCGTTCCAACACAACAGCTTTGACTACCACTGAAAAATAAGGCAGTTCCTCATCATAAACCGTATTATCTTGTTCATACCGGGAATAATCAAATGAAAGTGGATTAAACGACATATATTTTCTTTTCTCATCAGATTTCAAGGATTCATAAAAACCACTTTCCCAAAAGAAATCAGACACAGAATAAAAGTATTGAATGTCATTCAACACAGAATAACGAATATATAACTGCACCAGTTCATCAGCGGTGCGAACGTATTCCTGCTGTTCCAGCTTATCTGCCTGCTCTTCGTCAAAATATAAAGACTTAGAAGCAATGCCATCTATCATAACTTGGCTGGCATGATTGATGCAACGGTTAAATATGCCTTGTATATGGTCGAATTTTATTTTCAGTTCTCTTTCTGTCATAATATCCTATATTTCAGTTAGTAGGAACAAAGATATATTTTTCCGACTAAACAAAGGCAAAAAAAGAAAGAAAGTACGGTTATATCACAATCCCCATACTTTCTTTTTAAATCAATCTGTCAAATTCGGTATCAAGCTTATAGCTTCTTCTTTTTTCTTATCGACAATCTTCGCATAAATTTGAGTTGTGGCAATATTTTTATGTCCCAACAATTTACTTACCGTGTACAAATCAGCCCCTAATGTAAGCATCATAGTAGCATGTGTATGCCGGGCAACGTGAAACGAGATATGCTTAATAACCCCTGCGTCTTTCGCCCATTTTTGAAGTATTTTATTTATAGTTCCCTCATGCGTCAAAGGAAAAATCAAACCATCGCCTTTTGCTTCATTTTGCTGCGGCAACCACTTTAACGCTTCATCGGATATAGGCAGATAAAGCGGTTCTTTTGTTTTCTGCATCTTTATTTCAATTCTAATTCTTTCACCGCTTTTCTGCAAATCGCTCCACTTCAATTTTCTTATATCGCTTACACGCAACCCACACAAACAACTGAAAAGAAAAGCTTGTTTCATTATCTCATACTTGCACTCTGTCCCGATAAGCCGCTTCAACTCCTCTATTGTCAAATACTCCCTGCGGCTGACTTCCGATTTTACCTTACTGGCAAAATCAAACTCTTTCGTTGGATTAACCGTAATAATCCCCTCTTTATAGGCTCTATTTATAGCGGTACGCAGCACTCCATAATAAGCAATAACGGAATTATTACTTAATACGCCTCCAGCTTTTAACAAACCAAACTTACTTGCTTTCTTCGCTTGTTTCAAGAAATCCACAAAGCTATTTAAGAAGTCCTTATCTATATCACGAAAAGCGATATAATCCCCTCTGAACAACTTTAGTTCACGGATGGCATTACCAATAGTCTTTTCGTAATTCAAACTGCCACGTTCTTTAGATTGGCTTCTCATGTTCATTAAATAATCAATCACATTCGCCTTTGACTTGTTAGTGTTCTGAAAGCCGTGTGCATCATTTTGCAACTCTACTATCCGTTTGCTTTGAATGGCTTTTGCAAGAGCCAACGTAGCTTCGTTCTTCGCCTTATCCTCTCTTGTCTTTTCGGGTATAAGGTATAACTTCAAAAATTCATACTGTCGTTTACCGCCAACATAATTTTCTTTTCTAATAATATCACCTGTATAGTAATCCAAATAAATAGACTGGTTACCATTAGCAAGCTGCTTGAATCTAATCCTTACGGGTTCTTTCAATTTAACTTCTTGTTTTTTCTTCGCCATAATTATGTTCTTATTTTGTTACCGATGCAAATATAACTATTTGTTTTGTTACTCCAACGAATACGAGTAACAAAATAGTAACAAAATAAACGCATTTATTAGATTAAACAAGAAAACAAGAGAAATAAAGGAAATTACACATAACAAAGACAAAATACTAAATATCAACATCTTATAGTTAATATTTCATCTCATTTTTTCTTTTCTTCCACAACTGATAACTATTGATGATGTTCTGCCACAGGACATACGAACCGGGAGCAACGGAAGACAACGGATTCAGATAAGTATGCGCCATCCATATCGCAAGAATTGTATTCTTCTGTCCCAATGCCTGCCCACCGCTAATACGGTCATTATAAACCGATCCGATAGTTTTCCCTAAAAAGAACTGCAAGCAACAAGCGATCAAAGCTCCGACCGCAATCATTATTTCCGTAAAACCATCCGCCGGATCATTCAATAATGAAAATAATGTCTGAGCTGTCACGATAGCCAAAGAAACAGCCCACAGATAAAAAGCCAGTTCATGATATCCCAGCAACTTCTGATGCACTACAGGAAAAAATTTATTTAACAACCACGCCACAAGGAAAGGACAGATCAACAACGGAAACACCTTACTCAAAATCACCAGAAATGCTCCCCAAAAACTTACATCCGGATTTACCTCTATCAGGGGAAAAAGAACAGGCACCGCAATAGCAGCACCGATATTACCCAACAATGTATAAGTAGTCAGACTTGCCGCACTTCCTCCCAACTTTGAAGTAATCACTGCAGCAGCCGTAGCCGTAGGGCAAATAATACACACCATTACTCCCTCCGCTACAATCTTATTGAAGCGATAAAGCAACAGATAAGCAAGGAAAGCACCCCCGATCTGAATCAGCAACAACCATGCGTGCAGCGGTTTAGGCTTCAAATCATGCGGTGATACCTTACAAAAAGTCAGCAGTAACATCGTAAAGATAAGATATGGGGTCAGAAAAGAAAAGTAGATAAATATCGGATAACCGACAGCACCTACCAGCATCGCAATAGGCAACGTCCAATTCTTCAAAAACTTAAGCATCGTCGTATATTTTTTCTTAGAGGTGCAAAGTAACAGAGATTTCGGGAGAAAAGCTACCATTAAACCGAAAAAAACACAAAACTTAATTGTAAATCATGAGTTTTCTGCAAAATTCTACTACATTTGCACCGTATTTAAATATGAAACCGCATAGAACCTACATATTATATATATCAATCTGCCTCTGGCTACTTGTTTCTCCCCTATGTATCGGCAATTTATGGGGGAAAGATTTCGTAGTAGTTATCGATGCCGGACATGGAGGTCATGACCCCGGCGCCATAGGAAAAATCTCCAAAGAGAAAAACATCAATCTTAACGTTGCACTGAAACTGGGAAACCTGATCAAAAGAAACTGCGATGACGTCAAAGTGGTGTATACCCGCAGCAGGGATGTCTTTATTCCTTTGGACCGACGGGCAGAAATAGCCAATAATGCAAAAGCCGACCTTTTTATCTCTGTCCATACCAACGCTTTGGCAAACAACCGCACCGCCAAAGGTGCTTCTACATGGACATTGGGTCTGGCCAAATCGGATGCAAATCTGGAAGTAGCCAAACGGGAGAACTCGGTGATCCTTTACGAAAACGATTATCAAACCAGATATGCCGGCTTCAATCCGAATTCGGCAGAATCCTACATTATCTTCGAGTTTATGCAGGATAAATACATGGAACAAAGCGTACATCTCGCATCACTTGTGCAAAAACAGTTCCGACATACCTGCAGACGGGTAGACCGGGGAGTACATCAGGCAGGATTTCTGGTTCTGAAAGCGAGCGCCATGCCAAGTATCCTGGTAGAACTAGGATTTATCTCAACCCCGGAAGAAGAACGCTATCTCAACTCGGAAGCCGGAGCCAACACGATGGCCAAAGGTATCTATCACGCTTTCTTAAACTACAAAAGGGAGCAGGAAATACGCCTGACCGGAGCCAGCAAAACGATCATCCCAACCGAAGAACCATCAACAAACGCTCCGGAGATTGCCCAGACACAAAAAGATTCCGAAGAAGTGGACAGCACTCCGAAGCAAAGAGAACTGATAGCTGAAGCTAAAACGCCCGCCACTACCGCAAAAACAGCTCCCAAACGCCCTATTGTTTCAGAGAGCGCAACCAATGACAGCGAAATAACGTTTAAGATACAGATACTCACCTCTTCGAAACCTCTTACGAAAAATGACAAACGACTAAAAGGACTCAAAGATGCAGAGTATTACAAAGAAGGAGGACTGTACAAATATACGTATGGCGCTTCCAGCGATTATAACAAAGTATTACGCACCAAGCGTACTATCTCGGCACAATTCAAAGACGCATTCATCATAGCCTTCCGGAACGGAGAAAAGATGAATGTCAACGAAGCAATAACCGAATTTAAGAAAAGAAGAAATAAATAGAAAATAAAATGAAGTACATTACAAAAGAAGTTCGAATAGGAATTGCAGGTATCGTAGCATTATGCGTACTTGTCTATGGAATTAATTGGTTGAAAGGTATACATATGTTTCAGCCTTCAAGTTATTTCTATGCCAAATTTCAAAATGTAAACGGACTAACCAAATCGAGCCCTGTATTTGCAGATGGTGTTCGTGTAGGTATTGTGCGCGACATCGAATATGATTATGTAAATCCCGGAAATGTGATTGTAGAAGTTGAACTGGACACTGAACTGCGCATCCCGAAAGGAAGTAGCGCAGAGCTTGTATCCGAATTGATGGGAGGCGTACGCATGAATATCCTTCTGGCCAACAACCCGCGTGAAAAATATGCTATAGGAGACACCATTCCCGGAACACTGAACAACGGAATGATGGAAAGTGTAGCGAAACTCATGCCGCAAATTGAGAGTATGCTGCCCAAACTGGACTCCATCCTCACCTCACTGAACAACATCGTAGGCGACAAGAGTATTCCTTCTACCCTGCACTCTATCGAAACGACTACGGCCAATCTCGCTGTAGTCAGCTCGCAGATGAAAGGACTCATGAGCAAGGACATTCCTCAGCTGACCGGCAAGCTCAATACCATCGGAGATAATTTTGTAGCTATCAGCGGAAACCTGAAGGAAATAGACTACAGTGCAATTTTCCAAAAAGTTGACGCGACACTCGCTAACGTAAAAATGATTACAGAGAAGTTGAACAGCAAAGATAACACGATCGGACTGCTCTTCAACGACCCTGCTTTATACAACAATCTGAACGCTACTACAGAGAATGCGGCAAGCTTATTGGAAGACCTGAAAGCACACCCCAAACGGTACGTTCATTTCTCTTTATTCGGAAAGAAAGATAAGTAGCAAAATCTTCCTTATATAGATTTTATCTAAATAAGCAGACGTTGTATAAAAGGGAGTATAACCTCTGCAAAAGTCTATCTACAGACCGAAATAATATTCCCGTACAAACAGGTACGGGAAATATAAAAGAGCTGAAATAAAACGATAAACAACTAACATACAGATACTTATAATTTTGCAAGAGAGGGGAAACAGACAGTGTTCCAACACAATCATATAAGTCATTGAAAGTAAACACATTATTGTTTGCCCGAAAAAAACAAGAAAAAGCAAATTTGTTTTTTCCAAATAAGATTCCCAATTTTGCAAACGTAGAAGTTTCGCTTAATTTAATAAATGCATTAAAGTCACTATGATTGAATCAAATCATGTTGTACTTTGGAACCGCTGTCTCGAAGTGATTAAAGACAATGTTCCAGAGACGACATATAATACTTGGTTTGCTCCGATTGTTCCATTAAAATATGAGGACAAAACATTGATCGTACAGATCCCGAGCCAGTTTTTCTATGAAATACTGGAAGAGAAATTCGTGGATTTGCTACGAAAGACATTGTACAAAGCTATTGGCGAAGGCACCAAGTTGATGTATAACGTCATGGTCGACAAGACTTCGATTCCGAATCAAACCGTGAATCTCGAAGCAAGCAATCGTTCTACAGCTGTTACCCCTAAAAGTATCACCAACGGCAACAAGGCGCCCAGCTTTCTGAAAGCTCCGGCTGTTCAGGATTTAGACCCGCACTTGAATCCGAATTACAATTTCGAGAACTTTATAGAAGGATACAGCAACAAACTTTCAAGAAGCGTAGCAGAAGCGGTTGCGCAAAATCCAGCAGGTACTGCCTTCAATCCATTGTTCCTCTACGGAGCATCCGGAGTGGGGAAAACACACCTGGCAAACGCGATCGGTACTAAAATTAAAGAATTATATACCGATAAAAGAGTACTGTATGTTTCGGCGCATCTGTTTCAAGTGCAATATACAGACTCTGTACGTAACAACACGACTAACGACTTTATCAACTTCTACCAAACGATTGATGTATTAATCATTGATGATATTCAGGAATTTGCCGGAGTAACAAAAACTCAAAATACATTCTTCCATATCTTCAATCACTTACATCAAAACGGAAAGCAGCTTATACTGACTTCTGACCGTGCTCCGGTATTATTGCAGGGAATGGAAGAACGTCTGTTAACGCGCTTTAAATGGGGAATGGTGGCGGAACTGGAAAAACCGACTGTCGAACTCCGCAAAAACATTTTGCGGAACAAAATACACCGCGACGGTCTACAATTCCCACCGGAAGTGATCGACTATATCGCTGAAAATGTAAATGAGAGTGTACGTGACCTGGAAGGTATCGTTATCGCCATTATGGCACGTTCTACTATTTTCAATAAAGAAATAGACCTGGATTTAGCCCAACATATTGTACACGGCGTAGTTCACAACGAAACAAAAGCAGTAACCATTGACGATATTCTGAAAGTTGTATGCAAACACTTTGACCTGGAAGCTTCGGCTATTCACACCAAATCCAGAAAAAGAGAAGTGGTTCAGGCACGTCAGATCGCCATGTATCTGGCTAAAAATTATACGGACTTCTCGACTTCGAAGATCGGTAAGTTCATTGGCAACAAAGACCATGCAACAGTACTGCATGCCTGCAAAACCGTGAAAGGTCAACTGGAAGTAGACAAGAGTTTCCAGGCTGAAGTACAGGAAATAGAATCACTACTGAAGAAGAAATAATTCAAGTATCAGGTATTAAGTATCAGGTATTAACCGTAGCTGCATAAAGCAAAGCGGAGCAATCTGCATGGATAATACCTAATACTTAATACCTAATACTTATTATAAGAATCCTTGCTGACGAAGCACTTTCAGTAAATTCTCAGACATAAATTCATTATCTTTCTTTGTATAACGTACATCCGTAAATACCTGAGCCAAAGTTTCTTTCTTGTTTTCTTCTATAAACTGTTTATTTTCCGGTAACGACTCCTTGTACTCATACAGGCGGTCTATGTCCTCGGGAGTATAATCATGATAGACTTCCTGATGCACGGCAGCTTCCAGAGGTAAACGATCTACCTGTACCGGAGTACCATCCGGATAACCTACTGTGATAGTCGTAATAGGAAACACCAGTTCAGGCAATTGAAGCGTATCGATAATCATTTGCGGATTGTAAGTAGTCGTGCCCAGATAGCAAATCCCCAATCCTGCTTCTTCTGCCAAGGTACAGAAAGTCTGCGCCACCAATAAAGTATCCATTGACGCATTCATAAAAGACATTAAATTATCGTAGCCCGGAACAGCGTTTCGCTGCTCACACCATCTACTAAAGCGACGAAAATCGGCACAAAAAGTGAGCACGACAGGCGCTCCTTTTACCATCGGCTGATTAAAATGAGCGGGAGAAAGTCTCTCTTTCATCTCCGCATCACGGGTCACAATAACACTATAAAGTTGCATCCCTCCCATCGTAGAAGCACGGAAAGAGGTTTCGAGCAAATCATTTAACAAATCAGGAGCAATATCTTTCTGCAAGTATTTCCTGACTGTCCTTCTGTTCTTTACGGTCTCAAACATATCTTTTTTTTGCAAAGATATAAAAAGAAATATTATTTCGCTATATCCAATGAAAGATTCTAATTTTCTTTTTGGAAAACTTAAAGCCGTGAACAAAACACAAATTCAACTGTTAATCAATCACTTAACAATAACAAACGGAAAACTTAAAGCCTGTTGATAAAATGTTTCATTTTTATTTTGATAGATGAAAAAACATTCTTAGCTTTGCAACCACATTTGTTAGTGATAAGTAAACTTCTACACATTACTTATTAAATAATAAAATCTAAGACACATTGGATCGTGGAAAAACAAATTTATTCTTATGACGAAGCCTTCGAAGAATCTTTACGATATTTTCAAGGCGACGAGCTTGCTGCAAGGGTTTGGGTAAACAAGTATGCAGTAAAGGATTCTTTCGGAAACATCTATGAAAAATCCCCGGAAGACATGCATTGGAGAATTGCCAATGAAGTAGCGCGTATCGAAGCAAAGTATCCGAATGCATTGACAGCCAAGGAACTGTACGATCTGCTGGATCACTTTAAGTACATCGTTCCACAGGGAAGCCCGATGACGGGTATCGGTAATGACTATCAGGTCGCTTCACTATCCAACTGCTTCGTAATCGGAGTAGACGGCGCAGCAGACTCTTATGGCGCTATCATCAAAATAGACGAAGAGCAGGTACAGCTCATGAAAAGACGTGGAGGAGTAGGTCACGACTTATCTCATATCCGTCCGAAAGGTTCTCCCGTTAAAAATTCAGCACTGACTTCTACCGGTCTCGTTCCGTTCATGGAGCGTTTTTCCAACTCTACCCGCGAAGTTGCCCAGGACGGTCGCCGCGGTGCATTGATGTTGAGTGTGTCTATCAAACATCCGGATTCGGAAGCTTTCATCGATGCCAAGATGACGGAAGGTAAAGTAACCGGAGCCAATGTTTCCGTCAAACTGGACGATGCTTTCATGCAGGCTGCCGTTGAAGGGAAACCTTATATACAACAATATCCGATCGATTCGGAAAATCCGACTGTCACTAAAGAAATAGATGCTTCCACGCTATGGAAGAAGATTGTGCATAACGCATGGAAATCAGCAGAGCCCGGTGTCCTGTTCTGGGATACCATCATCCGTGAGTCTGTGCCCGATTGCTACGCAGACCTAGGTTACAAGACGGTATCGACCAATCCATGCGGCGAGATTCCATTGTGTCCTTATGACTCATGCCGTCTGTTGGCCATCAACCTGTATTCTTATGTAGTAAATCCGTTCAAGCCGGATGCCTATTTCGATTTCGATCTATTCCACAAACACGTGGCTTTAGCTCAGCGCATCATGGACGATATCATCGACCTTGAACTGGAGAAGATCGAACGGATCATGAATAAGATCAACGCCGATCCTGAAAACGAAGAAGTGAAACGTGCCGAACGTGTATTGTGGGAGAAAATCTACAAGAAGAGCGGTCAAGGCCGTCGTACGGGTGTAGGTATCACTGCGGAGGGCGATATGCTTGCTGCTTTGGGATTGCGTTACGGAACGGAAGAAGCGACCGAATTCTCAGAGAAAGTACACAAAACAGTTGCTCTCGGTGCCTATCGTTCTTCTGTTGAAATGGCTAAAGAACGTGGTGCTTTCGAAATATACAGCAACGAACGCGAACAGAACAACCCGTTCATTCAGCGTCTGGCCGAAGCTGATCCGGAACTGTATGCAGAAATGAAGAAATACGGTCGTCGTAATATTGCCTGTCTGACGATTGCTCCTACAGGAACAACCAGTCTGATGACACAGACGACTTCCGGTATTGAACCGGTTTTCCTGCCTGTTTACAAGCGTAGAAGAAAAGTAAATCCGAATGATACGAATGTACATGTTGACTTTGTTGACGAGACAGGCGACGCATTCGAAGAATATATCGTATTCCACCACAAGTTCGTGACTTGGATGGAAGCTAACGGATACGATCCCGCCAAACGTTATACTCAGGAAGAAATTGATGAATTGGTAGCCAAGTCACCTTATTATAAAGCTACTTCCAATGATGTAGACTGGTTGATGAAAGTGAAGATGCAGGGAAGAATCCAGAAATGGGTGGACCACTCTATCAGCGTAACCATCAATCTTCCGAACGATGTAGACGAAGACCTTGTCAACCGCTTATATGTGGAAGCATGGAAATCCGGCTGCAAAGGATGTACGGTATACCGCGACGGTTCACGTTCGGGAGTCTTGATTTCAACCAAATCGGAAAAGAAAGCCGAACTTCCTCCTTGCAAACCGCCTACGGTAGTGGAGACACGCCCAAGAGTACTGGAAGCTGACGTGGTCCGTTTCCAGAACAACAAAGAAAAGTGGGTGGCCTTCGTAGGACTGCTGGACGGACATCCTTACGAGATATTCACCGGTTTGCAGGATGACGATGAAGGTATCTTGCTGCCGAAGAGCGTGACTACCGGACGTATCATCAAGAATGTAGACGAAGACGGAACCAAGCGTTATGACTTCCAGTTCGAAAACAAACGCGGATATAAGACAACTATCGAAGGCTTGTCAGAGAAGTTCAACAAAGAATACTGGAACTATGCGAAGCTGATCTCCGGCGTACTCCGTTACCGGATGCCGATTGAACAGGTGATCAAACTGGTAGGTTCTCTGCAACTGAACAGTGAAAGTATCAATACTTGGAAAAACGGTGTAGAACGTGCATTGAAGAAATATATCCAGGACGGAACGGAAGCCAAAGGGAAGAAATGTCCGAATTGCGGCAATGAAACTTTGGTCTATCAGGAAGGCTGTCTGATCTGTACCACTTGTGGTGCTTCCAGATGCGGTTAACATCGGTCGTATGTTAATTAATATATAAACAAAAGATTAAAAGGAGTCCGAAAACGGCTCCTTTTATTTTTTATCCAAAAAAATGTCTTATACTTGCATAGTCATTAGTATCCAATCAAAATCTAATATATATGACTGTATCATTTAATATCGAATATCGTACCAGTTGGGGAGAAGAAGTCAGGATTGCCGGGCTACTGCCGGAATCCGTCCCCATGCATACCACAGACGGCATATACTGGACGGCAGACGTGGAACTGGAAGTTCCCAAAGAAGGAATGACCATCAATTACAGCTACCAGATAGAACAAAACCAACTCATCATCCGTAAAGAATGGGACAGTTTTCCAAGACGCCTCTTTTTATCCGGTGTCTCTAAAAAGAAGTATCAGATCAAAGACTGCTGGAAAAATATCCCCGAGCAAGTCTACTTCTACAGTTCCGCCTTTACGGAAGCCTTACTGGCTCATCCCGACAGAGCGGAGGTTCCTCCCTGCCATAAAAAAGGGCTGGTGATCAAGGCATACGCCCCACGCATCAACAAAGACTACTGCCTGGCTATCTGCGGAAACCAGAAAGCATTAGGAAACTGGGACCCGGACAAAGCTATCCCTATGAGCGACGCAAACTTTCCGGAATGGCAGATCGAACTGGATGCAAGTAAGCTGAAATTCCCGCTGGAATACAAGTTCATACTCTATCATAAAGAAGAAAAGAAAGCGGACTGCTGGGAAAACAATCCCAACCGTTATCTTGCCGACCCGGAGTTAAAAACAAATGAGACATTGGTCATCTCCGACCGATATGCTTATTTCGATGTTCCAGTCTGGAAGGGAGCCGGTATAGCGATTCCTGTTTTTTCACTGAAGTCAGAGAAAAGTTTCGGAGTAGGAGACTTCGGAGACTTGAAACGTATGATTGACTGGGCCGTAAGTACCCAACAAAAGGTAATACAGATATTACCGATCAATGATACTACCATGACTCATGCATGGACCGATTCTTATCCTTACAACAGTATTTCCATTTATGCTTTCCATCCGATGTATGCGGATATAAAGCAGATGGGGACATTAAAAGATAAGGCAGCCTCAGCCAAGTTCAATCAAAGACAGAAAGAACTTAACAGTCTGCCGGCGATTGATTATGAAGCTGTCAATCAAACCAAATGGGAGTACTTCCGCCTGATCTTCAAGCAGGAAGGAAAAAAAGTATTGGCTTCCAAAGAGTTTGGAGAATTCTTTGAAGCCAACAAGGAATGGCTACAGCCTTATGCGGTTTTCAGTTATTTGCGCGACGCCTTCCAGACGCCTAATTTCCGCGAATGGCCCAGACATGCTGTTTATAATGCTCAAGATATAGAGAAGATGTGTCAGCCGGAATCTGTAGATTATCCGCATATCGCACTCTATTTTTATATTCAGTTTCATCTGCACCTGCAACTGGTAGCCGCTACGAAATATGCCCGCGAACACGGTGTCGCACTCAAAGGAGATATTCCGATCGGTATCAGCCGCAATAGTGTGGAAGCATGGACAGAACCGCATTACTTCAACCTCAACGGACAAGCGGGCGCCCCTCCCGACGACTTCTCTGTAAACGGACAAAATTGGGGATTTCCTACCTACAACTGGGACGTTATGGAAAAGGATGGTTATCGTTGGTGGATGAAGCGTTTTCAGAAAATGGCGGAATACTTCGATGCATACCGGATTGACCATATTCTTGGTTTCTTCCGTATTTGGGAAATCCCGATGCATGCCGTGCATGGATTGCTGGGACAGTTCGTTCCCTCCATCCCTATGAGTAAGGAAGAAATCGAAAGTTACGGCCTTCCCTTCCGGGAGGAATATCTGATGCCCTATATTCATGAATCCTTTCTCGGACAGATATTCGGCCCGCATACCGATTATGTGAAACAAACATTTCTCAGTCCTTCCGAGACATCCGGTGTCTATCACATGAAACCGGAATTCGAAACTCAACGGAAGGTGGAAAGCTTCTTTGCAGGAAAGAATGATGAAAACAGTATCTGGATTCGGGATGGGCTGTATACATTGATCAGTGATGTCCTGTTCGTGCCGGATACAAAGGAAAAAGATAAATATCATCCCCGCATCGGAATACAACGCGACTTTATTTTCCGTTCACTTAGTGAGCAGGAACAGAATGCATTTAACAAGTTATACGATCAGTATTATTACCATCGCCACAATGAATTCTGGCGCCAGCAGGCTATGAAGAAGTTGCCACAACTGACACAATCGACACGCATGCTGGTTTGCGGAGAAGATTTAGGAATGATTCCGGACTGCGTTCCATCCGTCATGAATGACCTTCGTATCCTCAGTCTGGAGATTCAGCGGATGCCTAAGAATCCGATGCACGAGTTCGGATATTTAAATGAATATCCATATCGGTCTGTCTGCACTATCTCCACTCATGACATGTCAACTTTGCGCGGCTGGTGGGAAGAAGATTATTTGCAGACACAGCGTTATTATAACACGATGCTTGGACATTACGGAACTGCACCGACAGTTGCCACTCCCGAATTGTGCGAAGAGATAGTACGCAATCATCTGAAAAGCAATTCCATTCTTTGTATTTTGTCACTGCAAGACTGGTTGAGTATTGACGGTAAATGGAGAAATCCGAATGTCCAGGAAGAACGGATTAATGTACCATCCAATCCGCGCAATTATTGGCGTTACCGGATGCATCTTACTTTGGAGCAGTTGATGAAAGCAAAAGGACTCAATGATAAGATACGAGAGTTGATAAAATACACCGGAAGGGCTCCTAAGAAATAAAGAGAGAAGTTCCACTGTCTGTAGAAAGAATCAAAAAACAGAATCAACGATTCATGATGATGATATTTTCAGGCGCGGATGACGCGGATGAACACGGTTTTGATAGTCTATCTCTTAAAACCGTGTCTATCCGTGTCGTCCGTGCCTGAAAAAAATCAGATGAGCATTTTGCCACATCCCTTTCTCTTCCATAAGACGATTGTTTATTTCCCTTCATTCCTCTTTTTCCAATTATTCAAGTATCTTTGCAGCGCAGAAACGCAAAGCAAGATAAATGACAGATAATCAGAATCAGCGTATGGATTTTGTAGACTTAACCAAGGGAGTCTGCATTATTCTGGTAGTGATGGCGCATATCGGAGGCGCTTTCGACCAGCTTGACAAGCATTCTATGTTATCCTGCTTCCGTATGCCTCTCTACTTCTTTATCTCAGGAATTTTCTTCAAGCCTTACGAGGGATTATCCGGTTTCACTGTCAGAAAGATAAATAAGTTAATCATTCCCTTTATCTTCTTTTATGTCAGCGCCTTCCTGCTAAAATATATTGTCTGGAAAATCGCACCGGGGACTTTCCACCTACCCGTATCGTGGAAAGAATTACTGTTTGTCTTTCACGGACACGACCTTATCAAGTTCAATCCCCCCATCTGGTTTTTGCTGGCTCTGTTCAATTGCAATATCCTGTTCTATCTGATTCACTATCTGCGTGAAAGGCATTTACCCCTTATGTTTGCAGCGACTATACTGACCGGATGTACGGGATTCTTTTTAGGCAAACTGCACATAGAACTTCCTCTATATATAGATGTTGCGATGACTGCCCTCCCCTTCTATGCGGCAGGTTTCTGGATTCGCCGGTATAATTTCTTCCTGTTTCCCAGCCATCGGTTCGACAAGACGATCCCTGTGTTTGTTCTGCTGGCATTGGTCGTGATGTACTTCACCGCTACCACACCGGGAATGCGAACCAACAATTACCCCGGAAACATATTTCAGGTATACACCGCTGCCTTTGCCGGAATCTTTATGATTATGCTGATCTGTAAGAAAATAAAAAGAATGAGCATCGTTTCTTATCTGGGACGATACTCCATAATCACGCTCAGCATTCATGGTCCGATTATACATTTTGTAAGCCCGGTGGTTTCGCACTATATCCATAATGGCTGGGCAGAAGCAAGCGTACTGCTCCTGCTGACACTCGCCATTTGTGTTCTCTTTACCCCTATCCTGCTTAAGATTATTCCACAGCTGGTAGCACAGAAGGATTTATTAAAAGTCAAATAATAAAACATAGTACAAGCCAAAGTTTTATTAACTCTAAGTTCAATTATCAAATAAATTACTACTTTTGCTCCAAAGAACTATAGATCAAAAACAAATGAATATTACAATTGTCTTAGGAGATAAGATTCCATCAATAAAATACGGCGGAACTCAAAGAGTAATGTGGTATCTGGGCAAGGAACTGGATAAACGCGGACACAAAGTTACCTTCATCGCAGGAAAAGGCTCTTATTGTCCTTTTGCAAAAGTAATAGAACTCGATCCTGCCGGAAACTTAAATGCCCAAATCCCCGCAGATACGGACCTCGTGCATTTCAACATTCCCGTTCCCGATGGAATTACCAAGCCACACCTACTGACCATCCACGGCAATGGAATCCCTGCCAATGCAGACCGGAACATTGTTTTTGTCTCACGCAACCATGCGCAAAGACTTGGAAGTGAATCATTCGTATACAACGGACTGGACTGGGACGATTATGGCCCCGCCAATCTCACCCTCTCCAGAAAGAACTATCACTTTCTGGGCAAAGCAGCCTGGAAGGTCAAAAACATGAAAGGAGCCATCGCCGTCGTCGAAAGTATAAAAAATGCACAGCTGGACGTTTTAGGCGGTTATCGCCTTAACCTCAAAATGGGCTTCCGCTTTACGTGGAATCCACGAATTCACTTTCATGGAATGGTAGACGATTCGAAGAAAAAAGGATTTATTGAACAATCGAAAGGACTGATCTTCCCCGTCACATGGCACGAACCTTTCGGCCTGGCTATAACAGAATCTCTCTATTTCGGAGCTCCCGTCTTCGGCACTCCCTACGGGGCACTGCCCGAACTTGTTCCACCGGAAGTAGGTTTTCTCACTACTCACAGACAGGAAATGGCGGAACATATACAGTCAGCACAGTATTCTCCGAAAGTCTGCCACGAATATGCCAGAGATTTATTCAATTCAAGCGTAATGGCAGAAGCCTATTTAAAGAAATATGAAACGGTACTGAACGGCGAACCTTTGAATAAAGAGGTTCCCCATGTCATAGACATCGCACGACGTCTGCCATGGGACTAAAACCCGCATTCACCTAACATGGTTGATGACTAGATTCTCACAGATAAAGCCATACCTTTACTTTTTTATAAAATAAAAAGACATGAAGATAAACAACAGCTATATTTTGCTGAAAGACATCTGCTGCTTCGCCTATCATGGAGTAGCGCCACAAGAGAATATCATTGGAAATGAATATCTTATCAATCTGAGATTGAAGGTAGATATCAGCCAGGCTATCCAAACAGACAATGTATCGGATACAGTCAGCTATGCCGACATACACGAAGCTGTGAAAGCGGAAATGTCCGTCTCCTCCAAATTGCTGGAACATGTATGCGGACGAATAGCCCAAAGACTGCTCACAGAATTTCCTGCTATCGAAGAAATAGAACTTCGCCTTTCCAAACGGAATCCACCGATGGGGGCAGATATAGACTCAGCCGGTGTAGAACTGCATTGCAGCAGATAATCACGATTACCTATAATTGAACCGCCTGTGTCAATCTGGCGGAACGATTGTGCCAACTTGATAGAACAACTGTGACAACCTATGGGAATGGTTGTGCCAACCCATAGGGAACGGTTGTGCCAAGCGCTTGGCACAGTTGTGACACCGCGATGGCACAATTGTGCCAAAGGCGTGGCACGAGCAAGGCATCAGCGACCTTCTCTGCCCTCCTATATAGGGGGATTCTCATCTACGATAATAGCGATCGGAAGGACACACTTTATTAAAGGACAGCAAGTCCCGAGCTGCGCTTACTTTCCAGAAGATCAGGTCCATATACAAGAAGGCTGCCTCAAAACAATGAAGCAGCCTTGCACTATAAGTATGATTTCAGTCTACAAGCGACCTATCTCTTTTTTCTTTTTCTTTTATTCACCGATTCTACCGCCTCCGTTACCACGGATTTATTTTCGAACCTCTTCGTATAGCCGGAATAGTCCGGATGAATACGTTCATAATCGGGGTCCATAAACAGAGGGCTGGAAATGATATGATCCGCAGTAGAACGATTACAGCAGAAAACTATATTTTCAACACCTGCCAGACGGGTTAACGCTTTTACATCCGTATCATGCGGCTGCAGTGTCATAGGGTCAGTGAAAAAGAAAAGATAATCAATCTGACCGTCCACAATACGCGATCCCATCTGCTGGTCACCGCCCAAAGGACCCGATTTCAGAATAGTAAAATCCCATTCCACTTCAGGATGCTTCTCCTTCAGTGCTTCCAGAATCAGAGTACCCGTCGTACCTGTACAGTAGAATTTATTTCCCATCAACAGTTCCGAGTTCCACAGTACCCATTCGATAAGGTCTTTTTTCATAGCATCATGCGCTACCAGCCCGATGCCTCTTCTTACTTTTGATTCCATTTTGTTATCCTTTTAAATCCGACAATTGAGAGAATCTTTTGCACCCTCCCACATAAAACTGCCACAAGATACTACTTTTTATCCGTTCAGGGATTGGATTCAAAGAAGTTTTTCGCAAGTTATCTTTACGGGAAGAAGAAAATGAAGGACAAATCTGCCTATACTCTTTCCGGGCGCGCATCACCGCACGGGCGTTGTCCAACTGTCCCTTCAGCAGAAATGTGAATGCTGCCACATAATCGAGACAAGCCCGGATACGCATCACTTTATTTAACTCTTCATCCGGAAGATTCTTATAGAGCATGACAAGATTATTACGAAAATTCAGAAAAGTCTTACGGGGATTCTCCTTTTTAAGAGTTGCCCCGCCGACATGATAGACCGTACTCTGAGGAATGCAAACTATTTTCCGACCACGGGAACGCAACCGCCAGCATAAATCAATCTCTTCCATGTGAGCAAAGAAACGTCCGTCCAGTCCTCCTGCTTCACGATAATCTGCAAGGCGGATAAACAGGGCGGCCCCCGTCGCCCAGAAAACCGGAAGGATTGTGTCATACTGCCCCTCGTCTTTCTCAACAACTTCCATCACGCGCCCGCGACAGAAGGGATAGCCGTACTTATCAATAAATCCTCCGGCTGCTCCGGCATATTCAAAATACTCTTTTTGCCGCTGGCTTCGGATCTTCGGCTGACAGGCGGCTACCTCCGGATGAGCATCCAAATAGGAGATCATCGGTTCGAGCCAATGTTCCGTCACTTCAACATCGGAGTTCAGAAGTACCACATATTCCGCTTCGACCTGCTGCAAAGCCAGATTATATCCATCCGCAAAGCCATGATTCTGATCGAGCACAATGATTCTGACACAAGGAAATTCTTCCCGGAGCATCTCCACAGAAGCATCCGTAGAGCCATTGTCGGCTACACAGACTTCTACTTGTCCGCTCTTCGAACAGCGGACCACAGACGGAAGAAAAGTACGAAGCATATCGCACCCGTTCCAATTCAGAATAACTACCGATACTTTCATCATCACCCCCTTTCACATTCAGCTTTAGAAGCTTTCCAACGTTTATGTGACCACAGCCAATAAGCCGGCTCCCTGCGAATCGTCTGTTCCAGGTAATTGGCAAACATTTCCGTGATTTCTCCTTCGCTTGTTTCCTTCGGCTTTTCTGTCATCAACTTAAATTCAGCTATGCAATATCCCCTGCCGGGTTTTGTCAGGTCACAATAGAACACAGGGAAGTTCATCATCTTCGCGATACGCTCCGCCCCATTCAGAAAAGCGGTTTCCTGACCCAGAAAGGTCGTCCAGTATTTTTCATTCCCGCTGGGCCACTGATCCGTAATCAAGCCGACTACCATCTTTTTGCCTTCGCGCTTCAACTTGATAATTTCTCGTGCCGTCGAATGTTTCGGAATGTTATATCCTCCGAAACGGGAACGGATACGTTGGAATAACTCGTTCAGATACTTATCTTTCAAAGGTTTATAGACCTGTACCGGTACATCTCCCGGCTTCATGATCGCTCCCATCCCGATCAGCCATTCATAGTTGGCATAATGAGGAATCATCACAATGATTCCGCCGTATTTCTCGGTCAGTTCCAGATATTGTTCCGTATTCTTATAGGTCATCCGCTGATAAAGGTCCTCGGGTGACATGTGGAGCATTTTCAAGTCTTCGAGCATATAGTCCGAAAGGTAACGGTAGAAACGACGTTCTATCTGCAATCTTTTCTCCTTGCTTTTCTCGGGAAAAGACTTCTTCAGATTCTCCCGCACTACTTTCCGCCGATACCTTCCTACACGATACATCAACAGGTAGTTAAAATCCGAAAGTATGTACAACATACGGAAGGGAAGCGCCGAAAACAGCCACATCCCGCTATATACCAGCCAATAAATAAATCTAGACTTCATCATTCATCAGAATTGTGCCTTTAAGAGCTGTCATCTCTTCATTAAATTCTCCCAGCCGAACGTTAATCATCTGATTATCCAATGATTCATCATTCTCTACTTCCACCCGGATATAGTTGGCGGTAAACCCGTGCATGGGGGTACCCGCTTTCGATTTTTCCATCAATACCTCCATGGTCTGCCCGATATGACGGGCATAAAAAGCCTGCGTCTTTTCATCCGAAAGCGCCAGTAGCCGCTGGCTACGCTGATGTTTTTCTTCCGGCGAAACTACATAATCTATCTTCAAAGCCTGTGTTCCCGGACGTTCGGAGTAACTGAACACATGCAACTGTGTCACATCCAATCCGGAAATGAACTGATAAGCCTGTTCAAAATACGCTTCCGTCTCTCCGCGCGTACCTACTATTACATCGACCCCGATAAAAGCATCGGGCATCACTTCCTTGATTTTCTTTATTTTAGAAGCGAAGAGGGCTGTATCATAACGACGGCGCATCAACTTCAGCACTTCATCGCAACCTGACTGCAAGGGAATATGGAAATGGGGCATAAATCTACGGGAACGGGAAACAAACTCGATGATTTCATCGGTCAGCAAATTAGGTTCGATGGAGGAAATACGGTAGCGTTCAATGCCTTCCACCTGATCCAGTGCTTTCACCAGATCAAAAAAAGTTTCGCCGGAAGTCTTACCGAAGTCTCCGATATTCACTCCAGTCAGCACTATTTCTTTTCCACCTTCGGCAGCAGCCTGTTCCGCCTGCTCCACCATAGAGGCAATGGTACCGTTACGACTGCGTCCACGGGCAAAAGGAATGGTGCAATAGGAACAGAAATAATCGCATCCGTCTTGTACTTTCAGGAAGAAACGGGTACGGTCGCCACGTGAACACGAAGGTGAAAACGAACGGATATCTTTGGTGGTAGTAGTAAATGCCTCTCCCTCTTCATGCTTATGAAGGTCACCCAAATACTGAAGCAAGTCTCCTTTTTGCTCGGCACCCAGCACTACATCTACTCCTTTTATCTTTGCCACGTCACCGGGTTTCAACTGTGCATAGCAGCCGGTCACTACCACAAAAGCTCCGGGATGCTGCTTTACCAAACGGTGAATAGCCTGACGGCATTTCTTATCTGCCATCTCCGTCACCGAACAGGTATTTACCACACAGATATCTGCTTTTTCCCCTTTACGTGCAGTCCGGACTCCTGCCTCCCGCAGGATTTTTCCGATAGTTGAAGTCTCTGAAAAGTTCAATTTGCAGCCTAACGTATAATAAACGGCTGTCTTATTTTGAAATACAGTGGTATCTATCATAATCTGTTATAACGCATATTTCCTGCAAAGTTACACATTATTATTAGTAAAACACTTTAGGATACGAAAGTTTATTCCTATTTTTGCACAATTCACTAAAAAACGTGCAATGATTAAAGAGAATTTCATTAAACTATACGAAAATAGTTTTCGGGAAAATTGGGATTTACCTTGCTATACCGATTATGGTGAATCCGTTCATTATACTTATGGCCAGGTAGCCGAAGAAATCGCCCGCATACACCTGCTTTTCAAATATTGCAGCCTGCGAAGAGGAGATAAAATAGCCGTTATCGGCAAAAACAATGCCCATTGGTGTATCGCCTATATGGCAACCATCACCTACGGAGCCATCATCGTCCCTATTCTACAGGACTTTACGCCCAACGATGTGCACCACATCGTCAATCATTCCGAATCCGTCTTCCTGTTTACCAGCGACAATATCTGGGAAAACCTGGAAGAAGAAAAGCTGACCGGACTGCGCGGAGTCTTTTCGCTCACCGACTTCCGCTGTCTTTATCAGCGGGATGGAGAAACCATCCAGAAGTTTCTGGTACACCTCAACGATGAAATGCACGCTGCATATCCGAAAGGATTCACGCGCGAAGACGTCCAATACACGACGTTGTCCAATGACAAGGTTATGCTGCTGAACTACACATCGGGAACCACCGGTTTTAGTAAAGGTGTAATGCTGACAGGCAACAATCTTGCCGGCAATGTCACTTTCGGCATCCGCACCGAGTTACTTAAAAAGGGAGATAAAGTACTTTCTTTTCTGCCGTTGGCACATGCCTACGGTTGTGCCTTCGACTTCCTGACCGCAACCGCCGTCGGAACTCATGTCACCCTGCTCGGTAAAACGCCTTCTCCCAAAATTATCATGAAGGCTTTTGAAGAAGTCAAGCCGAACCTGATCATCACAGTTCCGCTGGTGATCGAGAAAATATATAAGAATGTCATCCAGCCACTCATAAATAAAAAAGGTATGAAGTGGGCACTAAATATTCCTTTGCTCGACACCCAGATTTACAATCAGATACGCAAAAAACTGATAGATGCCCTGGGCGGTCGTTTCAAGGAAATCATTATCGGAGGCGCTGCCATGAATCAGGAAGTGGAAGAGTTTTTCTACAAAATAAAATTCCCTTTCACCATCGGTTATGGTATGACTGAATGCGGACCGCTGATCAGCTATGCCCCCTGGAATGAATTTGTATTGGGATCTTCAGGCAAAGTACTGGATATTATGGAGGCACGCATTTACAAGGAAAACCCGGAAGCGGAAACCGGAGAAATTCAAGTACGCGGTGAAAACGTGATGGTAGGGTATTACAAGAATCCGGAAGCCACACAGGAAGTATTCACCGAAGACGGATGGCTGCGCACCGGTGACCTCGGCACGATGGATGCCAGCGGAAATATCTTCATCCGCGGACGACTTAAGAGCATGATCCTGAGTTCGAGCGGACAGAATATCTTCCCCGAAGAACTGGAAGCCAAACTCAACAACCTGCCATTTATCCTTGAAAGCCTCGTTATCGAACGTAACAAGAAGCTGGTAGCACTGGTTTATGCAGATTACGAAGCATTGGACTCCCTCGGACTGAACAACCCGGATAACCTGAAAACCATTATGGATGAGAATCTGAAAAACTTAAATAATAATGTAGCTGCTTATGAGAAAGTAAGCAAGATTCAGCTTTATCCCACGGAATTTGAGAAGACCCCGAAAAGAAGCATCAAAAGGTATCTATATAACAGTATAGCTGTCGATTAGTATGTTTTAAAACATGGAATAAAGGCGTAATATAACAAGCTTCTAAAAAAAAATATAAAAATAGTTGGCTTTTCGAGAACAACGTATTGAAAAAGTACATAACTTTGCAGCGTTTTAATAAAGCAATTGATTGTATTACGTTTTTAAAAAGCAAAGAAAATGAAAAAATTAGTTTTGATGGCCGTAGCTATCGTAGCAGTATCATTCGCATCTTGTGGTAACAAAGCAGCTGACGCAGCAAAAGCTCAACAAGATTCTATCCGCATCGCTGACTCAATTGCAGCTGTAGAAGCAGCAGCAGCTGAAGCAGAACAAGCAGCAGCTCAGGCAGCTGACTCTTTGAATGCAGATAGCACTGCAACTGAAGCTGTAGCTGAATAATTCAGAACAGCCTAGAGAGAATTGAAAGTCTGACATGCTAAAGCATGCACAGACTTTTTTTTATGCCTTATCTCAAGCAACAAAGCTATTGCTGGAGATTCCGAAGATCAATCCTTATTTAGCGTATGAGCTTTTCACAAAGGGAGCATCCAGCAAATAATCCAGACTTACCTCGACACTTTTCTCCACAGGCATGCTGTAGCTTTCTATCTCTGCAACAAGATGCTTCACACCAGCCGTCTTTGCATTCTTGAAAATAGCGTCGAAACCAACCATTCCGCTCTGTCCGATTTCTCTGTGATCTTTGATATGGAACATTTTAAAACGACCGGGGTATTTATTAAAATAATCGACCGGACTGTTTTGCCCGCGAACTACCCAATAAACATCCATCTGGAAGAAAACATATTCAGGATTGGTATGCTCAATCATGTAATCATACATCACTTTATCTTCTACCTTCTGAAATTCATGAGCATGATTATGGTATCCGAACGACATCCCCTGCTGTTTGCAACGTTTGCCTATTTCATTGTAATAAGCACAATATGTATCCAACTCCTTAAGTGTTTTAGGCACATCCATCCAAGGAGCTACAATGTAACTCATACCGGCAGCTTTATGATCAGCAATACACTGGTCCCACCATTGAAGTGAACTTGAAAAATCACCGGAAGCTAATTCTTCTTTCGACAATCCTCTTGTGCAATGTGAGGATAAAACCTTCAGTCCGGCAGATTCAACATCTTTTTTAAATTGACCGGGAGTTCTGTCGTAAAACTTTCCATTATTATAATTGGCGGCTTCCACACTGGTATATCCCATTTTCGCCAAGTTCTTCAGAAGAGTAATATAAGCGGCGTCACATTTACCATCCTTATTGTCTACCTTATTCAATATATCTCTGACAGAATAGAGTTGAATCGCTACTTCTTTTTTAGCTTTTGCTTTCGCTTTTGTTTTAGACTGTGCCATGGCTGTAAACGGAATCATTAAAAGAAGAGCCAACGCACATAAATTTATTTGGAGTTTCATGTTTGTAGATAAAGGGGTTCAAGTATTAAAATGAAAAGGCTGTGTCAGAAGTTCGTCGGGCATATCATTCTGTCATTCAGAACTAAACGCCAGTTGATTTTACTTTCAACACAGCCTCTCTTTGAATTATTTACGCGATCAGTCCAAAACTTTCACGCGGATATTGCGGAACCAAACATCGTCACCGTGATCCTGCATTC
>NZ_KV804405.1:0-19681 GCF_001811315.1 Bacteroides sp. HMSC067B03 | reverse complement strand
GGCGGGGATTTATGTGTTTTGGCGGTTTAGGAAATGATTTCATTGCTTTCTTCAACGCTTCTTTAGAAGAAACAGGATTTAAATTAAGGGCGGATAAAAGCCAGTCTTTTCTCTTCTTCTGCAAATAAAATAGCAGTATTCACTAATGCCAGATGTGAATAGGCTTGTGGAAAGTTTCCTAATTGCTCTTTTGTGTCGAAATCAATATCTTCACTGAATAATCCCAGATGATTGGAATATTTCAATACTTCATCGAACAAACACCGTGCTTCTTCCTTCTTTCCGGTGACGAACAAGGCTCGTACAAGCCAGAATGTGCAAATAGTAAAGGCGGAAGTGGGTAAACCGAAATCATCTTCATTATTATAGCGATACATCAGCCCTTTGTGGAAGAGTGCATTCTTTACGGACTCTACTGTTTTATGGTAGCGAATGTCATCTGCTTCAATAAATCCATAAGGTTCCATTAACAATAAAGAAGAGTCCATAGCTTGATTGTCATAAGTCTGTGTGAAGCTCTGGAGCTTCTCGTTCCAGCCGTGCTGCATCACGTCTTTTCTGATTTTGTCTGCTTCCTGTTGCCAGCGTTCGCTGTAGTTATATTTATTCAGCATACCTGCGATTTTTGCTCCACGATCTAAAGCTACCCAGCACATTATTTTCGAAGATACAAAATGTTGTTTCTCTCCTCTGATTTCCCAGATGCCTTTATCAGGCTTTTGCCAGTTCTCTATTACAGTTGCCAGAATACTTTTCACCACTTCCCACATATCTTCTATTTCATCCAGAGTGCCGGGCATCAGTCGGTAATATTGATAAATTAAGTCCATCAGATACCCGAAGGAGTCATTTTGCTTTTGGTGGTAGGCATCATTGCCTATTCTCACAGGTACGGAGTTCTTGTAGCCGGACAGATGGTTAAGCATCACTTCTGTTAATTTACGCTCGCCGCGGATGCCATACATTATCTGGTAGTCGTGCTTGGCTACGAAAGTTGCCTGAATGAATTTCATAAAACGTTTGGCTGCACCGGTATGTCCTGTCTGAAACATCGTTTCAATGGCCATAGATGCATCTCGGAGCCAGCAAAAGCGATAATCCCAGTTTCGTACGTCACCAACCGACTCCGGTAAGCTGGTTGTTATTGCAGCAAGTACTGCCCCATTATAATATGACATAAGTTTCAGCACCAACAGGCTGCGTTCAATCACATCATTGTATAAGGTGTATTTTTTCCCCCGGTTTGTCCAGTTTAACCAGTATACAAGGGTACGGCAATATTCGATTTTCTCCCGTTCAATGTCGATCGGAATTACTTTCTCATTATAAGAGAGTAACAGGAATTCATCCTTCTCAAGTATTATCTCTTTTTTTCCGGCAATATCCTGCAATGGCAGGGAGGCATATAGATATTGTCTGTCTTTATTCTCGGAAGAACAATATGTTTCTATATACTGAGAGGTGATGTTGAGAATCACTTTGCCTCGTGCATAGTCAGGAGCCGGTTGATAATTCACTTTGAATCGGGGCTTCCCTTTCAGCCAATGTATATAGCGATATAATTCTGCCGGCAGATAGTGGCCTGTACCGTCCTTGGAACGATAGCAGGGCATATAATCGAGAACAACGAATTCTCCTTCTCTGGAGGAGAACTGTGTAGAAAGAATATTAGTATGAGGTACATAGCTTTGAGTAATCCGGTAATCATCGGATACCTCGAACCCGAAGCTTCCTCCTTTTTCGCGATCGAGCAGACTCGCGAAGATGGAAGGGGAGTCGAAATCGGGAAAGCATAACCATTCGATATTTCCTGTTTCGGAAATAAGGGCTGCCGTACGGCAGTTGCCTGTTATACCATAATTCAGAGTATTCATAACGGTTGTTTTATTTAGTTTTCAATAAATCCTTGAAGAAGTCGAGAGCGGAGGCAAGCCGTTTTTTCACCGTGCTGTTAGTATTGATACCGCTTCCCTTTTGTCTGCCTATAATGGCTTGCAGGAAAGGAAGTACATCGGTCTGAGACGGTAAATTGTAATTGGCTATTTCCGAAATACTGCCTACTTTGACAGTAACGGCATTTAAGGGCAAAGCCTGAAACATATCATCATCTGTCGTATCGTCTCCCATTGCTATCACAAAGTCGTAGCGCTTGTTGGATAACAACCGGTTTACTTCCGATCCTTTGTTGTAGTCTGGCGATTTGATTTCAATGACCTTGTTCCCCTGCAGGATTTGTAACTTTTGTCTGGTACAAATGGAAATTAGTGCATTGACCAGCTGTTGTGCTCTCAAAGTTCCCAACCAGGCATCACTTTCGCGGTAATGCCATGCCAGTGCCGTCTCTTTTACTTCCAGTCGCGAACGGGGAGTTTTGTCCACAAACATTTGCAGGATGGACTGAAGTCCGGTGCTCCATTCCAATTTCTTTATATTTTTGTGCCATACACCATTTTCCTTATAGAAAGCTCCATGTTCGGCTGCCATGCAGACAGGGAGCGAACCGAGCCATTTCTCTAATGTAAAATGATCCCGGCCACTATTGATGACAATATGGTTGGAGGGATCAGCAGTCATCTGCTGTAAAATAGAAATAAGTTCGGGAGTCGGTTTCGCATCCTCGGGGCGTGTCTTGAGCGCTGCCAGTGTTCCGTCGTAATCCAGTAAGATCAGGCGTTGTTTTGCCTGATTGTATTTCAGCTTGATTTGCGCAATGGTTGCTGCAGTGATACGTTTTTTCCGTAACGAATCGTTCTTCATACAAGTCATGTCCAGGCCATTTACAAAGTCGGCAGCCCATTTATTGACTGTTTGTACGGACAATATCTTCTGCATACGCTGCAAACGTAACTTTTGTTCCTCTGCCGGCATTTCCAGGGCCTGGCAGATAGCATTCTCTATTTGTCCCGAATCATTCGGGTTGATTTGAATAGCATCTGTCATCTCTACTGCGGCTCCTGCCATTTCACTGAGGATAAGTACACCAGTGTTATCGCATTTGGAAGCTACATATTCTTTGGCTACCAGATTCATGCCGTCGCGTAAGGGAGTTACCAGGGCAATATCGGCTACATAATACATGGCAGTAAGTTCTTCTAATGAAAAGCCATGATAGAAATAACAGACGGGAGTCCAGTTCATCGTGGAGTAGCGCCCGTTGACAGAACCTATTTCTTCATCTATCTTCGTTTTCAGCTCTGCATAACTTCCTACGTGATCGCGGGAAGGAACGATTACCATTGCCAATGTTACTTTTCCATGATACTCTGGATGATGTTCGAGAAAACTGGAAAAGCCATGCAGCCGGTGGAGGATTCCTTTGCTATAGTCCAGCCGGTCTACGGATAAGATTAATTTGTGGTTACCGAAAAGGGTCCGGTTGCGGTCGATGGCTTGCCGCACTACAGGATTTTGGGAGGCATTGTGATAGAGCTCATAGTTGATTCCCATGGGCAGAGCATCTACCCTTACTACTCGGTTACCAATTTGTATTTCGTCCAGTTTGAAGTCGATGTGCAGTACCCGCTCTACGGCACTGATAAAGTGACGCATATAGTCGTGGGTATGGAAAGCGATAAAGTCCGCTCCCAGCAATCCTTTCAGTATTTCGGCACGTTCCGGAAGGATACGGAAAAGTTCGTAAGAAGGAAAGGGGATGTGATGGAAATAGCCGATACAGAGTTCCGGATATACTTTTCTTAGCATACCGAGGAGTAACATCAGCTGATAATCTTGAATCCACACTTTGTCTCCGGGACGTATCAAGCGGCAAATCTCATCACAGAAAAGTTGATTGACTACTTGATAAGACTGCCAGAAACACTTCTTATATAAGGTATAAGCATAAAAGTAATGGCACATAGGCCAGATAGTACTGTTACTGTATCCTTCGTAGTAGTTTCTGATGTGTGCCTCTGATAAAAAGACCGGATGGAAATTCAGTTCCAGCAGTTTTTCGTTGATTTCCTGTTTGTCTTTTTCCTTATTAACGCATATTCCGGGCCATCCTATCCAATGCTTCTCATAAGATGTCTCAAGAGAATCTAATCCCGTTGTCACTCCGCCTTCACTGCGTGAAAAGACGAATGTGTCATTCGGGTTGGCAACCTTTACGGGTAATCTGTTTGATATAATATATAGTTTCATACCTGCTGAAGGGCAAAGTATATACCAATTAGCCTCTTTTATCCATTAAGCGTTTATTATCAGTGTGTTATCTTTTGATGACCAGTTTATTTCACCTTTTCAAAATGGGAATACTCTTTCGTTTTGAAAATCGATCCTTACATTTTGTTTGGAAAGCAGTAACCTTTTCAAAATAGGGATGCTTTTTCAAAATGGTAGGGTCTGATGGGAACCTATGAGCAGAATGAATTATTGTATTGCTCTATCAATCAGTTTATTGTTGTTTACTCCATTGTTTTGGCACGCATTTGGCATACTGTCTACCAAGAAATTTTAAAATAATCATTTAAACGAAAAAACATGGAAGTAACACTATCATTTATTTTTTGCCTGTTAAGCGGCTTTGCCTGCTTCTGGCTGTTTTGGAAATGTGTAGACTGGTTTGAAAAGATCTAAAAAGAAGGAGAAGGAATTATGTACACAGCATTATTTGTATTAGGTATTGCAATCTTCGGTTATTTGATGTATGTACTCATCAGACCCGAGAAGTTTTAAAGTTATACAGTTTAAGGTAAAAGTATGAATACAGAAATTTTAGGTGTGGTTGCGCAGATCGCTTTGATGGTGATTCTGGCTTATCCACTGGGAAAATATATTGCCAGGGTTTATAAAGGAGAGAAAACCTGGTCGGATTTTATGGTTCCTGTTGAAAGAATCATTTATAAAGTATGCGGAATTGATCCCAAGGAAGAAATGAACTGGAAACAGTTCCTGAAAGCATTACTGATTTTGAATGCTTTCTGGTTTTTCTGGGGAATGGTATTGTTGGTTTCGCAGGGATGGTTGCCTTTGAATCCAGACGGTAACGGGCCGCAGACACCGGATCAGGCTTTCAATACCTGTATCAGTTTTATGGTCAACTGTAATTTACAGCACTATAGCGGCGAAAGCGGATTGACTTATTTCACACAGCTGTTTGTCATTATGCTCTTCCAGTTTATTACCGCTGCAACCGGTATGGCTGCTATGGCCGGTATTATGAAAAGCATGGCTGCAAAGACAACAAAAACAATCGGTAACTTCTGGCATTTTCTGGTATTGAGTTGTACCCGTATCCTGCTGCCGCTTTCTTTGATTGTAGGTTTCATCCTGATTCTTCAGGGAACCCCGATGGGATTTGACGGAAAGATGCAGGTGACTACTCTCGAAGGACAGGAGCAGATGGTTTCTCAAGGACCTACGGCTGCAATTGTACCTATCAAACAATTAGGTACAAATGGTGGCGGTTACTTTGGCGTGAACTCTTCTCATCCGTTGGAAAACCCCACTTATCTTACCAATATGGTGGAATGCTGGTCTATCTTGATTATTCCGATGGCAATGGCATTGGCATTAGGGTTCTATACTCGCAGGAAGAAACTGGCTTATAGTATTTTCGGTGTGATGCTTTTCGCCTTTTTGGTGGGTGTCTGCATCAATGTCAGTCAGGAGATGGGCGGAAATCCCCGTATCGATGCATTGGGAATTGCGCAGGATAATGGCGCGATGGAAGGTAAAGAGGTTCGTTTGGGTGCCGGAGCTACAGCCCTCTGGAGTATTGTGACTACTGTTACTTCCAACGGTTCAGTGAATGGTATGCATGATTCTACTATGCCGTTGTCTGGTATGATGGAGATGCTGAATATGCAGATTAATACTTGGTTTGGTGGTGTCGGTGTAGGCTGGATGAACTATTATACATTTATTATTATCGCGGTATTTATTAGTGGTTTGATGGTAGGGCGTACACCGGAGTTTCTGGGCAAGAAAGTAGAAGCCCGTGAAATGAAGATAGCTACGATCGTAGCATTGTTGCATCCGTTCGTCATATTGGTGTTTACTGCTATCTCAAGTTATATATATACACATCATCCGGACTTTGTAGAAAGTGAGGGTGGATGGCTGAATAATCTCGGATTCCATGGCTTGAGTGAACAACTCTATGAGTATACGTCTTCTGCCGCTAACAATGGTTCAGGTTTTGAAGGACTGGGCGATAATACTTATTTCTGGAACTGGACATGTGGTATTGTGCTTATACTTAGTCGTTTCCTTCCTATAATCGGACAGGTTGCCATTGCCGGTCTGCTGGCTCAGAAGAAGTTTATTCCCGAGAGTGCCGGAACATTGAAGACTGATACGCTGACTTTCGGTATAATGACATTTGTCGTAATCTTTATTATTGCTGCTCTGTCATTCTTCCCGGTACATGCTTTAAGTACAATCGCCGAACATTTAAGTTTGTAATTCTGAATTAGAGAGATATGAAAAATATGAAATCAGCTTCTTTGTTTCAAAAGGAGCAAGTTATAGAAAGCTTGAAACAGTCATTCGTGAAGTTAAATCCACGTCTGATGATAAAGAACCCGATCATGTATACGGTCGAAGTGGCTACGGTGGTCATGTTGTTTGTGACACTTTACTCCATCATAACCCCTTCACAAGGTTCGTTTGCTTACAACATAGCTGTGTTTATCATTCTGTTTGTCACACTGTTGTTTGCCAATTTTGCCGAAGCCATTGCCGAAGCGCGGGGAAAGGCGCAAGCCGATAGTCTGCGTAAAACACGTGAGGAGACGCCTGCCAAAAAGGTAGAAGGCAATAAAATAGTGACTGTCAGTTCTTCGCAATTAAAGAAAGGAGACGTGTTTGTTTGTGAAGCCGGAGATGTGATTCCGTCCGATGGTGAAATAATCGAAGGACTGGCTTCTATCGATGAAAGTGCGATTACAGGGGAGTCTGCTCCGGTAATTCGGGAAGCAGGTGGTGATAAGAGTTCGGTGACAGGCGGTACGAAAGTATTGTCAGATCATATAAAAGTAATGGTGACCACTCAGCCGGGAGAAAGTTTTCTGGATAAAATGATTGCGCTGGTAGAAGGTGCGTCTCGTCAGAAAACTCCGAATGAGATAGCACTGACTATTCTGCTGGCCGGTTTTACACTTGTCTTTGTCATTGTGTGTGTGACGTTAAAACCGTTTGCCGATTACAGCAATACTGTCATTACCATTGCTTCACTTATTTCTTTGTTTGTATGCCTGATTCCGACAACAATCGGAGGACTTCTTTCTGCTATCGGTATTGCCGGTATGGACCGTGCACTACGTGCGAATGTGATAACAAAATCGGGCAAGGCAGTGGAAACTGCCGGCGATATTGATACCTTGTTGCTGGATAAGACCGGAACTATCACCATCGGTAATCGTAAAGCTACCCATTTTCACACTGCGCCGGGCATTGATCTGCACGCTTTTGTAGAAAACTGTCTGCTTTCCTCTCTGTCCGATGAAACTCCGGAAGGCAAATCAATCGTAGAACTGGGACGTGAATCGGGCATCCGTATGCGCAGCTTGAATACGACCGGTGCGCGGATGATTAAGTTTACAGCCGAAACCAAGTGTTCGGGCGTTGATCTGCCGGATGGAACTCAGATTCGTAAAGGAGCTTTTGATGCTATCCGTAAGATAGTGGAAAGTGCCGGAAATAAATTTCCGAAAGAGGTGGAAGAGGTGATTGCTGCTATTTCAAGCAATGGTGGTACGCCCTTGGTGGTATGTGTAAACCAGAAAGTGACGGGAGTGATTGAATTGCAGGATATCATCAAGCCGGGCATTCAGGAACGTTTCGAACGCTTGCGCAAGATGGGAGTGAAAACGGTTATGGTGACCGGCGATAATCCGCTGACTGCCAAATATATTGCAGAGAAGGCAGGTGTGGATGATTTTATTGCCGAAGCCAAGCCGGAAGATAAAATGGAATATATCAAGAAGGAGCAGCAGTCCGGTAAACTGGTGGCAATGATGGGGGATGGAACCAATGATGCTCCTGCTTTGGCTCAGGCAAATGTCGGAGTGGCAATGAATAGTGGTACACAGGCTGCGAAAGAGGCCGGTAATATGGTCGATCTGGATAATGATCCAACGAAACTGATTGAGATTGTGGAAATCGGTAAACAGTTGCTGATGACTCGTGGTACACTGACTACTTTCTCTATTGCCAACGATGTGGCTAAGTATTTTGCCATTGTTCCTGCTTTGTTTATGGTGGCTATTCCCGAATTGGCAGCACTGAATATTATGCAGTTGCATAGTCCTGAAAGTGCGATTCTTTCGGCAGTCATCTTCAATGCCATTATTATTCCGATTCTGATTCCATTGGCTTTGCGTGGCGTTCAGTACAAGCCGATAGGTGCAAGTGCCTTACTTCGCCGGAATCTGTTGATTTATGGGGTGGGCGGTGTGATTGCTCCTTTTATCGGAATCAAGTTGATCGATTTATTAGTAGGTTTATTCTTTTAATTAAAAAACAATAGCGATGAAAACTTTATTTAAATCACTAAAGATAACTCTCGTTTTCTGTGTCTTTTTTTCCGTGTTCTATATTCTTGTTTTGTGGTTGTTTGCACAGGTTGCAGGTCCTAATAAGGGAAATGCTGAAGTAGCCACACTGGATGGAAAAGTGGTAGGTGCGGCTAATGTAGGTCAGATGTTTACGAAAGACATTTATTTCTGGGGACGTCCTTCGTGTGCCGGAGACGGCTATGATGCCACCAGCTCTTCCGGTAGTAACAAAGGACCTACGAATCCTGAATATCTGGCTGAAGTCGAAGCACGTATCGACACTTTTCTGGTACATCACCCTTATCTGAGCCGTAAAGAAGTTCCGGCGGAGATGGTAACAGCAAGTGCTTCCGGTCTCGATCCGAATATTACTCCACAATGTGCGTACGTGCAGGTAAAGAGAGTGGCACAGGCGCGTGGACTGACGGAGAATCAGGTAAAGGAAATCGTTGATAAAAGTGTGGAGAAACCTTTTCTGGGACTTTTCGGAACGGAGAAGATTAATGTGCTGAAACTGAATATAGCACTGGAAGAGAATAAATAATCAAACAGTAGTGGGCAGCGTTCCTGTCCGAATCGTTTTAGTTATTTATTGCGGTTCAGATAAACAGGGCTGGGCAGGGCGCTGCTCTTTTTTAGAAACATAAAATAAAAAAGATAAATATGAAGACTTTTTTTAGTAAGAAGATTGTTTTGGGATCATTGGTTGCAGCAGTCGTATGCGCATTGAGTATAACAGAGGTAAAAGCACAGGAATTTACAGTGCAGGGCGATGTGGTCAGTTCCTATGTCTGGCGTGGTATGTATCAGGGGGGAGGTGCAGCTTTTCAGCCCACACTAGGTTTTGGGATCGGAAACTTTTCTGTTACCGCATGGGGATCTACTAATTTCAGTGGAGGCAACAAGGAACTGGATCTGACTCTTGCCTATAAGTTGGGTGAAGCAGGCCCTACGCTGACTGTTGCCGACCTGTGGTGGGAAGGTGAAGGAGCATACAAGTATTTTAATTTTAAAAGTCATGAAACGGGACATCATTTTGAAGCGGGATTATCTTATACGCTGCCCGTAGAGAAGTTTCCTTTGTCCGTGGCATGGTATACGATGTTTGCCGGAAAAGACAAGAAACTGAATGATAGCGGAGAACTAAAACAAAATTATTCATCCTATCTGGAACTTAATTATCCTTTCAGTGTGAAAAATGTCGATTTAAATGTAACTTGTGGCGCAGTGCCGTATAAGGCGGAGAGTATATACACGAATAGTGGTTTCGCCGTGACTAATATAGCATTAAAAGGAATGACAGAGATAAAAATTAATGATAAGTTTTCATTGCCGATATTTGCACAGGCTATATGGAATCCATGTGTTGAAGATGCTTTCTTGGTTTTTGGCGTAACTTTAAGGCCATAGATATAAACTCATGAATTTTTATTATACAGAGACCCGTGGTGATCGTGATGATTATTACGGGTTGAAATAGTTTATAAACAGGAATTAAATAAATGGATATGGATAGAGAACAGAGTGTACAACATTTTTTGGACCTGATCAAGAAGTCTCACCGAGGCAAATTCAAAGTATATATCGGCATGATAGCCGGTGTAGGTAAATCATATCGTATGCTTCAGGAGGCCCATGAATTACTGGACAACGGAGTGGATGTACAAATCGGCTATATTGAGACTCACGGACGTGCGGGAACGGAGGCACTGATGGAAGGATTGCCTGTTATCCCCCGACGTAAAATTTTCTATAAAGGAAAGGAGTTGGAGGAAATGGACGTGGATACAATAATCCGTATTCATCCTGAGATTGTGATTGTGGACGAACTGGCACATACCAATGTGGAAGGCAGTCTGAATGAGAAGCGTTGGCAGGATGTGATGACTCTGTTGGATGAGGGGATTAATGTGATTTCTGCTATCAATATCCAGCATATTGAAAGTGTGAATGAAGAAGTACAGGAGATCACGGGAATTGAAGTGAAAGAACGGGTCCCGGACAGCGTGCTTCAGGAAGCAGACGAGGTTGTGAATATCGACCTGACAGCGGAAGAGTTGATCTCACGTCTGAAAGCAGGAAAGATATACCGTCCGGAAAAGATTCAGACGGCATTGGATAATTTCTTCCGGACCGAGAATATTCTTCAATTGCGCGAACTGGCCCTGAAAGAAGTGGCGCTTCGGGTGGAGAAGAAAGTGGAGAACGAAGTGGTGATGGGTGTTGCAGTCGGCATCAGGCATGAGAAATTTATGGCTTGTATCAGTAGTCATGAGAAGACACCCAGAAGGATTATCAGGAAAGCGGCACGTCTGGCAACACGGTATAATACGACTTTTGTCGCTCTTTATGTGCAGACACCGAAAGAGAGTATGGACAGGATTGATTTGGCTAGTCAGCGTTATCTGTTGAATCATTTTAAACTGGTGGCAGAACTGGGAGGAGAGGTCGTTCAGGTACAGTCGAAGGATATTCTGGGGAGTATTGTCAAAGTTTGTCAGGAAAAACAGATATCGTCTGTCTGTATGGGAATTCCTAATCTGAGATTTCCTCGTGCTATCTGCTCTATACTTGGATATAGAAAGTTTTTAAATAATTTGTCACAAGCTAATGTAGATTTGATTATACTTGCATAATATTAACCGTATGAACGATATGAATATTAAAACCAAACTGATTCTCGGCATCGGGATGCTAGCGGGAATGATTATTTTATTGGTGACGCTTTCTGTTGTGAATCTTCAGTTGCTGACTGCCACAGAGCCCGACAGTCCTGCTGCTATGCCTGCCTTGGAGCGTGCTCTGTTGTGGATTTCCGTTACCGGCGGTATTTGTATATTGACCGGATTGACATTGCTGTATTGGTTGCCCCGAACAATCAGTAAACCCATCAAGGAACTGAAACAAGGGATTCTTGAAATAGCCAATCATAATTATGAAGAACGGCTGGATATGAGAAATAATCAGGAGTTTTGGGAAGTCGCCGAGAGCTTCAACCGTATGGCGGAACGTTTGGCCGAGTATCGGGCAAGTACGTTAGCGGATATTCTTTCTGCCAAGAAATTCATTGAGGCCATCGTGAACAGTATCGACGATCCGATAATTGGCTTGAATATGGACCGTGAGATTTTGTTTATTAATGATAAAGCATTGAATGTGCTCAATCTGAAAAGAGAAAATGTCATACGTAAATCGGCAGAAGAATTGTCTTTGAAGAATGATCTGCTCCGTCGGCTGATTCGTGAACTGGTGACACCAGGCGATCAGAAAGAGCCGCTAAAAATATATGCCGATGATAAAGAAAGCTATTTCAAGGCTTCCTATATCCCCATCATTAATACGGAAGCCGGAAAGGATGAACCCAGCAAATTAGGGGATGTTATTTTGCTGAAGAATATAACGGAATTCAAGGAACTGGATTCTGCCAAGACTACATTTATTTCGACCATTTCACACGAATTGAAAACTCCGATTGCGGCTATCATGATGAGTCTGCAACTATTGGAAGATAAACGTGTCGGTGCGCTGAATGATGAACAGGAACAGTTGTCCAAAAGCATCAAGGAAAATAGCGAACGCCTGTTGAGCATTACGGGTGAATTGCTGAATATGACTCAGGTAGAGGCAGGCAAGCTGCAATTAATGCCGAAGATAACGAAGCCCATTGAACTGATAGAATATGCGATTAAAGCTAATCAGGTACAAGCGGATAAGTTCAATATCCAGATAGAAGTAGAGTACCCGGAAGAGAAAATCGGCAAGCTCTTTGTCGATAGTGAAAAGATAGCTTGGGTATTGACTAATTTGCTCAGCAATGCGATTCGTTATTCTAAAGAAAACGGGCGTGTCGTGATTGGTGCCAGGCAGGAAGGAGATATGATCGACCTGTACGTTCAGGATTTCGGTAAAGGCATCGATCCCCGTTATCACAAGAGTATTTTCGACCGTTACTTCCGTGTTCCCGGCACCAAAGTTCAGGGAAGCGGACTCGGTTTGTCTATTTCGAGAGACTTTGTGGAAGCACATGGTGGTACACTGACGGTAGAAAGTGAATTGGGTAAAGGAAGTCGCTTTGTGATGCGGCTGAAGGCATAAAAAGAAGTGTTCGGAAAGAGTCCGGATTCTGTCGTTGCGATAAAGAAATGTGGCATTCGGTTTAATTTGAAATGAAACTTTGGGAATCAAGACATTGCAGCGTCTTTTAAAATCTTTATATTTGCAGGCTAATTGAAGGTAAAGTCAAATTTATACAATATAATAACTTAAAAGAACCAGAATCAGATGAAACAGGACATGATTGTTATCCTTGACTTGGGTAGTCACGAGAATACGGTATTGGCTCGCGCCATCCGTGCATTAGGAGTTTATAGTGAGATTTATCCTCACGATATCACAATGGAAGAACTGAAAGCATTGCCCAACGTAAAGGGTATTATTATCAATGGTGGACCTAACAATGTGATTGACGGCGTTGCTATTGACGTAGATCCGGCGATTTATACAATGGGTATCCCTGTCATGGCTGCCGGTCACGATAAAGCAACCTGTGCAGTGAAGCTTCCGGCATTTACAGATGATATCGAGGCTATTAAAGCTGCTGTAAAGTCTTTCGTATTCGATACTTGTCAAGCTGAAGCTAATTGGAACATGGCAAACTTTGTCAATGATCAGATCGAACTGGTTAAGCGTCAGGTAGGCGATAAGAAAGTATTGCTGGCATTGTCGGGTGGAGTTGACAGTTCTGTGGTAGCTGCTTTGCTTCTGAAAGCGATCGGTGACAATTTGGTATGTGTGCACGTTAATCATGGTTTGATGCGTAAAGGTGAGTCTGAAGACGTTGTCGAGGTGTTCAGTAACCAGTTAAAAGCCAATCTTATTTATGTAGATGTAACAGATCGTTTCCTGGATAAATTGGCAGGCGTGGAAGATCCCGAACAGAAACGTAAGATTATCGGTGGAGAGTTTATTCGTGTGTTCGAAGAGGAGGCACGTAAACTGGACGGTATCGATTTCTTGGGTCAGGGTACTATTTATCCGGATATTGTGGAGAGTGGAACGAAGACTGCTAAAATGGTGAAATCTCATCATAATGTAGGCGGTCTGCCCGAAGATCTTCAATTCCAGCTTGTAGAACCTTTGCGCCAGTTGTTTAAGGATGAAGTTCGTGCTTGTGGTCTGGAGTTGGGCTTGCCTTATGAGATGGTTTACCGTCAGCCTTTCCCCGGTCCCGGTTTAGGTGTACGTTGTCTGGGAGCAATTACACGTGATCGTTTAGAAGCAGTACGTGAATCTGACGCAATTTTACGTGAGGAATTCCAGATTGCCGGATTGGATAAAAAAGTATGGCAATACTTTACTGTAGTACCCGATTTTAAATCTGTTGGTGTACGTGATAATGCCCGTTCTTTCGACTGGCCGGTAATTATTCGTGCCGTCAATACGGTGGATGCCATGACAGCTACTATTGAACCGGTAGACTGGCCTATTCTGATGAAAATCACAGACCGCATTCTGAAAGAAGTGAAGAATGTGAATCGTGTTTGCTATGATATGTCACCGAAGCCTAATGCGACTATCGAATGGGAATAAAAGTGTAAAATAGAATTGCCCCCGGAAGCTTTATGGATAGCTTTCGGGGGCTTATTCGTTAATTAGCGTCACCTATAGCGTCACCTGCTACCAATTGATGTAAAAAAGAAAAAGGCACCCAGAAGTGGAAGCCTCCCAAATGCCTTATTCTTATCAAGTAGCGGGACCCGGGATTGAACCGGGGACCTCATGATTATGAACCTGCGTCTTCCAAAGGCTGACGCCTTTGAAAGCTACCAGCAAAGCTTCTGATTATAAGGTATTTATAGCTGTTTTGGTTTTTGCCAAATCTTATGTCTGACTTCTAAAATATCTCTTATTTGTTTATTGGTGTAAACCATAGCGCAAACCAAAATGTGACAATAATATGTTACGTTATGGATGCTAATATAGGCATTATTTGTTTTAAATCAAAAGTTTTGGCTAATGGAGAACACCCGTTGATGTTGAGAATTAGCCAAGGTAAGTTACGTTACTTTAAATCTTTGGGAATTTCAATTAAAGCTTCTTGTTGGAATTTTGATAAAGAAGAACCTAAAAGAAACTATCCCAATCGTGAACAGTTATTGAGTATCATGAATCAAACGAGGCAAGAATATGTCAATATGATGTTTGAGTTGAAAGCGCTTGGTAAAGACTTTACTCCACAATCTTTGGCTGAATACGTGGAACGAAGTTGTAATAAACAGAATGTGGGAGATTATATTCAATACATCATACAGTATATGACTGCCGAGAAGCGATTAGGTAATGCCAAGGCTTACATTAGTTGTTATAATTCTGTATTGAGATTCGCAGGTAATTTGGATATACCTTTCACGGATATTGATGTAAATTGGTTAAAGCGTTATGAGCTTTATCTTCGTAAACGTGGTAATTCTGATAATACGATTGGAATACGAATGAGAGAATTACGTGCTGTTTATAATAAAGCAATAGAAGATAATGTGGTGAACGAGAAGTATTATCCTTTTGTAAAATTCAAAATATCTCATTATCGTAAGGGTAAATGTAAGAGGGCAATTACTAAGGCTGAAATACATAAAATAATGAATGTTGATTTAATGGAGATAACAACTTATTATAGCCCATTACTTCATTTGACCAAAGACTTATTTTCTTTTAGTTATCTTGGTTGTGGTATGAATATGATTGATATAGCATATTTGAAATATTCAGATATTATAAATAATCGAATATGCTTTGTACGACATAAGACAAAGCAGCCTATTACATTTCAACTTTTGCCTCAAGCCGTACAAATTGTAGATAAATATAGGAAACCGGACTCACAACTGAATGATTATGTTTTCCCAATATTAGACCGTAATTTTCATATTACTGAACAACAGCAATATGATAGGATTAGAAAAGTAATAAAAGGCATGAATAAAGCTCTTAAAAAGATAGGTGCTCATTTGGATATTAGCATTCCGCTGACAACCTATGTTGCGCGTCACTCATTTGCAACAGTATTAAAACGTTCTGGTGTAAACATCGCATTGATAAGCGAATCATTGGGGCATACAAGTTTGTCAACGACACAGTATTATCTTGATAGCTTTGAGAATGAGCAAATAGATGAGGCAATGAAGAATTTACTTTAAAAATAAAATCCCCCCTTGCTAAAGCGTCAGGCAAGAGGGGGAAGTTATTAAGCAGCAATTGGGTATCCTAATGCTGTACCAAGTACTTCTTTCGAGTACACTGCTTCTTTAAGTTCCGTTAAACGGCTTCCGTACACAGTTTCCAAACCTTTTTCGAGGACGATGTTCATTTGCTTCACACCGTCAAAGACGATATGGGTTGCAGCGTCGAACGGTTCTAATTTAAACTTGTTACAGTCCCTTTCAAAACTTTTGCTATCCAAGAGCCTTTCTACCAATCTTCCGTAATCCGCCAAGAAACGGTTTTGGTCATATTCAATAGAGGCTTGGTTCAGAGCGTACTCAATCGCTTTTTTCATTGTGTCAACACCTCGGTTCAGTTGCTTTCGGTAGAGGTTCGCAGCTTTCTCTCTTACAGCGTGAAAGGGTTCTTTCTTCTTGGAAGCTTTACGAGTTATTACTTGTGAATTACCACCGTTTACAACTTCTACACTTTGCTGATTACTAATGCTTTGTAAATTTTCTTTCATGCTTCTTAAATTTTTAATTAGACTTATAATTATCACAGAGCTATTTCTCTTGATATAACTATTGGATGTTCAACAGTTCAAAATCATTAGTTAATTAAAAAAATAATGGCAGACTTCCAATCTATTTTAGCTTGTCCATAAATCAAAACATCTAAAAACTCTGACGCAAGTTTTTCAGTATCTTGATTATGGATTGCAAAAATAAAGAATATAGCCTTAACAGACAAGAATGGTATCTAATAATTTACAGAAAAATGAAGATGTCGGTCTAAAATAGGTGTGAATTATTACCTTCCAAGTCTATAATAGGCTAGAGGATTGAGTTTCAACTCTAAAATAGGGGTAAAATATGATTTTTGAGTCTATATGTAATTTTTCATTTTGTAATGCCGGATTATTCGGCAATTATGTCCTTTATGTGGAGTATACAAGAAAATCTTCAGTAAAAGTTGAGATATAATTCATTTTTCTTCCTATCTGATAGCTTTACAGATAAATTTTCATAATATCTATATTTCTACTTTCAAAAATGTGTGTTACATTTTTTTGCAGATTATAGCTATATAAAAAATATGGAAAGTCAGGAAAATAGTAGTACAGGTATTTATAAAGTATTAATTTTGTGGTCGATGATAGCGTTACAATTTTTTCTGAATAATAGATATGAAAAAACTAGAAATCCAAGAACATGACGGCTTTCTTGATTTAGAAGACCTTCCTCATAATTGTATCTTTAATAAGGTAGTCACAGGTTGTGGCGGAACAACAATTGCTCTTAAAAATGGTGAGAATTATGTGATTGCAGTTCCTACCACAGAATTAATAGAAAACAAGTGTTATCCACCTAAAGATGAGAGTGGAAATAGTATTGTATGGAAGGCTGGAGATAGAAAGGCAGGATTGAGTCCGGTTAGAAATCTTTTCGGATTGTATGGTACATTCACTCCTACATTAAAGAAAAGGTTAAAAGAATATCTTTCTAAAGAAGGAACGAAAAAAATAATGTGTACTTATGATAAGATACCTTCTCTAGTTTCTCTTATTGTCCCCAAAGAGTATAGGTTATTAGTTGACGAATATCATAACCTCTTGAAAATATATTCTTATAGAAAAGAAGCCGTAGAAGGAGTATTGGAACATTTTAATGAGTTTAAATCATATTGTTTTATGTCTGCCACTCCTATTGCTATGGATTTTAAACCGGATGCTTTAAAAGACGTGGAAGAATATATTGCTGATTGGGAGCATATAGAGCCTTTAATGATTCTACCTTATCAGACTAATAAGCCTTATAATCTTGCTGCAAATCTTATTGAAACGTATCGGAGACAGGGATATATCGAAAGAGGTGAACTTAAATCATACGAAGCTTACTTCTTTATAAACAGTGTCACAGATATAAAGAAAATATTGGAACATACTCATCTTACAAATGATGATTGCAGGATTATTTGTGCTGATGAAGCCAAGAACCGCGAGACATTAGGTGAATATCGAATATCTAGTTCTACGGATGCACCAAAGAAATTTAATTTCATAACTTCCAAATCGTTTGAAGGAGTGGATTTTTATTCTGAAACGGGTATCTGTTATGTGGTAAGTAATATTTATAATGAACATACTTTATTAAGTGTTGATATGGATATTCCCCAAATTGCAGGAAGAATAAGAAACACGAATAATCCGTTTAGGAATTTAGTCGTTCATATTTTTAATACAAGACCAAGTGACTACTATAGTGATTATGAAAAGGCAAAAAAGGAGATAGAAGAAGAACTGGAATATGCTAAAGAAAGAGTTACCGCATATAACCAACTTTCGAAAGGAGCAAGAAAGCAACAAAAGTCAGACTTAAGTAAATCCTCATTTCTCAAATATGATGAAAAAAATGATAAGTTTATTGTTAATGATATGGTAGCTAAAGTCGCACTCTATAATTATAGATTAATGGATAGCATATATTGTTCACAGAAAGATTTAGTTGTTGAATATGAGAGGGTGGGTATGTTACATTCCAAAGTGGAATGGGTGCAATTAGATAACAACTTTATAAAGTCTGCTTCTAAGAAGCCTACATTTTTGGAAACATTTCTTTTGTATGCTGATATGAGATATTGTTTGGATATTGAAGCAAAACAGAGCATTGAAAAAGAGTATCCTTTCATAAAAGAAGCTTTGTATAAATTGGAGGTGGAACAGGTGAAAAAGTTAAGAAGTATGAAAGCTGTAAAAGCTGCTCTTGAAGCTTTAAAAAAAGAGAATGTTTGTGCTGATAGTGATATTGGTCAACAACTGAAATCATTATTAACGGTTGGTACATTTATGCCTTCTAAGGAACTGAAGGCGATTGCGCAACAATTTGGAATGAAGAAGTCTACGGACCTAAAAAAATGGGTTGAACTAGAATCTGGAACTCAACGAATCGAGGGAAAGCTAACTAGGGGATATTTGATAAAGAGATTTATTGATTAATTTTAAGCCTTAAAAATAGCCGCAAGCGAGTACACTTACAAATGTGCTCAACTGCGGCTTTTTTGTGTGTGGTATATTATTTCTTCTTGTAAGAGGGTGGCAGCTTTATTTTTGCTAGTCGCTCGTATAGTTCTGCATACTTCTTTTTTAAATAATCTCTGTCTATTTTGATTGTTACCTTGCGATTAACAAAGTGCTCTGTTGTTTCATCTGTAAGGGTGGTACTTGTGTCAGGTGCTATTGGGATTCTTGTTTCAATCATGGGATTTTAAATAAAATGTTTTTCTAATGTGGTTAATCTGTATTCTCTGCTTCTGATAGCCTTGTGTCTGTATCCATACACCGATATGGACTTTATTATCTCTGATTCCGTATTTTAAGGCTAATTCACGCAATTCTTGGAAAGTATATATTTCTGTCATAGTCGAATATGTTAGAAATTTTTCGTAACCACAAGCGGTAGGGCAGACGTCAAATTGCCCTACTTTTTATGGTTATGCTACAAAAATGAAAAAGGTCGCCTAATACTAGTATATAGGCAATCGCAATAAAATCTATCAGACATGGCTTTATCTATGGAAGATTGTGAAAAAGGTAAATTATCGTATTGGTAGTAATTGGGAAATGGAGATAATATGTCCTCAATGCAACACGATAATTCTTCCTTCATGGGATACACAAATTTACGAATAATTGGTGAAGCTAAAAAATGAATGATACTCATTCTTTAAATATTGGTTGTATGGTTGTGCCACATTTTGTAGTGGTTTAAAATAGTTCCATTTGTGGAGAACAGAAAGATATGCGTGTAATAAAGTACAGGTACTTAATATATAATCCCCCCTACCTATAAAAATAGGAGCTTAAATATATATCAGCTTACTTCTCCTATGATTTACTGAATTGAAAGTTATGTGAGCACGTGAACAGTACCCTCTAACACCCCCTTAGGGTAGTTGGAAGAAAAGTGAAATATCTATTC